>CAZXRA010000288.1:0-34880 GCA_964643485.1 uncultured Iamiaceae bacterium | reverse complement strand
TCCCTCGTAAGTCAGGTTGATGTTGTTGAACTTCACCTTCGTCGGCTCGTGATGGAGGAAGTCGTGCAGCTCGGTGTCGGTGTAGTCGCGGATCGGCTTGTTCGGGTCGAGGAAGCCCGACTCGGCGAAGATCCGCACCTCCCAGCCATCTGCCTTGTACCCCGGGATCGTGAACGGACCCTCCAATAGCGACTTTGAGGCGTCGAACAGCTGCGTGAGGTCGATGTCGTTCACGCTGCCCGTGCCCTCGCAGTCCGGGCAGGTCGTGAAGGCGATGGCCCGCTCGACGAAGGCCCGGATGTGGGGCTGCATCGCCTCCCGGTCCTTGGCCAGGAACGACTTCTGGATCTGCGGGATCAGCCCCGAGTAGGTGAGGTTGATGCCCTCGACCTTGATCTTGGTGGGCTCCCGGTAGAGGAGGTCGTGGAGCTCCTTCTTGGTGAACTTCTTGATCGGCTTGTCGGGGTCGAAGTAGCCGCAGCCCCGGAAGATGCGCCCGTACCAACCGTCCATGCTGTAGCCGGGGATGGTGAGGGCGCCCTCGTTGAGCGACTTGGTGTCGTCGTACAGCGCCGTCAGGTCGAAGTCGCTGACCGCCCCTCGCCCCTCGCAGTTGGGGCACATCCCGCCGAGGCGGTTGAAGGTGGCCTTCTCCCGCTTCGTCTTGCCGCCCCGCTCGACGGTGATCGAGCCGCTGGCCGTCACCGACGGGACGTTGAAGGAGTAGGCGTTGGGCGGGCCGATGTGGGGCTGGCCGAGGCGGCTGAAGAGGATCCGCAGCATGGCGTTGGCGTCGGTGACGGTGCCGACGGTGGAGCGGGGGTTGGCCCCCAGCCGCTCCTGGTCGACGATGATCGCCGTGGTCAGGCCGTCGAGGACGTCGACGTCGGGCCGGGCCTGGGTGGGCATGAAGCCCTGGACGAAGGCGCTGTAGGTCTCGTTGATGAGCCGCTGCGACTCGGCGGCGATGGTGGCGAAGACCAGCGAGCTCTTGCCCGAGCCCGAGACCCCGGTGAACACCGTCAGCCGGCGCTTCGGGAGCTCGACGCTGATGTCCTTGAGGTTGTTCTCCCGCGCCCCTTGCACGCGGATCAGGTCGTGGGTGTCGGCCGGGTGCGGCGCCGGTGCCGTGGTGGTCGTCTTCTTGGCCATGGTCCTCGCGGGTCTCGGGGTTGGCGTCAGCTGAGCTGCTGGATGCGGATCATGTTGCCGGCGGGGTCGCGGAGGGCGCAGTCGCGGGCGCCCCAGTCCTGGTCGGTCGGCTCCTGGACGATCTCGACGTCGTGGGCCTGGATGCGCTCGAAGGTGCCGGCGAGGTCGGGGGTGGCGAACATGATGCTGGCGTAGGTGCCCTTGGCCATCATCTCGGTGACGGTCTGGCGCTCCTCGTCGGTGATGCCGGGGTCGGCGGCGGGCGGCGTCAGGACGATGGACGTGGGCTGGCCGGGGGGACCGACCGTGATCCAGCGCATGTTCTCGTAGCCCACGTCATTGCGGACCTCGAAGCCGAGGACGTCACGGTAGAAGGCCAGGGAGGCCTCGGGGTCGCTGTGCGGGAGGAAGGTGGCGTGGATGCTGATGTCCATGACGGCGACCCTAGAGAGGGCTCGGGGATCGTGCTTCTCGATTCCTGACCGGTCGCGTGACCTGCCGGGACAGGCACGGCGGCATCCCCTCCGTCGCCCGCGCTGCCTCCCGCCGGTAGACGCTGGGCGGCACGCCGACCAGCTCGGTGAAGCGGGTGCTGAAGGTGCCCAGCGACGAACAGCCGACGGTGAAGCAGACGTCGGTGACGCTCATGTCCCCCTGCCGCAGCAGGGCCATGGCCCGCTCGATGCGCCGCGTCATCAGGTAGGAGTACGGCGACTCGCCGTAGGCCCGCCGAAACTGGCGGCTGAGGTGCCCGGCCGACATGTGCACGCCCCGGGCCAGCGCCTCGACGTTCAGCGGCTGGGCGTACTCCCGATCCATCCGATCACGCACGCGCCGCAGCAACGCCAGGTCGCGCAACTGCGGCGTCGTGTCGAGGCTGCCGGTCACCGCCCCGATGGTGCCACGTCGATCGGCCTAACGGGATCGGCAAGGCCGCCCGAGCGGCGTGACATCTCGGGATCCAGACGGGCGCCTGTCTCCCGTTGCTAGACCTGCAGACGCCTGGTGATCTCTTCCTTGGCGGCGCTGAAGTCGTCGAAGTCCATGTCACCGTCGGCGAAGCGGGCGTGCAGATCGGCGAGATCGGCCAGGAGGGCGTTCTCGTCGCCCTGTGGAGCTGGCGGAACGGCTTCGTCAGCGCTCGCCTGGCGCTCGGCCCGCCGTTCCACCTTGGCCGCGGCCTTCTCCTTGCGGGCCTTCTCGCGCTGGCGCTTGGCGAAGCTGGCCTGGCTCATGGTTGAGAGACCTGGTCGTCGGTGGCCGCGGCGATGGCGACGCGAGGGTCGCGGTTCGGGTCACCGGGCTGGACCAGGGCGTCGCGGAACAGGGTCAGGGCCTGGACGGCGCCCTCTTCGGGGAGCCCGGCGCCCATGATGCGCTCGATCGAGGGGAGGAGGTCGCCCCGCTGCACGAGGATCTCGTGGGCGACGCGATTGGCGGGACTGAGCTCGTCGGGGTCCGTCGTCGACGTCCCATAGGGGTTCGACGGGCGGGGTGTCGCTTTCTTCCTGGGTGCCATGGTGGCTGGTCCTCTCACGTGGGGACGGGCTCCGGCTGGCCAGCCGGAGCCTCCACCAGGTGCTGGGGTTTCCGCGGACGGATCCGGCGCTGATGGGGCGGGAAGGGTCCAGGAGCGCGGCATCGGCCGCGGATCCCGGGAGAAGGGGGGTTTCGGGCCGACGCAGTCGGGCATCTCCCGATGTGCACGTCACCCGAGCGGGTGTTCCCCGTATCGGCTCCTTGGGGGACCTCTGACCAGGAGGCGCCGCCGATGGCTTCAGGGGCCGTTTGACTTTAGCCGATCCCGGGCCCTCTCCCCCGGTCGTCGTACTCAGATGCCGCCCGAGGGGTGGTACGTGACCGAGGTGGACGCGAAGGTGCGGGGATCGAGGGCCTCGAGCGTCTGGTCGGTGAGGAGGATCGGTGTCCCGGCCACGACCAGGACGCGGCGGACCGTGGGCGGCGAGGCCGGTGAGCACACGAAGAAGGACGTGTCCCGTGCCTTCTCGGGCACGAACCTCGCCACCGTGGCATCGTCGACGCCGTAGCACTGGTAGCGAGGCCACTCGACGTCGGCCGTGCCGGTCGCGCAGCCCAACACCACGTCGCGCCGACCGATCATCTGCCGGGCCTCCGGGTCGGTGACGTCGACGGTCGGGCAGGGCGAAGGCACCTCGTTCGGCTTGTTGGCGACGGGAACAGCCACCTCGGAGACCCCGCCGTCGGTGCTGAGCACGATCGCCTCGTTGGTCTGGTCGGGGACGTTCGGCGTGGTGTCGTACAGCCCCCACATGGCCAACTGGCGGTCGGGCCAGTAGGTGAAGGCATGGTGGTCACCCTCCACCTCGGCGGCCGCCCATGGCCTCTCCCAGGTACCGACGATGCGGGGCGCGTCGGCGTCGCCGACATCCAGCAGGTGGGCCTGCACCCAGCTCCGGCTCTGACGGGCCTCCCCCTCGCCGACCTCGTCGGTGCGGGAGCCGACCAGGAGGGCGCGGTCGTCGGGGAGGGGATGGAAGTAGCCGACGGTGCCGGGGACGCCGAGGCTGCCCGCCCGGCGGGGCGCGGCGGGATCCGTCACGTCGATCACGAGGACCTCGCGCCCGAAGAGCCCGGTCGAGACGAGGACCCGGCCCGCGACGAACCTCACCGCGGCGACTCCTCCCCTCCCGTCGGCGAGGTCGGCGACCTGCGCCGTCTCGGCCAGCCCCCCGTCGCCGTCGGGCGTGAGGATCGTCAGGTCGATGGTGACGTCGGGATCCTGCTCCCACGGTGTGCCCTCCGTGGTGACCACGGCGAGGGAACCGCCGATCTCGCCGAAGGCGAACTGCCCGACGGTCGAACCCTCGACGATGCCCGACCCGACGTAGGTGGGTGCGTCGTCGTCGGTGAAGGCGAACTCGTGGACCGCGGTCTGCCAGTCGTCGAAGTCGAGGCGGTCCCGATCGATCGGGTCCACCCACACCTCGGAGCTGATCGCCACCTTCTCCAGGCCGGCGTAGAGCGTGGTGGCCGGGGCGAGGAACGACGTGGCGGCGGGCGCGAACCGATCGGCACCGAGCGGGAAGGTGACCATGGAGGTCATGGCGACACCGGCGAAGGTGTCCGGCACGTGCACGCGTTCGCACGGCACGAGCGGCTCGGGGCCCTCGCCGTCACGCTGCCAATCCGGGATCCAGTCCGCCACGACCGACGAGGCGACCGATCGCCGGTTCTGCTCCAGGGCCTTGGCGACGGAGGTCGGTGTGGTCGGCATGACGAACCCGAGGTCGGCCATGTGCGACGTGGTCACGAGGCGAACCTCGCCGTCGACGAGGCGGGCCGACACCAGCGAGCCCTCCACGCGGACCCGATCGGTGACCGTCGGCGCAGCTGGGTCGGTGGCGTCCACGAAGGTGACGGTCATGAAGGAGGTCGATGCCCTCGTCGCCGAGGGATCGCCCGCGACAGGCTCGGAGACCTCGAGCTCGGCGCCGAAGATCGCGACCCGTCCGTCCGCCACGAGGAGGTCGGTCACCTGCGTCTCGTCGACGGGCCCCGACCTCTCACCCTCGCCGTCGGTCCCCGGCGATGCGGGAGTGACGTCGAGCGTCGACAGCACCCGGAACGCCTCGGCGTCGGTGATCCGGAGGTTGCCCTTGCCGTCGAGGTCGTAGATCAGGTTCCCGGCCGCCTTCACGAAGTCCAGCTCGTCCACCCCTGCGACCTGGACGTTCGTGCCCAACGTCGTCCCTCCGTCCGCTCCCGCCCCGTTCTGGAGGTCGAGGCTGGCGGTGGCGTCGGGGGCCCGGCCCGCGCTGTCGTCCTCCCCCACGGCCCACGTCTCGAAGCCATCGGTGAACCCGCCGAAGCCCCGGCTGCCCACGTGCTCGGCGCCGACCCTCCGGAGGTCGCCGACCAGGGCGTCGCAGTCGGGGAAGGTCGACACCGTGCTCACGAGCTGCACCTGGGTCGGGTCGACGGGCTGGTCGTCGAGCGAGGCGAGGAGGAGCTCGACCTCCTCCGGCGACGGAGCCCCCGGCGGGCCGCTCGCCCTCGGGGTGTCGGATCCCCCGTCCGGTCCCACGATCAGCAGGCCGACGAGGGCGAACGAGGCAACCGTGAGCACGCCCAGACGCCGGACGCGCCGGCGCAGCACCGCAACCTCTACGGTCGACGGTGCGATCGAACGGCTCCGCCCCCGGAGCCGTTCCCCGGCCGCCGAGAGCACCGGGTCGTCGTCACCATCGGCGACGGGGTCGACGGGGTCGATCTGATCGTTCATGAGGGATCTGCTCCTCGGTCCGCATACGACTGCATGGTGGGTGACGACCGGAGCGTCGCCCGGCCTCGATGGAGGAGGGGCTTCACCGCCGGGACGATCGATCCCAGGGTCTCGGCCATGTCCTCGACGCCGAGGTCGGCGCCGTACCGCAGGGCGATGGCGATGGCCTGGTCTCGGGGGAGGGCACTGGCCGCCGGCCACACCCCCTCGTCGCCGATGATCGCCGTCACGGCCGCGACCAGGCCCCGGCTCTCGGATTCCACCAGCTCCGTGAAGTCGACCATCCGTTCCTCCGACGCACACACGCCCGAGCTGGTTCCCCGGTCGCGGCGCGACGCCATCCACCGCCGAGCCTCCATCTTCAGCAGCGACGCACCCGGGCGGCGCGTCACCCGGAGTCGTAGGGTCGTGACCTGCAGCCGGCTATCGGGAGACGACGACAATGGCTTTCGTACAGATCATCGAGTTCAAGACTTCGAAGTACGACGAGATCGACACGATCATGGATGAGTGGATGACGGCAACGGAGGGCAAGCGCACGCCGACCCATGGGTTGAGCTGCCGCGACCGCGACAACGACGGCGTCTACGTCCAGATCGTCGAGTTCCCCTCCTACGAGGTGGCGATGGCGAACTCCGAACTACCCGAGACCGGCGAGTTCGCCCAACGCATGGCGGAGCTCTGCGACGGGCCGGCGACGTTCCGCAACCTCGACGTGCTCCGCGACGACACTCTCTGATCGCTCACAGCTCTCCCCGAGTGCTCAGCGGCCACGACGGGGGCTGACGCAGCATCGGCGACCGAATGAGGCGCTTCTCATCGCCGACCAACGTCTGATTCAGACGCACGGCGTCGAATGCTGTCGTGTCGCTGCACCCGATGCCCGAGGTCGAACGGCCTGGACGCCCGAGGCCCACGCCCACCACACGAGGCGACGACCTCTGTCCTGGCGAACGATCCGAGCCACCGAGGCCGCCGACGGTGCTCCCGGGACGCCACCACCACTGTCGTCCGTCACCCGTCTCGGTTCGGGCCGTACAGCCGGGCGACATCGGGGGAGTCGAGCCACTTCGAGTAGGTGGGCGACTGCGGCCAACCGTCGGGTGAGTCCTGCCACTCCTCCTGGCGACCCCACGGCAGGATGTCGACCAACGCGAAGGTGTAGCTGAGCTGCTCGGTGCCGCGGCCGTCGGTGTGCCAGGTGCGGTACACCGTGTCGCCGTCGCGGAGGAACACGTTCACCGCGAAGCCTGCCCCGGGCGGGGCGCCCACGTCGGCGCCGAACGCGCTCTCCGACGACGAGTACCAGTCCATCTGGTTGCCGACCTTGGCCTTGTAGGCCAGCGCTTCGTCGATGGGCCCGTTGGTGACGATGACGAAGCGGGCGTCGTAATTGTCCAGGGCGCCCAGCCGCACGTACTGCGACGTCAGCGAGGTGCAGCCGCCGCACTGCCACTCCGCACCGTCGGACCACATGTGGTTGTAGACGATGAGCTGCGAGCGCCCGTCGAACACGTCGACCAGTCGGATCGGACCCTCCGGACCGATCAGCGTGTAGTCCGGGAGCTCGACCATCGGCAGCCGGCGGCGTTGTGCGGCGATGGAGTCGAGCTCCCGGGTGGCGGCCTTCTCCCGTACTCGAAGGTCATCGAGCGCGGCCTGCCACGTCTGCCGGTCGACGACGGGGGGCAGGGCGTTGGCGGTCTGTTCGTTCACGGTTCCTCCCGGACTCGGATGGGCCTGTGACGTGTCGACCGGAGACGGTCGCAGAAATCATCGCCGATCGAGCATCTCGATCGGGCGGGGTGCCACGCCAGGCCCTGGTGGAGATGCTCACGGTCGAGAGGCGTCCTAGGTGTGACGACCGGAGACGTTGTCCCTGCCGTAGTGGTGAATCGGCCTGGGATCCCTGGAGGTTCTGGTCTGCCAGATGACAACCGTGGCCCCGCTCCGCTGAGCCCTTCCGAGATCGAGACGGTCCTAGACCACGCCAGCGGCCTAGCCGGCCTTCTGGCCAACGCAGAACGCGAATCGAGGGCCCGGGTTTACCGGACCCTCGGACTCGCACTGCAACTCAATCTCGTGGAGGAAATAGCCACGGTTGAGGCTCGGTTGCAGCTATGTGGTGGCGGGGGCAGGATTTGAACCTGCAACCTTCGGGTTATGAGGTGCTTCGAGGCCGTACCGGCTCGTGTCGCTCCATGACGGAATGTGCCGATGACCTGCTGTTTCTCGTGCCAGCCTGTCCCGCTGGATCCGGTCAGAAGCGGCTCGTGACGGCCCGTCCGTTAGAGGATCCGTTAGAAGTCAGGCCCCCTGAGGGCGGGGGCGATCGGCTGGCGGCCGGTCGCCTTCCGACAGCCGGGCTTCACGAGCCGCCGGCCGATATCGCTCATGAATGGAAGGATTGTTCCATTTCTGCTGGCTATTGAGTAGCCTGGCGTCGTGGACTTTGTGCGACCGATCGAGGCCATCGTGCCAGGCGCCCAGGGGCGGGTGCTCGCCGTCCTGGCCGAGACCACGGCCGAGCTGAATCTGCGGACCATCGCCCAGCTCGCCGGGGTCAGCCAGGCCCAGGCGTCCCGGTTGCTGCCCGACCTGATCGCGCTCGGCGTCGTCGAGCGACGGGAGGTGCCGCCGGCATCCCTCTTCCGGCTCGTGCCCGAGCACGTCGCCTGTCGGGCACTGCTCGCCCTCGCCCGCTCGACCGACACCGTGCTGGACGAGATGGGTCGACTGACCGGAGCGCTCCCCCACCCGCCTGTGAGCGTGATCGTCTTCGGATCGTTCGCCCGACGGGAAGCCGTGGCCGACAGCGACATCGACGTCGTCGTCGTCCGACCCGCCGAGGTCGACGAGGACGACGACGCGTGGTCGGCCTCGCTCGAATTCTGGCGCCGTGAGGTTCGACGACTCACCGGCAACCCGGTCGAGATCCTCGAAGTGAGCGCGGACGAGGCGGCCACGAAGCTCGCCGGCCGCACCCAGGTGTGGTCCGACATCCGGCGTGACGGGCGTGTGGTCCACGGCCTCGGCATCGATGAGCTCCGGGCGGTACGCAGTGGCTAAGCCCGGTCGCACCAGGCCGGTGTCGGCTGCGCAGGTCCGCGCCTACGCCGCCAAGGCGGCGGAGTTCGCCGAGGCCGCGGCCAGCGATCTCGAAGCAGGCCGCAACATCGCCGCCACGAGCCTCGCCATCCACGCCGGCATCAACTCCGCCGACGCCGTCTGCGGCGCTCGCCTCGGCAAGCGAGCCGCCGGCGAGGACCACGACCAGGTGCTCGCCCTTCTCCGCCAGGCAGGCCCCGACGGCGCCGAGGTCGAGCGCGAGCTGCGCCGGCTCCTTCCGCTCAAGACGAAAGCCGAGTACGAGCCCGACGACATCGCACCATCCGTCGCCGCCAAGGCGGTCGAGAGGGCCCAGCGATGCGCCACCGTGGCCCGTCGGGTCGCCTCGACGACCAGGTAGCCGGTTCCTCAGCCCCAGAAGATGCATATGGGGTCGGCCTCGATCTCGGCGAGCAGCCGGTCGACCGTCGGCGTGGGGTCGAGTTCTTCGTAGCGGTGGAACCTACTGTGGCGGTCGGGCCAGTAGAGCGTCTAGACCCTGGTCGACTTCGTGTACCGCATGCGAGCGATCTCCTGGCGGGTCCACTCGGGCCCGCAGTCCTCACGCCACGGCGGCCGGCACTCGAGGATCGTGATCGCCCGAGCATCGACGTCCATCTCGACGCGCATCTCGTGAATGTGCTCTCCGATCCGCTCGTTCTGCTCCGCCACCCACCGTCGGACTCGGGCGACGTCGGTCTCGGGGAGCCCGCTCCCGGCCATCGTCACGTCACGAGCCAGACGCTGCGAGGGCGCTCAGCGACAGGCTCGTCATCCATCCGGCTGGGCAGGCTCAACAGCGCTCAGCAGGGTCTCTGGTGATGGCCAGAGTCGGCACACCGCGGATGCCAGCTGCTTGGACCGAGCAGCCATCTGTGCCTCGTCCCAAACGTCGCTCTGCGCGATCCCGTAGTTGATCACCAGGGACTTCTGCTTCTCGAACTCCGGCTTCTTGCTCGACCAACCGAGGTTGGAGACTCCGCGGTTGAAGGTGCCTGTGACCAGAGTCAGATTCCCGATCCGGTCGACGGCGCGGGTCCGTTCTACAGCGAGGCTCGTCCAGAGAGGATCAGACTCGTCGGTCTCGACAACGGCTCCGTCACCTCGGACGATCGGCCAGTGCGCCTTCCATGACTTCGGCATCACGTGTTCGATCTGCAGTGAGTCGTAGTTGATGGTGGCTGGCGGCTCGTTCGGATCTTCATGGCGAAGCTGGTGGTCGATCGCGCCCAGCAGCAGCCGGATGCGGTGTTGCGCGATTGCGTCGTAGTACCTACGCGTAAGGAACGCAGCACTCGTTGCAGCCATGTGCTCAGCGGCCGCGCTCGCTGTCGGAATCACACAGCAGGGCTGGCAGGAGCGCGTTCTCGCTGCTGTCGTCGTCGGCCTCCTTGCACACCTGGCCACGACGTTGCTGCTCGTGGCGGTCCGCGTCTACCTGCTCACCAGAGCGAGGCTCAACCGAGCGCGGACCGGCCGGGACAGAACCCCTTAGCGGCTTGAGCAGGGCACTCGGCGGCTGGACATGTCAAGCCCCGGTTCCCGTTAGAAGATCCGTTAGAAGGCGGGCCGGGAACGAGGAGGGCCCATCCTCTCGGATGGGCCCTGAACTGCGGTTTCGTTGGTGGCGGGGGCAGGATTTGAACCTGCGACCTTCGGGTTATGAGCCCGACGAGCTACCAGACTGCTCCACCCCGCGGCGGACTGACGACGATACCGGGCAGGGTCGGGAGGCGCCAACCCGTTGGGTCAGCCGGCCACCCAGACCACGCTGGTGGACCCCAGGCCCAGGTCGAGGAACACGAGCTGGCCCGTGACGCCATCACCGGTCACCGCTAGCACGGCGGCCACGCCGGGCAGCTCCGACGGCTCCACCGCGTAGCCGGCGCCGGGCAACGCCCCCTCGTAGAAGGCCAATGCGTCGGCGGCCGTCCCCGGAACGGTCAGGCCTCCCGTCAGAGTGTCAGGCACCGTCCCCTCCGGCTGGGGGAACCCCTCGGGCGGGGCCAGGCCCTCGGTCCCCGCCTCGGGCGACAGGCCCGGCACCGTGCCCGAGAGATCCAGTGAGCTGCCCGGCCCCGTCTCACCGGGCTCCCCGATGTCGACGGAGGCGGTCGGCTCGGACACCTCCGGCTCGGAACCGGGCGTCTCCTCCGGGACCGGTTCCGTGGCCCCGGCGGGTCGGGTCTCCTCCGTCGCCACCTCGCCATCGTCATCACCCGACGCCACGAAGAACACACCCAAGCCGACAGCCACCAAGGCCATGACGACCACCGCGATCAGGGCGACGAGCGCCCGGCCCGACAGCCCCGCACCCGATGAGCCGGGGCCGAACGGTGCGCCACCGGGAACCGGGGTGGACGGCGGCGGGGTCCACACCTGCCCCTCGGGCGAAGGTCCGGCATGCGGCGCCCCGGCCGGTGGGGTCGCTGGAGCGACGCCGGACGAGGCCCCGCCCCGGGGCCCCGCCCCACCGGGGCGTCCCCACGGGGACGAGACGTCGGCGTCGTCAGCCACGGCTCAGCTCCCCCACCACGCTCTCGCCCCCCTCACACCGGACGACGAGAGTGAACCGGGAGCGGGCCGGCCCGCCCCGGAGCGACTCCCGTCGCCACGAGTCCGGCGGGGCCGGCGCTCACGGGTCAGGACTCCTCGAGGGTGATCTCGTAGCTGCCCGGGTCGCCGTAGAAGCTGGAAACCTCGAGGGTGCCCGACACCGGCCCCTCGAGCGTGAAGGTCTCGGCCTCACCGGAGAGCGCATCGTCGATGGTCTCCGACCCATCGGACAGGACGATGTCGATGTCGTCGAGCGGGGTGACGGTGATCGTCGCCGTCACTCCTTCGGGGATCTCGACCTCGTGCCGGCCGGGGTTGGTGCCGTCGAGGTCGCCGGTCACGGTCTGCGTGCCCCCGTCCATCTGGGGCTCTTCGGGCGGATCCTCCTCGGTGGTCGTCGGCTCGTCCTCCGTCGTGGTCGGCTCGTCCTCGGTGGTCGTCGGCTCGTCGTCCGCAGTGGTGGGGGTCGTGGCCGGTGCCGTCGTACCGGCCGCCGTGTCGTCGTCGTCACCGTTGTTGGTGACGAGGAAGATCCCCCCGGCCAGGACGATGATCGCCAGCACCACCACCGCGGCGATGCCGATGATCGTGCCCGTCGACATCCCCGACTTCCCCCCGGGAGGGCCGCCGCCGTAGGCGGGCTGGCCGTAGGGCGGCTGGCCGGGCGGGGCCCCAGGCGGCGGCCCGTACCCCGGCTGTCCCGGCGGCGGGGTGAACCCCGGAGGCGGCGCCGGCTGACCCGGAGGAGGTGTGTAGGCCGGCTGACCGGGCGGAGGCGGCGACGGGTAGCCGCCCTGGGGCGGGAAAGCCTGGGTCGGATCGTGGGAGCCGGGAGGAGGGGGCGGGGGATTGCTCATCAGTGATCCTCTTCGTCAGTCGAATGCGTTCAGGCCATCCACGGGACACAGGCCCTCGGCGCCGCAAGGATGCCCCATCCGGGGGCGTCAGCGCGGCACTTCGGGGTGGGGCACCTCTCCCCCAGCGTTCTCCACCTCACGGGAGGGCACCTCTCCCCCAGCGTTCTCCACCTCACGGGAGGGCACCTCTCCCCCAGCGTTCCCCACCCCACCGGAGGGCACCTCTCCCCCAGCGTTCCCCACCCCACCGGAGGGCACCTCTCCCCCCGTCTCCAACACCGCGGGCAGGGGGCGGGTGTGGACGATGGTCAGCAGCTTCGTCGCCCTGGTCAGGGCCACGTACAGGGACCGCATCGGCTGGGGCTCCTCGTCGAGGATGGCGGCCGGCTCGACCACGACGGTGGCGTCCAGTTCCAGGCCCTTCACCATGCTGACGGGAACCACCGTGACCTGCTGCGACAACCCGTGCTCGGTCGCCACCCCGTGCTCCACCCCGGCTCGGGCCAGCGCCCCAGCCACCTCGTCCATCAAGGATGTCGGACAGACCACGGCCACGTTGCCGGGCTCGGCCGCCACCCGTTCCTCGGTGACGACTCGGGCCACCGTGGCGGCGAGACCATCGGCGCCGGCCGCAGCCACGATCCGGGGGGGACGGCCGTCCTCCCGCACCGACCGGGGCGGAGTCAGCTCCGGCGCCGCCTCCACCAGCACCCGGGCGGCCAGGTCCATGTTCGGCCTCGGGATCCGGTAGCCCACCGTCAGCTCGGCCCGACGGGGCTCCCGCCTCTGGGGCAGCAGGGACAGCACCTCGTCCCATGAGGCATGGGCCCAGGCCCCGGTGGACTGGGCGATGTCGCCCACCACCGTCATCGACCCGTTGAGCGACCGGCGGGACAGCATGCGGAGCTGCATGGGCGACAGATCCTGGGCCTCGTCCACCACGATGTGCCCGTAGGTGCGGACCTCGTCGCCGTCGCCACTGCGCTTGGCCTTGGGCGTCGCCCCCAGCAGGGCCCGGGCCTCGTCGAGGAGGGGCACGTCGTCGACGGTCCACACCACGGCATCGACCATCTCGGACCGGGGCCGGTGGAGGGCCTCGATCTCCTCGGCGTCGAGCACCTTGCGCCCGGCCAGGTCCAACAGGCCCCGGGAGCCGAACAGGTCGTGCAGGAGCTCGGCTGGCGTCAGCACCGGCCACATCCGCTCCAGCGCCTCCCGGATCTCCGGCTCGTGGCGCAGCCGGCTGCGCACATCACCGGCGTCGAGCGGGGTGCGGCTGCTGGCGGCCAGGGCCTCCCACAGCCCGGCCTCCACGAAGCGACGCCCCCCGTTGTGGTGGCGGGCCCGGCGCCGAGCGTCGGCCACGATCCGCTCCGACTCGGCCGCACTGACCCGGAGCCGGGTGAGCCCGTAGCCCACGACCAGGTCGCGGCGCAGGGGACGCTTGCGGTCGCGCACGGCCTTGGCCAGCACCTTGGCCATGCGGCCGTCGCCCTTCACCCGGGCGGTGAGGGCGACGTCACGCCCCCGCACCCGCACGGCGTCGATGAGATCGCCCAGCACGGCCAGCTCCACCCCGGCCTCGCCCAGGGACGGCAGCACCTGCTCGATGTAGCCCAGGAACAACCGGTTGGGGCCGATCACCAGGACGCCCTGGTCGTCCAACGGGAACCGGTGCGTGTACAGCAGGTAGGCCGCCCGGTGCAGGGCCACGACGGTCTTCCCCGTGCCCGGCCCGCCCTGGACGACCAGCACCCCCGGCATCGGGGCCCGGATGACCTCGTCCTGCTCGCCCTGGATGGTGGCGACGATGTCGCCCAGGCGCCCGGAGCGGGCCGTCTCCAGGGCGGCGATCAGGGCCCCGTGGCCGGTGATGCCGTCGTCCCGCCCCAAGCCCAGGGCCCGGTCGCCGAACAGCTCGTCCTCGATGTCGAGCAGCTTCCGGCCCCGAGTGGCGAAGTGGCGACGGCGGGCCAGCCCCATCGGGGAGCGGCCCGTAGCTCGGTAGAAGGGCTCGGCCACCGGGGCCCGCCAGTCGACGACGACCACCTCTTGATTGGAGTCGGCCACGGCCACCCGGCCGATGTAGAAGGCGTCGCCGCCGGCCGGGGAGGTGCCGGCGGGACCGTGCCCCGAACCGTTGGTGCTCGGCCCGCCGGGCAGGGCACCACTGCCGTTGCTGCCGGCGACTCCTTCGGGATCGGTGTCGATCCGCCCGAAGCACAGGGCGGCATCGCCCAGGTGGAGCTGCACCAGTCGCTGAGCGATGGTGTCGAAGATCACCTCGCGCTCGAAGCGCGCCTGTTCCGTGCCCCCGCGCCCCACCTCGACCATGGTCTGGAGGCTGTTGGCGCGCTCACGAGCGGCATCGAGGCACTCGTAGGCGAAATCGATGTAGGCCTGCTCGGCCTCGAGCTCCGGGTGCAGGGTGGTCCCCTGGGGTGGTCCGTCAGGCGCCCGCACCTCCAGTGCGGACAAGAGGGGACAGTCTAGGCGGGTCCCCGCCACGCCGCTCCTCGACGGCCGCATCCCCCGGCCGGCCCTCGGCGGCGCCGACACCTCTACTCTCGGGGCGTGCCTCCCCCTCCCGACGCCCCGTTCCTGCGCGCCTGCCGGGGTGAGCCCGGGCCGACCGTCCCCGTGTGGTTCATGCGCCAGGCCGGCCGCTCCCTCCCCGAGTACCGGGAGATCCGGGGCGAGGGCAGCATCCTCGACGCCATCCGCACCCCCGACCTGGCCACTGAGATCACCCTCCAGCCCGTCCGTCGCTACGGCGTCGACGCCGCCATCCTCTACTCCGACATCGTCACCCCGGTGGCGGCCATCGGCTTCGGCGTGGAGGTGACACCCGGTGTCGGGCCCGAGGTCGACCACCCGTTTGCCTCGGCCCGCGACCTGGAGCGCCTCCGTCCCCTCGAGCCCGACGCCGACCTCCCCTACGTGCTGGAGACGGTGCGGAACGTGGCAGGCGAGCTGGGCGACGTCCCTCTCATCGGGTTCGCCGGGGCCCCCTTCACCGTGGCCAGCTATCTGGTCGAGGGCCACCCCACCCGCACGTGGACCCGCACCAAGGCCCTCATGCACACCGACCCCGCCCTGTGGGAGCAGCTCCTCGACCGCCTGGCCGACCAAGCCATAGCTTCGCTCCGGGCCCAGGTGGAGGCGGGCGCCTCGGCCGTCCAGCTCTTCGACTCCTGGGCCGGCGCCCTCACCCCGGCCGACTACGAGCGCTTCGTGCTCCCCGCCAGCGCCAAGGTTCTCGCCGGGGTGGCCGACCTGGGCGTGCCCCGCATCCACTTCGGTGTGGCCACCGGGGAGCTGCTGCCCCTCATGCGCCGGGCCGGGGCCGACGTGGTGGGCGTCGACTGGCGGGTCCCCCTCGACGCCGCCCGCCGTCGCCTCGATCCCGATGTCGCCCTCCAGGGCAACCTCGACCCCGCCCTCGTCGTGGCGGGCTGGGAGGCCACGGCCGAGGGGGCCCGGGCCGTCCTCCGGGCCAACGACGGCCATCCGGGCCACATCTTCAACCTGGGCCACGGGGTCCTGCCCGAGTCCGACCCCGAGGTGCTGGAGCGCCTGGTCGCCCTCGTCCACGAGGAGGGCCGGGCCGACGGCCAGCCCGCCCTGTTGGCGGTCGACGGGTGAACGGGGTCGGCGGACGGGTGGAGTCCGACCCCGACCGCTTCTTGCGCCCGACCATCGCTCTCAAGGCGACGATCGGGCGCAAGAACCGAACGGGAGGAGCACCGTGACCATCGGCGTCGTCGTCATGGCCTACGGCACCCCGGCCGGACCCGACGACGTCGAGGCGTACTACACCCACATCCGCCGGGGCAGGCCGCCCACCCCCGAGCAGCTCGCCGACCTCACCCGCCGCTACCAGGCCCTGGGGGGGACGTCGACCCTCGCCGCCCGCACCGCCGACCAGGTGGCCGCCATCGCTGCCGCCCTCGACGAGCGGGACCCCGGCGGCTACCGGGTCACCCTGGGCCAGAAGCACGCCGCCCCCTTCATCGAGGACGCCGCCACCGCCCTGGCCGCCGACGGCATCGACCGGGTGGTCGGCCTCGTCCTCGCCCCCCACTACTCCGGGGCCAGCGTGGGCGAGTACCAGCGCCGCCTGGGCGACGCCGTCGTCGGCGCCGGGGGCCGTCACACCGGCATCCGGAGCTGGAGCGACCTGCCGGCCTGGGAGGCCTTCACCGCCGCCGCCGTAGCGGACGGACTCACCGGGCTCCCCGAGCGCACCAAGGTGCTCTTCACCGCCCACAGCCTCCCCGAGCGGGCGCTGGCCGGCGACCCCTACCCCGACGAGCTGGCGGCCAGCGCCCGGGCCGTCGCCCGCCGCGCCGGGTTGGCGATGTGGGCGGGCTGGGGCCTGGCCTGGCAGAGCGCCGGAGCCACCCCCGAGCCCTGGCGGGGACCCGACGTCCTCCAGGTGGTCCGCGACCTGGCCGAGACGGGCCGGGCCGAGGGCGTGCTCGTGTGTCCCCAGGGCTTCGTCACCGACCACCTGGAGGTGGGCTACGACCTCGACATCGAGGCCCGGGCCATGGCCGACGAGGTGAGCCTGGCCTTCGCCCGCACCCGCACCGTGGACGACGACCCGGGCGTGATGGGCGGCCTGGCCGACCGCGTCGTGGCTGCGGCCCGCACCCTGGCGTGATGGCGACCCGGCGAGCCGTCGTCGCCGGGGGCGGGATCACCGGGCTGGCGGCCGCCCTCGACTTGGCCGAGGCGGGCGTCGAGGTCACCGTCGTCGAGGCCTCCGACCGGCTGGGCGGGATGCTGCGCACGTCGCCCTTCGCCGGGCGGATGGTGGACGAGGGGGCCGACGCCTTCCTCGTCCGCACCCCCGCCGCCCTCGACCTGGCCCGCCGGGTGGGCCTGGCCGACGACCTCCTGCACCCGGCCCGGCGAGACGCCCACGTCTGGCACGACGGCGCCCTCCGCCCCCTCCCCCCGCAGGTGCTGGGCGTGCCCGTCGACCTCGAGGCCCTGGCCGCCTCGGGCCTCCTCACCCCGGACGGCCTGGCCCGGGTCCGCCGCGACCTCACCGACCCGCCCACGCCCCTGCCCCCGGGCGACGTCACCATCGCCGAGGCCGTCGGGGACCGACTCGGGCCCGAGGCCCTGGCCCACCTGGTCGATCCCCTGGTGGGTGGGATCAACGCCGGGTCGACCGAGCGCCAGAGCCTGGCCGCCGTCGCTCCCCAGCTCGACGCGGCCCGGCGGGACCCCGACCATGCCAGCCTGATCGAGGCGTGCCGGGCCCAGCTGGCCCGGGCCCGGGCCGCCGGAGCCGATCCGGCGGCGCCGATCTTCGCCGCTCCCGCCGGGGGCATGGCCCGCTTCCCCGCAGCTGTGACCGCCGCCACCGAGGCGACGGGCCGGCTCGACGTCCGCCTGGGCACGGCCGTGATCGCCGTCGCGGCCGGGCCCACCGTCGTCCTGACCGACGGCACCGTCCTCGCCGCCGACGTGGTGGTCGTGGCCACGCCCGCTCCCGCCGCCGCCGGGGCGGTGGTCGGCCTGGCTCCCGAAGCCGCCGACCTGCTCCGGGGCATCGAGCACGCCTCGGTGGCCTTCGTCCGCCTCGCCCTGCCCCCCGACGCCCTCGGCCACCCCCTCGCCGGCAGCGGGGTGCTCGTCCCCCGCACCGCGGGCCGGGCCGTCACCGCCTGCTCCTGGGCCTCGTCCAAGTGGGAGCACCTGGCCGCCGACCGGGGCGACGGCACCGCAGTGATCCGCGCCGCCGTGGGCCGGGACGACGACCAGGGCCACCTCCTGCTCGACGACGAGGCCCTGGTGGCCACGGTGCTCGACGACCTGACGGCCATCCTCGGCCTCCGGGGGGCCCCGACGGAGGTGGACGTCCACCGCTGGGACGGGGCCTTTCCCCAGTACGAGCCGGGCCACCTGGCCCGGGTGGCCGCGGCCGAGGTGGCCCTGGCCGACGCCGCCCCCACCGTGGCCCTGGCCGGCATGTACCTCCGGGGCGTGGGCATCCCAGCATCGGTAGCCAGCGGCCAGGCCGCCGCGGACCGGGTCCTGGCTGCCGTCCGATGAGCCCGGCTGCCGCCGCCGCCGCGGGCTGGGCCAGACTGCCCCGTCGATGGACCTCCCCCCCTGGGTTCCCTCGCGGGGCCGCAAGCCGCTCACCGCCCTCACCGGTGGCCTGCTGTGCGCCCTGTCCCTGCCACCCTGGGGGTTCTGGCCCCTGGCCTTCGCCGGCCTGTTCCTCCTCGACCGGGCCATCGCCGGGGCCCCGGCCGCCCCCCGCTTCCGCCGGGGCATGCTGACGGGCGTCGGGATGCTCGCCCCCTCGACCTGGTGGATGGCCGACTTCACGCCTCCCGGCTACGTGATCGAGGTTCTGCTGCTCAGCTCCCTGCTCGGCCTGGCCGTCATGGCCTGCCCGGCGAGCCGCTGGCGCTGGCTGGCCCTGCCCGGGGCGTGGGCCGTGTTCGAGGCGGTCAAGGGCCGGTGGCCCTTCGGCGGGGTGCCGCTCTCGGAGCTGGCCATGGGCCAGGTGGCAGGCCCCCTGGGCGACCTGGCCCGGGTGGGCGGGGTGCTCCTCATCGCCCTCGTCACCGTGACGGGGGGCGTGGCCCTGGCCGCGGCGTGGGAGCGGCGTTGGCCGGTCGCGGGCCTGGCCCTCGCCGCCGTGGTCGCCGCCGTGGCCCTCGCCGCCGTGGCCCCCACCGGCGAGCCCACCGGCGAAGTGGTCTCCGTGGCCCTCGTGCAGGGCGGGGGTGAGCAGGGCACCCTCGACGCCGAGACCGACGATCGGGAGGTCTTCCTCGCCCACCTCCACGCCTCCGAGGCCGTGCCCGCCGGCACCGACCTCACCCTGTGGCCCGAGAACGTGGTGAACATCGACAAGCCCATCGACGAGGCCGTCGAGGGCGAGGAGCTGGCGGAACTGGCCCGCCGCAAGCGCACCACCCTGATCGTCGGCGTGGTCGAGGGCGCGGGCAAGGGCCGCTTCCGCAACGCCGCCGTCGTCTTCGCCCCCGACGGCCGCATCACCACCCGCTACGAGAAGGTGCGCCGGGTGCCCTTCGGGGAGTTCGTCCCCTTCCGCAGCCTGCTGGAGCCGCTGGCCGGCAGCGCACTCCCGGAAAAGGAAGCCATCGTGGGCACCGGGTCCAACACCGTCGACGCCGGGCCGGCCCGGGTGGGGATCGTCATCTCCTGGGAGGTCTTCTTCGGCGACCGGGGCCGCGATGCCGTGAACGGCCGGGGCGAAGAGGCCGACCTGCTCCTCAACCCCACCAACGGATCGAGCTACACCGGCACCCTGGTGCAGTCACAGCAGGTGGCGGCCAGCCGGCTGCGGGCCATCGAGACGGGGCGGGCCGAGGCCCAGATCGCCCCCACCGGCTTCACTGCCTTCGTGACGGCCGACGGCGTCGTCCAGCAGCGCACGGGGGTGAGCGAGCGGAAGGTTCTCACCCAGGACATGCCCCTGCGCACGGGCCGGACCCTCTACCTGCGCTGGGGGGCGTGGCCCCCGTTCCTCCTGGCCGTGGTCCTGATGCTGGCCGCCGTCCTCCTCGACCGGCGTGGCCGCCCCGCCTCGGGGCAGGGGGAGGCGTGACCTCGGCCATCCCCGCCGCCGACGAGGCTCGGCGGGCCGCCGACCTGGCCCGGATGAAGCGCACGGCCACCGGCCTGCTGCTGGCGGCCACGGCCGTCTTCGTCGTCACCCGCATCCTGGAGGAGTCGCAGCCCTGGCTCGGGTTCGTGCGGGCCACGGCCGAGGCGGCCATGGTCGGTGCCATCGCCGACTGGTTCGCGGTGACCGCCCTGTTCCGCCACCCCCTCGGGATCCCCATCCCCCACACCGCCATCATCCCCAACCGCAAGGACGACATCGGCCGGGGCCTGGGCACCTTCGTCCAGCAGAACTTCCTCACCCGGGCCGTGGTCGAGGAGCGGCTCGTCGGCATCTCGCTGGCCGCCCGGCTCGGGGCGTGGATGGCCGAGCCCGAGAACGCGGCCCGGCTCGGCGACCAGGCCGCCGGTGTCCTGCGCTCCACCCTCGACACCCTGCGGGACGAGGACGTGCAGGAGAGCCTGGAGACCGCCGTCGGCGAGCGGCTCCGCGCCGTGGAGGCCGGTCCCCTGCTGGCCCGGGGCCTCGACCTGGCCGTGGCCGACGGGCGGCACCAAGAGGTGCTCACCGTCCTGCTCCGCAAGGTGGCCGAGGCGGTGGGCGAGAACGAGGACGTGCTGCGGGCCCGGCTGGAGCGGGAGACCCCGTGGTGGGTGCCCGACCGGGTGGACGACCGCATCTTCACCCGGGTCCACACCGGCGTGCAGCGCTTCCTGCGGGAGGTGGCCGACGACCCGCAGCACGAGATGCGAGGCACGCTCGACGAGAAGGTGCGGACCCTCGCCGACCAGCTGGCCCGGTCGCCGGCCATGCGGGCCCGGGCCGACGCCCTCAAGGAGGAGCTCATCGACCACCCCGCCGTCCGGGAGTGGTCGTCCACCATGTGGGCCGACCTGAAGCGGGGCCTCCTGGAACGGGCCGACGACCCCGACTCCGACCTGCGCCGCCGCCTGGTCGAGGCCGTCCAGGGTCTCGGGGCCCGCCTGCGGGACGATCCCACCCTCCAGGCCCGGGTGGACGCCTGGATCGCCGCCACCGCGGTGGAGGTGGTCGAGCGCTCCAAGGGGGAGGTCGGCGAGGTCATCGCCACCACCGTCGCCCGGTGGGACGCCACCGAGGCCACCCGGCGCATCGAGCTCCAGGTCGGACGGGACCTCCAGTTCATCCGGATCAACGGCACCGTGGTCGGCGGGCTGGCCGGCCTGGTCATCTACTGCGTGGGCCGTCTGATCGGCTGAACCCCCTCACCCCCCGTGTTTGACCGAGCGGTCAATTCCAGGGAAGGCTTCCCCCCTCATGGCCCGCGACGACCGACCGCTGCGGATCGCCCTGCTCACGTACCGGGGCAAGCCCCACGTCGGCGGCCAGGGGATCTACGTCCGCCACCTGGCCAAGGCCCTCGTCGACCTGGGCCACCACGTCGAGGTGTTCTCGGGCCAGCCCCACCCCGTCCTCGACGAGCGGGTCCCCCTCCACGAGCTCGACAGCCTCGACATCTACAACGACCACTTCCCCATGCGGATGCCGGGGATCTGGGAGCTGAAGAGCCTGGCCGACCTGGTGGAGGTCACCGCCTTCTCCTTCGGGCAGTTCCCCGAGCCTCTCGCCTTCTCCCTCCGGGCCTACCAGGCCATCGCCGCCCGCCGCGACGAGTTCGACCTGGTGCACGACAACCAGAGCCTGGGCTACGGCATCCTCGCCCTGGAGAAGGTGGCCCGCATCCCCGTCCTGGCCACCATCCACCACCCCATCACCGTCGACCGCCGGTTGGAGATCGAACACGCCTCGAGCCTCTACAGGAAGCTCACGCTGGCCCGCTGGTACTCCTTCACCCGGATGCAGACCGAGGTGGCCCGCCGGATGAAGCGGGTGGTCACCGTGTCGGAGAACTCCTTCGAGGACATCGCCCGCGACCACAAGGTGCCCCGCGAGCGCATGCACGTGGTGCCCGTGGGCGTCGACCCCGACCTGATCAAGCCCGTCCCCTCGGTGGCCCGCCGCCCCGGGCACCTGATCACCACGGCGTCGGCCGACGTGGCCATGAAGGGCCTGGCCTACCTGCTGGAGGCCCTGGCCAAGCTGCGGGTCGAGCGCCCCGAGCTGCACCTCACCGTGATCGGACGCAAGAAGGAGGGGGGCAAGTCGGCCGAGGCCATCGACCGGCTGGGCCTCACCGACCACGTCGAGTTCGTCACCGGCGTACCCGACCAGCGCATCGTCGAGCTCTACCGCGTGGCCGCGCTGGCCGTCGTCCCCTCCCTCTACGAGGGCTTCTCTCTGCCGGCCATCGAGGCCATGTCGTGCGGCGTGCCCGTCGTCGCCACCACCGGCGGAGCCCTGCCCGAGGTGGTCGGCCCCGACGGTGAGACGGCCTTCCTCGTCCCCCCGGGCGACTCCGAGGCCCTGGCGGCCAAGATCGCCTGGGCCCTCGACCACCCCGCCGCCCGCGCCGCCGTCGGCGCCGGGGGCCGGGAGCGGGTGAAGGCCCAGTGGAGCTGGCGCCACACCGCCGAGCGCACCGTCGAGCAATACCGCGCCCGCCTGGCCGAGGACTGAGCATGCTGACCGTCGACTACGACCGGCTCCGGCTGGAGCCCGGACACCTGGTGCTGGACATGGGGGCCGGGGCGGGACGCCACGCCTACGAGGTCTTCCGACGGGGCGCCCGCATCGTGGCCCTCGACTACGGGTTCGGGGAGCTGCCCCAGGTCCGCTCCATCTTCCAGGCCATGACCGAGGCGGGAGAGGCCGGCACCCGGCCCGACGCGCTCGGGGCCGCGGTCAACGGCGACGGCACCCGGCTGCCCTTCCCCGACGCCACCTTCGACCGCATCATCTGCTCCGAGGTGCTGGAGCACATCCCCGACGACGTGGCTGCCCTGCGGGAGCTGCGCCGAGTGCTCAAGCCCGACGGCATCCTGGCCGCCACCGTGCCCACCTGGCTCCCCGAGAAGGTGTGCTGGTGGCTCTCCGAGGAGTACCACGCCCCCTTCGTCGAGGGCGGCCACGTGCGCATCTTCGGCGAGCCCGAGCTGCGGCGGAAGATGCGCCTCACCGGCTTCCACCCCGGCGACAGCCACCACGCCCACGCTCTCCACTCCCCGTACTGGTGGCTGAAGTGCGCGGTGGGCCCCACCAACGACGGGCACCCGCTGGTGCGGGCGTACCACCAGCTCCTCGTCTGGGACATCGCCAAGGCGCCCAAGCTCACCCGGTGGACCGAGCGGGCCCTCAACCCCGTCCTGGGCAAGAGCCTCGTGGTCTACGCCCGGGCCACGTCCCGCCACCGCCTCCCCACCGCGGCCGACGATGTCGCCCGTGAGGGGGTGCGCCGGTGAGCACCCCCGAGGTCCCGGGCCTCGTCTCCGCGGCCCAGGTGCAGGAGACCGTCGACGCCATCGCCGAGTGGCAGCTGCCCAACGGCATGGTCCCCTGGTTCCCCGGCGGCCACGCCGACCCGTGGAACCACGTCGAGGCGGCCATGGCCCTCGACCTGGGCGGGCGCCGGGCCGAGGCCGAGCGGGCCTACCAGTGGCTCGTCGACCTCCAGCGCCCCGACGGGTCGTGGCACCAGTACTACCTGGCCGACGGGGTGGAGCAGGACAAGCTCGATGCCAACGTCATCGCCTACGTCGCCACCGGCGTGTGGCACCACTGGCTGCTCACCAAGGACCGGGGCTTCATCGAGGCCCTGTGGCCGGTCGTGGACGCGGCCATCGCCTTCGTCCTCGACCTGCAGACCGAGCGGGGCGAGATCCTCTGGGCCCGCCACGCCGACGGCACGCCGTGGAGCTTCGCCCTCCTCACCGGGTCGTCCAGCATCTGCCACAGCCTGCGTTGCGCCGCCGCCCTGGCCACCGAGCTGGGCCACGAGCGGCCCCACTGGATGGCGGCCGCCAGCCGCCTGGCCCACGTCATCCAGACCGAGCCCGACGCCTTCGCCCCCAAGCACCGCTGGGCCATGGACTGGTACTACCCGGTGCTCGGTGGGGCCGTCCTCGGCGACGCCGGCCGGGAGCGCCTGGCCCACCGGGCCGCCGCCTTCGTGATGGATGGCTACGGCGTGCGCTGCGTATCGGACCGGCCGTGGGTGACCGTGGCCGAAACGTGCGAGTGCGCCATGGCCTACCTGGCCGTGGGCGACCGGGACATGGCCACCACCCTGTTCGCCTGGGCCCAGCAGCACCGCGAGCCCGACGGCCGGTACTGGACGGGCACCGTCTACCCCGAGGTCGTCCACTTCCCCGGCGGGGAGCAGTCGACCTATACAGCGGCCACGGTCGTCCTCGCGGCCGACGCCCTCGGCGGGTGCAGCCCGGCCGCCGCCCTCTTCGTCGACCACGACGCCCTCCTCCCCGTGTTGTCCGTCCCGGCGTGAGCCCGCTCACCCGTTCTTGCGCCCGAGCATCGCTTCCTGAGCGACATCTCGGCGCAAGAACGTCGATCGGACGGCGACGGTGACTGGCCTCGGCCCTGTCGCCCTGGTGGCGTCGGACCTGGACGGCACGCTGCTCGTCCCGCCGCCGCCCCGCCGGACCGGGTCCGACGACCCCGTCGACCTCGGCCGGATCAGCGATCGCACCCGGACCGCCCTCGATCGACTGCGGGACGCCGGCGTCGAGGTGGTCACCGTCACCGGCCGCCCGCCCCGCTGGGTCACCGCCGTCGACCTGGGCCCCGGGCTGTCCATCTGCTCCAACGGCGCCCTCGTCGTCGACCTGGAGACCGGTGACGTCGTGGCCGAGCGCTGCCTCGCCCCCGACGTGGCCGCCGAGGTGGTGGCCCGCCTGCGCCGGCTCCACCCCGAGGGCATGATCGCCGTCGAGTACCCCGACGGAGTGGGCATGGAGGAGGCCTGGGCGGCCCAAGTGCCCCGGGCCCTGCTCGCCGAATGCGTCGCCCCGGCCGAGGAGCTGGTGCACCGGCCGACGGCCAAGATCCTGATGAGCGTGCCCGGCCTGTCCGGCGACGCCCACATCGACGGGGCCACCGAGGCCGTGGGCGACATCGCCGTGGTCACGGCCAGCGGCGCCCTCCACCTCATCGAGGTGTCGGCCCCCGGGGTGGACAAGGCCACCACCCTGGCCCTCCAGTGCGAGCAGCGGGGCATCGCCCCGGAGGCCGTCGTGGCCTTCGGCGACGCCCGCAACGACCTGCCCATGCTGGCCTGGGCCGGCACCGGCGTGGCCATGGGCGACGCCCACCCCAGCGTGATCACCGCGGCTGACGACGTCACCGGTACCAACGCCGAGGACGGGGTGGCGGCCTGGCTGGAGCGCCACGTCCTCGCAACCCCCTGACCACCTGGCCTTCGCTAGGTTGCCCCCCCATGTCGTTCCCCGGGGCCTTCGCCCAGACCGATCCCGACAAGCTGGCCGTGATCATGGCCGGGTCGGGTGAGACGCTCACCTACGCCGAGCTGGACGAGAGGGCCACCCGGCTGGCCAACCTGCTGCGGTCGGCGGGCCTCGAGGTCGGTGACCACGTCGCCTTCTGCCTCGAGAACCAGATCCGGTTCCTGGAGGTGGCCTGGGGCTGCCACTACGCCGGTCTCTCCTACACGGCCACGTCCACCCGGCTGACGGCGGGCGAGCTGAGCTACATCGTCGACGACTGCGGGGCCAAGGCCTTCATCGCCTCCCACGCCCAGGCCGAGGTGGCGGCGGCCACGGCGGCCGACACGCCCGGCGTCACCACCCGCCTCATGCTCGATGGCACGATCGACGGCTTCACGTCCTACGAGGACGCCGTGGCCTCGGCGTCGACCGAGCGCGACCCCGACGCCCAGGAGGGCGTCGACATGCTCTACAGCTCGGGCACCACCGGCCGGCCCAAGGGCGTGCAGCTCCCCCTGCCCGGGGCGCCGCTGGGCACCAAGCCCGCCCTCAGCCTCCTGTGCGAGGGGCTCCTCGGCTACGGGCCCGACATGACCTACCTCAACCCGGCGCCGCTGTACCACGCCGCCCCGCTGCGCTTCACCATGTGCGTGCAGCGGGTGGGCGGCACCACCGTCGTCATGGAGCACTTCGACCCGGCCGAGGCGCTGGCCCTCATCGAGAAGCACAGGATCACCCACAGCCAGTGGGTGCCGACCATGTTCATCCGCATGCTGAAGCTGCCGGAGGAGGAGCGCACCCGCCACGACGTGTCGTCCATGCAGATGATGGTGCACGCCGCCGCCCCCTGTCCGGTGGAGGTGAAGCGGCGCATCATCGAGTGGTTCGGTCCCGTCGTCCACGAGTACTACGCCGGCACCGAGGGCAACGGCTTCGTCTACTGCAACAGCGAGTCGTGGCTGGCCCACCCGGGCACCGTCGGGCAGAACATCCTCGGCCCGCTCCACATCACCGACGACGACGGCAACGAGCTGCCCGTGGGCGAGCCCGGCACCGTCTGGTTCGAGAGCGCCACCGCCTTCGAGTACCACAACGACCCGGAGAAGACGGCAGCCTCCCGTCACCCCAAGGGCTGGTCGACCCTGGGTGATGTGGGCCGCCTCGACGAGGACGGCTTCCTCTACCTCACCGACCGCAAGGCGTACATGATCATCACCGGCGGCGTGAACGTGTACCCGCAGGAGGCCGAGAACGTCCTGGCCCTGCACCCCAAGGTGGCCGACGTGGCCGTCTTCGGCGTGCCCAACGAGGACTTCGGCGAAGAGGTGAAGGCCGTCGTCCAGCCCCTCGACATGGCCGACGCCGGGCCCGAGCTGGAACGGGAGCTGATCGCCTACTGCCGGGAGCAGCTGGCCGACGTGAAGTGCCCCCGCAGCGTCGACTTCCGCCCCGAGCTGCCCCGCCACCCCACCGGCAAGCTCTACAAGCGCCTGCTCAAGGACGAGTACTGGGAGGCCGCCGGCCGCTCCATCTGAGCCCGAATCTTCCTCCGACCATCCGCCCTCATCCCCAACGGTGAGGGCGGCTTCGGATCTGCAACAAATCCTTGGCCCCGTGAAACGTCACCAATGGTCAGGGAGCTACCCGACTCCTCAGCCCCGAGCCATGACTGGCGTCGCCAACTCGGAAGCACTGGTCCAAACAGAAGAGCTCTCTCGACACCGCATGACCGTTGTCATATGATGCACGGCCGTGACCCAGCCCAGTCTTCGCTCCTACGCTGAGCTCAACGAGACGTTACGCGCCTTCGTCGAGGATGTCGTGCGACAACGCCGTCGCCCATCTACGTCTCGAGTTATCGCCGATGCCCTTCCTCGACTCTTGGTAGTCATGGGCTCGTTGGGTGGCATCTTACTCGCCAGTTCGTGGAAGGTCGCAGCCTTCGCGGGGGCAGTATGTGGTGCAGCTTACATCTCTCTCATTGGCTCTTGGTTTCACGAGGCAGTTCACCGCAATTTACGGCTCAGCTCGCCGCGCCTGCGAATGATTCGATATTTGTGCTCCGCGCCTTTCGGTGTCAGCCAGTATTGGTGGGATGAGAAGCATCTTCGCGGCCATCATCCTTCGCCACATGCGATGGATGATCCCGATACTCGCTTTGGAATATTCGCCAGGGTGAACCCAAACGTCGCCCATCACAAAATGCATCGCGTGCAGACTGTCACATTTTGGCTTCTATCACCATTCGCTACCCTGGCTATGGCGGCGCCAGGCGAGTTGAGGCATCTACGTAACTCGAGCTCGTATCGAGGACTGGGAAGGTACCTCCTCGACAAATATCTTCCGCCCGCCGTGTTCTGGGGCCTCATATCATTTGGGTCACCAAGGTTGTCTCATGTCTTGCCAGGACTTATCGCCTTCTTTGCCTCCAGTGGCTTGATCGCGACAATTGTGACGCAGTCCCAGCACAGTTCCGTTGCCCTGGATGATCACATCACCGATCCGACGCTTCGTTTCGCACGCCAGTTCGTGCGGTCAGCCGACCTCACCAACCGGCGAGGCATTTGGTGGTGGCTGTCAGGAGGAACGTCTCTCCACGTCGTCCACCATCTTGCACCACGCCTTACGTTCCTCGAACTTCCGCGCGCGCGCGCGCAACTCGATCGCAGGCTAGAGGGCACAGGTTGGCGGGTCCGTGAGTTCGCATCGGCCCGTTCGGCGTTTCTTGCGCATCTCCGCACTCTCTCTGCACTCTCCCGTCCGAAAGTCTCGACCATCTCGCATGGAACCTAACGCGCAACCCCGGACCCCAGAGTCGAAACGTAGTGACTACTGGGCGTGCCGGAATAACAAAGTTCGTCACGAAACGGCAATACTGCTAGCAGTAGGTGGAATAGTTGCTGTTCTCGTTGCCTTATATACCTGGTGGTCAGTACAAGGCGAAGCACGGGCCGCCTTGAACTACAAGTCGAGGGACTTGCCGCTACAATGGGGCTTCTTTCTGAGTTTTGTAGGTATTTTCTTGCTTCTCTCGCTACTCGACGCCTGGCGGATAGTCGGCAAGCTCGTGGGCGGCGACACCGACGGAAAGAAGTCGGGCGCCAGCATTAAAGCACGCTGGGACGAGGCGACGTCTCTGCTCAACGAATACGGTACTAGGCGAGCTGTTCTCTACTACTTTTCGGTAACAGTACTCCTGATCGGCCTATGGTTTATCAGTGCGGCTTTGGGAGGATACGTTTCTTCTCCAATCGGCTTGTTGTTCTTTGCAACAATTCAGTTCGGCCAGATCAGGGCAGCCAAGCGGCAGGACATCTTGATTCTTTTCGCCGCAGGCGTCATCGGTATCGCTGCTATGGATTGGGTCGTCCGGTCTGAGGTCTTGGCCGACTACTTCTCACGCGTCGCTTTGGACGACTCCGCGCACGAGTATGATCCGGGAGCTTCTCCTATCGCGTTTGGTGTTGTCCGCTGGTACCCCCTCATTCTTCTCTCACTGGCGCTTTCTACGATCATCAATCTCACAGGGTTTGAGGCGGTGACCGAGGAAGATGATGCCCAAACCTCGAGTCGTCTCAGCCGGTGACCTACGCCGTATCCGGAACGACATCATTGAGTGGGCGGAGGAGGTCAGAGGCGGGCATCGACGACGGCGGCAATGGCCCGGGCGGTGAGGTCGACCTGTTCCTGCCAGGAGCGGGCCGCACCCTCCGAGGCGGTGTCGGACACGACCTTGACCATCTCGCAGAGCACGCCGGCGTGGGCACAGGCCCGGGCGATGGCGTAGCCCTCCATGTCGACCAAGTGGGCTCGTTCGGCCAGGGCGGTTCGCACCGCGGCGTCGGCCACGAAGGCGTCGCCGGTGGCGAGGACAGTGGGCTCGTCGGGGTCGAGCACGATCTCCCCGCTGAGGTCCTCCCCGACCAGGGCACCGAGGGCGGCGTGGTCGACGTCGTGCTCCAGCACCCGCCCGATGCGGTGGACACCCTCCAGGCCGTCGCGCAGCGCCCCCGCCGTGCCCACGTTCAGCACCGACGAGGGGCGGCGCTCGGCGATGGCAGCGCTGACGGCCACCGCGGCCGACACCTTGCCGATGCCGGTGAGGAGGACGTCGACCCCGGCGAGGTGAGCGGCCTCCTGGGGCAGGGCGACGACGACGAGCGGGCCGGCCATCAGCGGTAGGTGACAAGGGCGACGGGGTCGTGGTCGACGAGACGCTCGGCCCCGCCGAGGAAGGCCAGCTCGATCACGACGCCGATGCCGGCCACCTCGCCGCCCAGGGCCTCGACGAGCCGGATGGCGGCCGCGGCCGTGCCCCCGGTGGCGATGACGTCGTCGACGATCAGCACCTGCTCGCCGGGGACCAGGGCGTCGCGGTGGATCTCCAGGGTGTCGGTGCCGTACTCGAGGGCGTACTCCTCGGACACGGTCGCCCGGGGCAGCTTCCCCGGCTTGCGGATGGGGACGAAGCCGGCGGCCAGGCGCTGGGCCACGGGGGCGGCGACGACGAAGCCCCGGGCCTCGATGCCGACCACCTTGGTGATGCCCCGCCCCATGAAGGGCTCGGCCAGGCGGTCGATGGTGGCGGCGAAGGCGGCGGGGTCGCCCAGGAGGGGGGTGATGTCCTTGAACACGATCCCCGGCTGGGGCCAATCCGGGACGTCGCGGATCAGGTCCTCCAGCAGCGCAGGCTCGGCCATGGCGCCGAGCGTACCCAGGGGCCCGGCGGCGTCAGCCGACCCGGGTGAGCACGCGCAGGGAGCCGACGGCCCGGCGCTCCACGAACCGGCCCGAGGCCAAGGCGGGCCGGTAGATCTCCTCGTAGGGCGGGCGTCCGCCGTCGGCCGGGTCGGGGAAGACGTCGTGGATGGCGAGGGTGCCCCCGACGGCCACGTGCGGGGCCCAACCGGCGTAGTCGGCCCGGGCCGGCTCGACCCCGTGGCCCCCGTCGACGAAGCACAGGGCGAGCGGCGTCGACCACACCCGGGCCACGGCCGGGGACTGGCCCACGACGGCGATGACCACGTCCTCCAAGCCGGCGTCGAAGACGGTGCGTCGGAAGAGGGGGAGCGTGTCCATGCGCCCGACGGCGGGATCGACCAGATCGGGCTCGTGGTGCTCCCACCCCGCCTGGTTCTCCTCCGAGCCCCGGTGGTGGTCGACGGCCAGCAGCACCGTCCCCGCCTGCCGGGCGGCGGCCCCGAGCCACACCGTGGAGCGCCCGCAGTAGGAGCCCACCTCGGCCAGGGGCGCCCCGGGCACGGCGGCGGTCGCCTCGCCCGCCGCCTCGTACAGGGCATCGCCCTCGTCGGGGGGCATGAAGCCCCGGGCGGCCAGGGCCGCGGCCCGCAGGGTGGGGTCAAGCGGAGGGAGGGAGGCGGCGCCCGGCACAGCCGGTCAGATCTCGGTGGCGCCCGCGGCGACCTGGGCCTCGACCACGGCCTCCTCGCGCTCGTAGTCCTCGTCGTAGGGGGTGTGGTGGTGGGGCCCGAACATGATCTTGTCGAGGAACAGGTACTTCAGGATCCAGAGGAGCCCGAAGCCGGCGATGCTGGCCGCGGGCACGGCCACCACGTGGAGCAGGGTGCCGTCCTCGGTGTTGTCGGCCACCAGGAAGACCGAGCCGGTGGACAGGGCCCACCCGGCCACGGTGAAGACCCAGAAGGGGATCACCTCACGGCGCACCCGGGCCCGGCCTGACTTCCCCCACACCCAGTACTTGTTCATGGCGAAGGCCGGGATCGACACCAACATCGTGGCCGTGAGGTTGGCCCGCCACTCCGCCATGCCCACCACGTGGTCGAGGACGACGAGCAACACGAGGGTGAGGAGGACCATCAGGCCCGAGGTGGTGGCGTAGCGGATCATCCGCCGGCCCGCCTCGGTGCGGCTGTGCTCGAGCAGGCCTCGGGGCGTCAGGATCACGGAGGGCCAACTTAGTAGCGACGATCGGGGCCGACGTAGCCGAACCCGGCCTCTTCGGAGGTCGATCAGGGGACGGATCCCGGCAGGGTGTTGCTGCGGGCGACCGATCCCAGCCAGCGGGCGCTGGCCTTGGGGGTGCGGGCGAAGGTGGTGCGGTCGACCTCCACCAGGCCGAAGCGGGGACCGTAGCCGTAGGCCCACTCGAAGTTGTCGAGCAAGCTCCAGCACGTGTAGCCCCGCACGTCGATCCCGTCCTCCAGGCAGCGCAGCACACCGGTGAGCGCCTGGTGCAGGTAGCGGATCCGCTGGGCGTCGTCGTCGGTGCCGATGCCGTTCTCGGTGACCAGCAGGGGCACGTTGCCCCCGGTGCGCTCCCAGGCCCGGCGCAGGGTGGCCTCCAGGGCGTCGGGCCAGTACTCGTAGCCCATGACGAGCTGCTCCACGCCCTCCTCGGGGCCGAGGCGGCCGTCGGCGCTCCAGCGCTCGCGGCTGTAGGTCTGCACCCCGAGGAAGTCGTCGCCCTCGGTGGCGTCGAGGAACCGATCCTCCATGAGGGCCCGGGTGCGCTCGACCCGGCTGCGAGCCCCGGCCCGCTCCTCGTCGGTGTCGCCCACGGCGACCCACTCGGCCATGGAGAGGGTGAGGCCGACGGGCACGCCGGGGACGGCGCTCCGCACGGCGTCGACGGCCCGCCGGTGGGCGGTGATGAAGCGCTCGCCCACGGTCTTGGCCAGCCCCGTGTCGCTCTTCCCGGGCGGGAAGACGCCGAGCAGCCAGCCACACACGGCGACGATGTTGGGCTCGTTGATGGTGCAGGCCCGGGCGATGCGGTCGGCGCCGAGGTGGGCGGCGGCCCGCTCCACGAAGGAGGCGAAGCGGTCGACGGTGGCGTCGCTCTCCCACCCGCCCTGGGCCACGACCCAGCGGGGGGTGGTGAAGTGGTGGAAGGTGACGACGGGCTCGATGCCCCGCTCACGGAGCCGATCGCACCAGCGGGCGTAGTGGTCGAGGGCGGCGATCGACCACTCCCCCTCCTCGGGCTCGATGCGGCTCCACTCCAGGGAGAACCGGTAGGACCCCAGGCCCAGGTTGCGGATGAGGTCGACGTCGTCGGCCCACCGGTTCCAGGAGTCGCAGGCGTCGCCGCTGGGCTCTCGGCACCCGGACCCGGGGGCGTGCTCGAACTGCCACCAGTCGTTGTTCCAGTTGCCGCCTTCGATCTGGTGGGCCGCCGTGGCCGTTCCCCACACGAAGCCCGGCGGGAACTGACGAGAGCCTGAGGAGGTGGAGGAGGAGGGCATCGGGGGATCGTACGTCCGGTAACCATGCCAGGATGGACGCTGTGCACCAGGACGCCGTCGACGAGCTGGTCCGCCTCCTCGACCTCGAACCGATCGAGGTCAACATCTTCCGGGGCACCAGCCCCGCCATCGACGTGCAGCGGGTCTTCGGCGGCCAGGTGGCGGGCCAGGCCCTCGTCGCCGCGGCCCGCACCGTGGACGGCGACCGCCACGTCCACTCCCTGCACGCTTACTTCCTGCGGCCCGGCGATCCGACCGTTCCCATCCTCTACGAGGTCGACCGCATCCGGGACGGCCAGTCGTTCACCACCCGCCGGGTGGTGGCCATCCAGCACGGGAAGGCCATCTTCAACCTGTCGGCCTCGTTCCACGTCACCGAGGAGGGCTTCGACCACCAGGCCGAGGCCCCCCTCGACGCACCCGATCCCGAGAGCCTCCCCGACTCCCCCAGCCGATGGCGCTCCATCCTCGGCGACGCCGCCCCCGAGTGGATGCTGCGCCCCCGCCCCATCGACACCCGCAACGTCGACTGGTCGCCCCAGGCCCGGCGGGAGCCCCTGCCCCCCCACAACCGGGTGTGGCTGCGGGCCGACGGCGTGCTGCCCGACGATCCCGTGCTCCACGCCTGCGTGGTCACCTACGCCTCGGACATGACCCTGCTCGACACCGCCCTCCTCCCCCACGGCCGCTCCTTCATCGAGCCCGACGTGATGATGGCCAGCCTCGACCACGCCATGTGGTTCCACCGGCCGTTCCGGGCCGACGAGTGGCTGCTCTATGCCCAGGACACGCCGTCGGCGTCGGGGGGGCGGGGCCTGGCCCGCGGGTTGTTCTTCGACCAGCGGGGCACCCTGGTGGCCTCCGTCGTGCAGGAGGGACTCATCCGCCCCCGGAGGGACACGTGACCGATCGTCGCCGCACCGCCCTGGCCCTGGTGGCCGCCGTCCTCCTGGCCGTCGTCCCGGCCTGTGGGGCGGACGAGCCGGCCGACACCGGCACCGAGGTCGAGGGGCGGGCACCCGAGCGACCCTCCTCCACCGGCGACGAGTCGCCGTCGTCTTCGGCCGACACCTCGGCCCCGCCGGCCGGGCCCCTGGCCGAGGTGACCGTGGCCCTCAGCCCGGTGGCCGAGCTCGACACCCCGACCAAGCTGGTGGCCCGGCCCGGATCGGACGTGCTCTACGCAGCCGAGCAGGCGGGCCGGATCGCCACCCTCGTGCCCGAGGGCGGCGCCCTCAGCGAGGGGCCCACCGCCCTCGACCTCACCTCTGTCACCCGCAGCGGGGGCGAGCAGGGCCTCCTCGGCCTGGCCATCGCCCCCGACGGGGCCACCCTCTACGTCCACCACAGCGGTCTCGACGGCGAAACCCGCATCGCCGCCTTCACCATGGACGGCGACGAGGCCGACCCCGACAGCCGGGTCGACCTCCTGGAGGTGGCCCAGCCCTACGCCAACCACAACGGCGGCGACATCGTCGTCGACGACGAGGGCCTCCTGTGGATCGGCCTGGGCGACGGTGGGGCGGCCGGCGATCCCGAGGACCGGGCCCAGGACCCCGACGACCTGCTGGGCAAGATCCTCCGCATCGACCCCACCGCCCCGTCCGGCGACCGGCCCTACTCCATCCCCGCCGACAACCCGTATGCCGACGGGGGTGGCCGGCCCGAGATCGCGCTGACGGGCCTGCGCAACCCGTGGCGCTTCCGCTTCGATCCGGCCACCGGCGACCTGTGGATCGCGGATGTGGGCCAGGACGAGCTGGAGGAGCTCGACCACCTGCCGGCCGACGTCGTCCTCGGCGCCAACCTGGGGTGGAGCCTCTTCGAGGGCTCAGCGGTCTACGACGAGAGCCGGGAGGTGCGGGGAGGCGAGCCGGTGCCCCCGGTGTTCGAGATGACCCACGGCGACGGCTGGTGCTCGGTCACCGGCGGGCCGGTCTACCGGGGCACTGCCCTCCCCGGCCTGGCCGGCGCCTACCTCTTCGGGGACTACTGCAAGCCGGGCCTGGCCGCCCTGCGCCTGGTCGACGGGGAGGTGGCCGAGACCACGGTGCTCGACGACGCCGTCGGAGCCGTGGTGTCGATCGACACCGACAACGACGGCGAGGTGTACGTGGTGAGCCAGGAGGGCCCCATCTACCGGCTGGATCCGGCCTGATCCTGCCGGCCTCGACCCACCCGGCTCACCGCCCCGGGGTCGCGCCCACCCGGATGTGGGAGCCGTCGCGGCTGCGGCGCACCTCGATGCCGCTGGCGATGCGCTCCCGCAGGCCGGCCACGTGGCTGATGACGCCGACCATGCGGCCGCCGGCCCGGAGCCGGTCGAGCTCGTCGAGGGCGAGCTGGAGGGCGTCGGCATCGAGGGTGCCGAAGCCCTCGTCGATGAACAGGGAGCCGAGCCGGATGCCGCCGGCCCGTTCGGAGGTGACGTCGGCCAGGCCGAGGGCCAGGGCCAGGGAGGCCTGGAAGGTCTCGCCTCCCGACAAGGAGGTGACCTCCCGCTCCTGCCCGCTGTAGGCGTCGTGCACCCGCAGGTCGAGCCCGGCCCGGGCCCCCCGGCTGGAACCGGTGTGGACGCGGAGGGCGTAACGGTGGTCGGTCATCACGGCCAGGCGCTCGTTGGCCCGGGCGCACACCGTCTCGAAGTGGGAGGCCAGCACCCAGCGCTGGAGGGAGAAGCGGACGGCGCCTCGACCGGTGCAGGCCTCGGCCAGGCGCCGGCTCACCTCGAGCTCGGCCACGGCCACGGCCAGCACGTCG
>CAZXRA010000287.1:0-27071 GCA_964643485.1 uncultured Iamiaceae bacterium | reverse complement strand
AGGCGTGGGAGCAGACGGTGGCCTTCCTCCACGCCGAGCTGGACTGACGGGCCGCGCCGGCTGCCCCCCCGGCGTCGGTCATGGCCCTCAGAGTACGGCCGGTCGCCCGAGCCGAGCGATCGGGCGAGACTGGTGCCCATGGTCGACGTCACCCCCGCCCCGCTCCTCCCGATGCCCGAGGACTGGGCGACCGCCCTGGCCGTGGTGGCCCACCCCGACGACATGGAGTACGGCGCCTCCGGTGCCGTGGCCCGCTGGACGGGCCAGGCCAAGCGCGTGTCCTACCTCCTGCTCACCGCGGGCGAGGCCGGCATCGACTCGATGGACCCCGAAGAGGTCGGGCCCCTCCGGGCCGAGGAGCAGCGGGCCGCCTGCGCCGCCGTGGGCGTGGACGAGCTGGAGATCCTCGACCACCCCGACGGGACGCTCGAGTACGGCCTGACGCTGCGCCGCGACATCGCCGCGGCCATCCGCCGGGTGCGGCCCGACCTGGTCGTCACCCTCAACCATCGCGACACCTTCGGTCCCGGCGCCCTCAACATGGCCGACCACAAGGTCACCGGCGCCGCCGTGATCGATGCCGTGCGCTACGCCGCCAACCGTTGGGTGTTCCGCGACCTGGAGCTGGAGCCGTGGAGCGGGGTCCGGTGGGTGGCGGTGGCCAACTCGCCGGAGCCGACCCACGCCGTGCCGGTCGGGGAGAGCGACATCGACGGGGCCGTGGCGTCCCTCGAGGCCCATGGCGCCTACCTGGAGGCGTTGGGCCCCGGTCCCATGAGCGACCCGGGCACGTTCCTCCGCAACCTCTTCGCCCAGAGCGCGGCCCGCTTCGACGGCGTCCCGGCCATGACCTTCGAGCTCCTCCCGATGTGACGGGCGCTCAGCTCGCCGAGGCGTCGGCGACGAGCCTCCGGGCGATGACCTTGATGCACAGGGTCTCGTCGGCCCCCTCGAAGATCGAGAGCACGCGGGCGTCGACGAAGTAGCGGCTCACGTCGTACTCCTCGGCGTAGCCCATGCCGCCGTGGATCTGCATGGCCTCCCGGGTGACCCACTCGGCCGCCTTGCACACGTAGGCCTTGATGAGGGTGGCCTCCATCTGCCCCTCGCCCTTGGCCATCAGCTTGGCCACCACGTAGGCGAACTGGCGGCTGGCCTGGATCAGGACGGCCATGCGCCCGAGCTTGGCCTGGGTGAGCTGGTACTCGGCGATGGGCTGGCCGAAGACCTTGCGATCGATGGCGTACTGGCGGGCGGCCTCGTAGGCGGCCTGCATCACGCCCAGGGCCCGGGCCGCGGTCTGGATGCGACCGTTCTCGAAGCCGGCCATCTGGTAGTAGAAGCCGCGGCCCTCGCCCGCCTCCAGGCCGATGAGGTTGTCGGCGGGGACGAACCAGTCCTCCAGGGCGATCTCGTAGGAGTGCATGCCCCGGTAGCCGATGGTGTCGATGGGCCGGCCCTCCATCTTCCCGCCGCCGGGGGCGCCGTCGACGCCGGCCTCCTGGGTGAACTGGAAGCCATGGCTGTCGCCCTGGGGCTTGGGGGCGATGAACATCGACAGGCCCCGGTGGCCCTTGCTGCGGTCGGGGTCGGTGCGGGCCAGGAGGAGCAGGACATCGGCCCGGGCGCCGAAGGTGCACCAGGTCTTCACGCCGTTGATGAGCCAGCCGCCCTCGGTGGGGGTGGCGGTGACCTTCACGCCGGCCACGTCGGAGCCGTAGTCGGGCTCGGTGACGGCCACCGCGTTCATGACCTCCGTCGACGCCAACCGGGGGAGCCACTCCTGCTTCTGCTCCTCGGTGCCGCCGGCCATGAGGGCCCGGGCGATGATCTCGGGCCGGGTGATGAGCGAGCCGCCGGCGCACAGCGAGCCCCGGGACAGCTCCTCGGTGGCCACGACCATGCCGATGTACTCGCCCTCGCCACCCTCGCCGAAGCCGCCGTACTCGGTGGGGATGGAGAGCCCGAAGGCGCCCATCTCGGCCAGGCCGCTGATGACGTCCTCGGGGATGTCGCCGTTGGTGCGGTGGATGTGCTCGGCGATGGGGGCCAGCTTCTCCTCGGCGAAGCGGCGGAAGGCGTCCTGCACCATCTCGAAGTCGCTGTCGAGGTGACGGGGGCCGTCGGTGGTGATCGAGGCCAGGAACTCGGGGGCCCGGAAGGCGGCCAGGAAGGCCCGGGTGCCGTCGAGGGCGCCGGGCTCGATGCCCCACTCGGCCTCCCGGCCGAAGGCCTTGCCGGCCAGGTCGCCCACGGTGTCGGCCACGAAGGCGCAGGTGATGGCGGCCTCGGCGTCGCCCTTGGCCCCGTAGTCGAGGAGGGCGCGGCCGGTGGCCAGGCCGGCGGTGGCGTGGGCCACCTCGTAGGCCAGGACCTGGCGGGCGTCGATCGAGTCACGGACCAGGACGCCCACGGCCGCGTCCACCACGGCCTGGGCGGCGTCGAGAGCGGCGGCGGCGGCGGCGAGGTCCGGGGTGGCGGTCATGGCCGGAAAACGTACCGATCCGCTCCGGGACGGCTCACATCGGTCCGGGGGTGGGGACGGGGAGCCGCCCGGCGGCGTCGAGGGCCTCGGTGGTGAGGGTGCGACCCAGGGCGATCATCTCCTCGGCCCGGTGGAAGTCGAGGCTGCGGCAGGCGTCGCGCGGCACGGTCACCAGCACGTCGGGCGGGTAGCCGGCCATGCGGTAGCGGATGAGGAGGGCCTGCATGGCCTCGATGGACTGGCTCATCACGTCGAAGCGGCCCAGGCCGGCGGGCAGCTCCCCGAAGATGGCGTCGGCCAGCTCGGCGACCGCCCCGTCGTCGGCCGGCACCTCGATGTCGGCGGCGTCGCCGTCGGCCGGGACGGCCCCGGGGCCCTCGTCCCCGTCGAGGGGCGGTCCGTCGGGGTCGTCGGCCTTGTCGCTGCCGCCGAAGCGGGCGAGGACGGCCCGGAGCACGTCGCGATCGAGGAGGTGGGCGGCGCTGGCCCGGAAGCGCTCGGTCCACTCCTCGGGCGGCTGGACCTCGGAGGTCTCGTCCACGATCGGGGCGGCGGGGAGGTTTCCCTTGGCCTCGCCCGACAGTGACACGGCCACGGTGATGTCGGCCCCCGAGCCGGTGGTGGGGGCGATGGGCACCGGGTTCATGATCCCGCCGTCGGAGAGGAGGCGGCCGTTGAGCATCACCGGGGTGATGACACCGGGGATGGCGATGGAGGCCCGGATGGCGGCGTCGAGGGGGCCCCGCTGGAACCACACCTCCTTGCGGGCCAGCAGGTCGGCGGCCACGGCGGTGAAGGGGATGGGCAGATCCTCGATGCGGGCCCCGTCGAGGATGGTGCGCACCCGGGACACGATCTTCTCGGCCCGGATGGCGCCGGGGGCCGAGAGCGACGGGTCGAGGAGGCGGACCATGTCGATCTGGCGGAGGCCGGTGACCCAGTCGGTGTACTCGGCCAGCCGGCCCGCGGCCCGCACCCCGCCCACCAGGGCGCCCATGGACGACCCGGCGATGCTGACGATCTCGGCGCCGCGCTCCTCCAGCACCTGGATGGCCCCGACGTGGGCGTAGCCCCGGGCCCCCCCGCTGCCCAGGGCGAGGGCCACTCGCACGGGCGTCGCCATGGGGTCAGCGTAGGGGTGGCGCCCCGGTGAGGGGCGGACGAGGGGCTCCCCCTACTGTGGCGACGCATCCCGATCACCTCAGGAGGAGACCCGGTGACCACGCACGAGCGCCCCTTCGGCCGCTGCTTCGAGGACTTCGAGGTGGGTGACGTCTACCGCCACTGGCCCGGGAAGACGATCACCGAGTACGACGACCACCTCTTCTGCATGATCACCATGAACCACCACCCGCTGCACACCAACGACTGGTACGCGGCCCAGGCCCCACAGGGGCGCAACGTGGTGGTGGGGAACCTGGTGTACTCCCTGGTGCTGGGCATGAGCGTCCCCGACGTGTCGGGCCAGGCCGTGGCCAACCTGGAGGTCGAGGTGCTCAAGCACTCCAAGCCGACCTTCCACGGCGACACCATCCACGCCGAGACCCGGGTCCTCGACAAGAAGCTCACGTCCAAGGGTGACCGAGGGATCGTCACCGTGGAGACGAAGGGCATCAACCAGCGGGGCGAGGAGGTCTGCTACTTCCGCCGCAAGGTGATGGTGTGGACGGCCGAGAATGCGCCCCAGCGCCCCCGCCCCTACGACGTCGACGCCGTCTGGGCCGACGCAGAGGCCTGAGGGCGTGGCCGACGCCGCTCCGCCCGATCCCGCGGCCCCGGACCCGCGGGTGATGCATGCGGCCGGGGCCGGGTTCTCGGCCGGGGCCGACGACTACGAGCGGGGTCGTCCCTCCTATCCCGCCGATGCCGTCGACGTGCTGGTGCGGGAGCTGGGCATCGGGCCCGGCACCCGGGTGGCCGACGTGGCCGCCGGCACCGGCAAGTTCACCCGGCTCCTCGTGCCCACGGGGGCCGAGGTGGTGGCCATCGAGCCCGTGGCCGAGATGCGGGCCCGGTTGGCCGCCGCCGTCCCCTCCGCCCTGGTGCTGGACGGGACGGCCGAGAAGCTGCCCCTGCCCGACTCCTCGGTCGGGGCCGTCACCGTGGCCCAGGCCTTCCACTGGTTCGACGCCGAGGTGGCACTGAAGGAGATCGCCTGGGTGCTGGAGCCCGGTGGGGCGCTGGGGCTGATCTGGAACGAGCGGGACACCCGGGAGCCGTGGGTGGCCGAGCTGAGCCGGCTCATCCGCTGGGACCAGCGGGGGGAGTGGCAGGTGCCGTACACGGTCGAGGAGGACTGGGCGGCCCGCATCGAGGCCCTGGACGTGCCCTTCGGTCCCGTCCAGCGCTACGACACGACGTACCGCCAGGTGCTCGACGCCGAGACGCTGGTGGCCCGGGTGCTCTCCACGTCCTACATCGCGGCCCAGCCGGCCGACGATCGGGCCGCTCTGGCCGATCGGGTGCGGGCCCTCGTCGCCGCTTTCGACGAGACGTTCGAGCTCCCCTACGTCACCGTCGCCTACTGGTGCCACCACACCCCCTGACCCCTCCTCCCCCCGCCGATCCGCGGGCCGTCGGCCGTCGAATCGACGTCGAATCGCTCTCTGACGGGGGCGGGGACGACCTGGTCGTGGCGGTGACGCGGTGGTTCGCGGCCGACGGGCGGGACCTGCCGTGGCGACGGATGCGCGATCCGTGGGCGATCCTGGTCTCCGAGCTGATGCTTCAGCAGACCGGGGTGGTGCGGGTCCTGCCCCGCTACACCGCCTTCCTCGACCGGTTCCCGACGCCGGCGGCCTGTGCCGCGGCCACGGTGGGGGACGTGGTGGCTCTCTGGCAGGGCCTGGGCTACAACCGCCGGGCCGTCAACCTCCACCGCTGCGCCACCGCGGTGGTCGAGGAGCACGGCGGCGCCCTGCCCGGCACGGTGGCCGAGCTGCTGGCCCTCCCCGGGATCGGCCCCTACACGGCCCGGGCCGTGCTGGCCTTCGCCCACGAGGCGCCCGTCGGCGTCCTCGACGTCAACGTGACCCGCACCCTCTCCCGGCTCCTCGGCCACCCCGTCACCCAGGAGGAGGCCGACGCTTTGGCCGGGGCGGCGGCCGACGGGCCCTTCGATGCCTGGACCTGGAACCAGGCCGTCATGGAGCTGGGAGCCCGGGTCTGCCGCACCCGGCCGGCGTGCGACGACTGCCCGGCGGCGACGGGGTGCGCCTGGCGGGCGACGGGCCTCGCCGGCACCGACCCCTGGGTGCGGGCCCGGCCCCAGTCCCGCTTCGAAGGATCGGACCGGCAGGGCCGGGGCCGGCTGGTCGACGCCCTGCGGCAGGGGAGCGTGGCCGACGCCGACCTCCCGGCGGTGATGGGCTGGTCCGACGACGTCGACCGGGTCCACCGGGTGGCGGTGACCCTGCTGGCCGACGGCCTGGCCGTGCGGGACGAGGCGACGGGCACCTGGACGCTCCCCTGACGGAACGGGTCAGCCGTCAGCCGTGAGGAAGTCCACGACCAGGGGGTTGACCCGGTCGGGGGCCTCGACGTGGAGGAAGTGGCCCACGCCGTCGAGGATCTCGGCCCGCGACCCCGGGGCCGGCAGGTGGGCGGAGGCGTGGGTCGCCGCTTCGGCTCCGACGCAGCCGTCGTCGCGACCATGAAGGCAGAGGGTGGGCACGGGCATGGGGGTGGTCCACCCGGCCTGGGCCTCGGCCAGGGCCGGGTCGGTCTTCCCGAGGCCGAAGGTGGCCCGGTAGTAGCCCAGGGCCGCAGCCAGGTTGGCCGGGTCGCGCAAGGCGGCCTTCACCGCCGGCAGGTCATCGGTGGGGTCGTAGCCCGGCGACCAGTCAGCCCACAGCCGGTCGATGAGGGCCAGGTCGTCGACGGGCACCGCCATCTCGGCCAGCGGGCTCTGGAAGAAGTACACGTACCAGCTGCGCCGGAGCTGGTCGTAGGAGAGGAAGCTGCCGGCCGCGGCGCCGGGCGGGGGCACGGCCATCGTGACGGCCCGCCGCCACCGATCGGGCTGCCACCCCACGGCGGCGTAGGTGGCCATGGCTCCCCAGTCGTGCCCGACGATGACGGCGTCGTCCCCGCCGCCCAGAACCTCGTGGAGGCGGACGGCGTCGCGGGCCAGGGCCCCGACCTGGTAGAGGCCGTCGGCGGGCACCGCCGTCGGGGCGTAGCCCCGCAGCCACGGGGCGACGGGCCGGAACCCGGCCTCGGCCAGGGCCGGGAGGAGGAACCGCCACGTCGGGGCGGCGTCGGGGAACCCGTGCAGGCAGAGGGCCAGCGGACCCTCGGCGTCGGGCACCGTCAGCCAGGCCACGTCGAGGTCGTCGAGCGTGGTGTGCTCCAGGGCCAGCCCGGCGGGAACAGAGGTCGCATCCATCGGCGGGAACCTATCCACCCCCCGCCGTGCTCGCGAACGGCCAGGGAGCGCTCGCGCTGGTATCTGAGATTCCTGTCACAGCCAGGTCATGAGGGGGCCGGGTGGAACTAGGTTGCGCCGCCACCGGAGGGCGGTGGACAAGAGGACGATCGTGGTCGACATCACCTTCTGGGGCGTCAGGGGATCCACCCCGTGCCCGTGCGAGGCCAACCGGCGCTACGGGGGCAACACCGCCTGCGTGTCGGTCGAGCGGCCGGGCCACGCCCCTATCGTCCTCGACCTGGGCACCGGCCTGCGCTTCTTCGGCCAGACCCAGCCCACCGACGGCACCTTCGCCGGCACCGCCTTCGTCACCCACATCCACTGGGACCACGTGCAGGGCCTGCCGTTCTTCGTCCCCGTCCTCGCCCCCGGGGCCCGGTTCACCGTCTACGCCCCCCGTCCCGAACCCGGGCTGAGCCTGGCCCAGGCCTTCGACGAGTTCATGCGTCCCCCCTACTTCCCGGTGCGGGCCGAGCAGCTCCACGGCCACATCGACTTCGTCGATTTCGGCGACGGGGAGGCGGTGGAGGTCGACGGTGCTCGGGTGATCGCCCGCAGCGTGCCCCACGTGGGGGCCACCAACGGCTATCGGGTGGAGGTCGACGGCGTCGTCATCGCCTACATCAGCGACCACCAGCAGCCCGTCGACGGCACCGACACCGTGGCCGAGGGGGCCCTGGAGCTGTGCGCCGGGGCCGACCTGGTGATCCACGACGCCCAGTTCACCGCCCCCGACCTGGCGGCCAAGGCCGATTGGGGCCACTGCACCGTCGATTACGCCGTCCACGTGGCGGCCACGGCGGGGGCCCGGCGCCTGGCCCTGTTCCACCACGATCCCGAGCGCCACGACGTCGCCGTCGACGCCCTCCTCGATCACGCCCGCCAGCTCGGGGCGGCGCGGGGCCTCACCGAGGTGATCGCCGGGACGGAGGGGATGACGGTGGCCCTGCGAGCGGGACGGCCTGTCGCCCCGTCGACGACTCGGACGACCGTGGTGTCCGCCTAACGTCGCCGGGTGGACTTCAGCGACGAGCCCGACCACGAGGCCCTGGCCGCCGGGGTGCGGACCGTCACCGCCGCCTTCGACGACGACTACTGGGCCGCCTGCGATCGGGAGCACCGCTTCCCCTGGGACTTCTACCGGGCCATGGCCGACGGGGGCTGGGTCGGGGTGGCCATCCCCGAGCAGTACGGCGGGGGCGGGTGCGGGATCGCCGAGGCGGCCGTGCTCATGCGGGAGGTGGCGGCCTCGGGGGCGGCCATGAACGGCTGCTCCGCCCTCCACCTCACCGTGTTCGGGCTCGAGCCCGTGGTCCGCTACGGCAACGACCGGCTCAAGGATGCCTTCCTGCCCCGGGCCGCCGCCGGCGACCTGCACGTGGCCTTCGGGGTGACCGAACCGACCGCCGGCACCGACACCTCCCGCATCGCCACCCGGGCCGTTCGCGATGGCGACGGCTGGCGCATCTCGGGCCAGAAGATCTGGACGTCCAAGGCCCAGGAGGCCGAGGTCTGCCTGCTCCTGGCCCGCACTGGCGAGGACGGCAGCGGCCTGGACGGGCTCAGCCTGTTCCTCGTCGACCTCGACCCGGCCCACGTGGAGATCCGGCCCATCGCCAAGACGGCCCGCAACGCGGTGGGGAGCTGCGAGGTGTTCTACGACGAGCTGCCGGTGGAGGGGTGGCGGCTCGTGGGGGAGGAGGGGCGGGGCTTCCGGCACATCCTCTCGGGCCTCAACCCGGAGCGGGTGCTCATCGCCTCGGAGGCCATCGGCACGGGCCAGGCCGCCCTCCGGCGGGCCGTGGCCTACGCCTCGGAGCGAGAGGTGTTCGGCCGGCCCATCGGGGTCAACCAGGCCCTCAGCCACCCGCTGGCCGACGCCCACGTCCGGCTCCGGGCCGCCTGGGTGATGACCCAGATGGCGGCGTGGCGCTACGACCGGGGCCTGTCCTGCGGCGAGGAGGCCAACACGGCCAAGGACCTGGCCGCCGAGGCCGGGTTCGCGGCCTGCGACCGGGCCATCCAGGTGCACGGCGGGCTGGGCTTCGCCGAGGAGTACCACGTCGGCCGCTACTGGCGGGAGGCCCGCATCATGCAGGTGGCGCCCGTCAGCCAGGAGATGACCCTCAACTACCTGGCCCAGAGCGTGCTGGGCCTGCCCCGCAGCTACTGAGGGGGCTTCCCGCCCGCCTACTCTCGGCGGCCATGCCCGAGCCCGCCATCGACTCCTCCCGGTTCCGCCAGGTGCTGGGCCACTTCGCCACCGGCATCACCGTCATCACCGGTGAGCACGACGGGGAGCGGGTGGGCCTGGCCGTGGCCTCGTTCTTCTCCCTGTCCCTGGATCCCCCGCTGATCGGGTTCTGCGCCGGGGTCCAGTCGTCGAGCTGGCCCAAGATCCGGGCGGCCGGACGGTTCTGCGTGAACATCCTGGGCGCCGACCAGGAGGACGTGTGCCGGGCCTTCGCGGCGAAGGGCGACGACAAGTTCGCCGGCCTCGGCTACGACGTCGCCCCCTGGTCGGGGGCGCCCCGCATCCACGACGTGCTGGCCTGGATCGACTGTGAGATCCACGAGGTGCTCCCTGGGGGCGACCACGACATCGTCCTGGGTCGCGTCCATGACCTCGGTGTGGCCGACGAGGGCCATCCCCTCCTCGTCTTCCGCGGGGGCTACACCGAGCTGCGGTAGTTGCTCACGGTGGTGGGGCGCGTCGACGCCGTCCGTTCGATGCTCGGCTCTGGCTCCACTCGCTGGCGCTCGCTCCGCTGCCTGCGCTTCGCTGCGGCCGACGCCGACGCGCCTTCCGGTGATCAGGCCGACGCCCCTAGCGCGGTGAGAAGGAAGGCGAGGATCTCGGCCTCCTTCTTCCACGCGTCGTAGCGGCCCGAGGGGCCGCCGTGGCCGGCGCCCAGCTCGACGCGGAAGACGATTGGGCGGTCGGATGCCGTCTCGGTGTGCTCTCGCAGGCGTTGGACCCAGATGGCGGGCTCGTGGACGCCGACGCGGGGGTCGTGGAGGCCGCCGGTGGCCAGGATGGCCGGGTAGCGGCCGTCGCCCACGTTCTCGGTCGGGCTGTAGGCCCGCATACAAGTGAACACCTCGGGGTCGGTGATGGGGTTGCCCCACTCCTCCCACTCGGTGGCGGTGAGGGGGGCGTCGGGGTCGAGGATGGTGTTGAGGGCGTCGACGAAGGGAACCTCGGCCACGACGGCCCGGAACCGCTCGGGAGCCAGGTTGGTGGCCGCCCCCACCAGCAGCCCCCCGGCCGAACCGCCCCGGATGGCGATGCGATCGGGAGCGCACCAGCCCTCGGCGGCCAGGTGGTCGGCGGCGGCGACGAGGTCGGAGAAGGAGTGGGGCTTGGCCAGGAGCTTGCCGTCCTCGTACCAGCCCCGGCCCATCTCCCCCCCACCCCGGACATGGGCCACGGCGAAGACCACCCCCCGGTCGAGCAGGGAGAGCCGGGGGATGGAGAACCAGGGGTCCATGCTGATCTCGTAGGCGCCATAGCCGTAGAGGACGAGGGCAGCGGTGCCGTCGAGGGCGACGTCCCGGTGGTGGGCGACGGAGACCGGCACCCGGGTGCCGTCCGGGGCGGGAGCCCAGACACGAGCCGTGCGGTAGGTGTCGGGAGAGAAGTCGCCCAGCACTGGCGTCTGCTTCAGCAGGTCCCGTTCGCCCGTCGTCAGGTCCTCCTCGAAGAGGGTGGCCGGGGTGGTGAGCGACTGGTAGGTGAAGCGGTAGCGGGTGGCGGCCCACTCCTCGTTGGCCGCCCCGCCGAGGGTGTAGCCGGCGTCGGGGAAGGCCAGGTCGCGGCTCGCCGCGGCCACGGCCTCCGGGGCGGGGGTATCGGTGCCGGGCCCGAGGGCGACCAGGTCGACGATGCGCAGGGCGGGCCGGCCTTCGGTGCGGAGGTGGACGACGAGGTGGGTGGCGAAGGCCTCCACCCCCAGGATGCGGGTGCCGGGGACGTGGGGGAGGATGGGCTGCCAGCGGCCCCGGTCGGGGGCGGCCAGGGGGGCGCGCCACAGGGCGAAGTCGCGGGCGTCGTCGTTGCTGACCAGGTAGAGCCAGTCCCCGTGGTGGGCGACGCTGACCTCGACGCCCTGGCGGCGGGCGATGGCCAGGCGGGCCCCGCCCTCGGGGGCGTGGGCATCGACGAGGTGCACCTCGGAGGTGACGGCGGAGGCGACGTCGATGGTGATCAGGTCGCCGCTGCGGCTGGCCCCCACCCCGACCCAGAAGCGGTCGTCGGACTCCTCCAGGACGAGGGTGTCGTCGGCCCCGGCGGGGTCGGAGCCCAGGTGGTGGGTGTGGACCCGCCAGGGGCGCTGGGCCGGGTCGAGGGTGGTGTAGAGGAAGGTCTGGCTGTCGGCGGCCCAGGCGAAGCCGTAGGAGACGTTCCCGATGCGGACGGGGAGGTCGGCGCTGGTGGCCAGGTCGCGCACCCGCAACTCGTGGGCCTCGGAGCCGTCGTGGTCCACGGCGTAGGCCAGCAGGTTGCCGTCGGGACTGACGTCCGCCACCCCGAGCGAGAGGTAGGGGTGGCCCTCGGCCAGGGCGTTCTCGTCGAGGATGACGGCCCACCCGGAGTCGTCGGCGGCCGGTGGGACCGTGGCTCCCGCCGCCGCAGGGGCCCGCTCGTGGATGGGGTAAGAGGCGCCCTCGACGGTGCGGGCGCGGTACCACCACCCGTCCTTGCGGTGGGGCACCGAGAGGTCGTCCTCCTGGGTGCGGGCCCGGATCTCGGCCTCGACGGCGTCGACGAGGGGAGCCAGCGGGGCGAGCACGGCGTCGGCGTGGGCGTCCTCCGCCTCCAGGAGCGGCAGGAGGGCAGGGTCGTCGTGGTCCCGGAGCCAGCCCAGGTCGTCGGGCTCGTCATGGCCGTGACGCTGGCGGCGAGCCGGGCGGCGCTCGGCAACCGGGGCCTCGGCCGGGGCGAAGCGGAGGGAGGGGGCGGGGCCGGCGTCGACGGGCATGGGAGGAGGGTAGAGGGGCGCCTCGGTAGGGTCGCGGCCATGCCGCTGTACGCCCTCGGTGATGTCGAGCCCACGATCCACCCGGACGCCTACGTCCATCCCGACGCCGTGGTGATCGGAGACGTGCGCATCGGCGCCGAGTCGTCGGTGTGGCCGTGTGCCGTCCTGCGGGGCGACGACGGCTCGATCGTGGTGGGGGAGCGCACGTCCATCCAAGACGGGACGGTGGTCCACACCACCCCGATGTGGCCGACGATCGTCGGCGACGACTGCGTGATCGGCCACAACGCCCACCTGGAGGCGTGCACGATCGAGGACGGGGCCCTGGTGGGTTCGGGGGCCGTCGTCCTCCATCGGGCCGTGGTGCGGACCGAGGCCCTGGTGGGGGCCAACGCCCTCGTCACCAACGACACCGAGGTGCCCAGTCGGGCCATGGCCCTCGGGGTGCCGGCGGTCATCAAGGAGGCTCGGGTCGACCCGGAGGTGATGATCCGGCTCGGGGCCGTGTCCTACGTGCAGCGCAGCCACCGGTTCCGGCGGGAGATGCGCCGCCTCGACTAGCCGGGGGCCCGCCGGCCGGTGTCAGGCCTGGGTGGCGGCCAGGTAGTCGAAGAGTCCGATGCCGCCGATGTTGCGGACCACGGCGAAGGCGAGGGTGACGACGGCGAGGCCGATCCACGCCGGTCGTGACACGTGGGGGAGCCGGGGGACTCGGACGTCCAGGGTCTGGAGGAGCCACCGGAGCCAGAGCAGGGCGAGCACCGGCAAGGCGATGGCGAGTATCAGGTTGTGGTCGGCCGCGGCGAGCAGGTCGCCGTGGGTGGCGGCGTGGACGGCGCGCAGGCCGCCGCACCCGGGGCAGTCGATCCCGAAGAGGGTGAAGGTGGGGCACTGGGGGAAGACACCGTCGGCGTTGGGGTCCTGCCAGGCGGTGTAGGCGAGTCCGGCGGCCACGACGACGCCCACCCCGGCCGGGGCCAGCCACGGATGGCGGCGCACGACGGCGGGGACGGGCGTCGGGTGAGCCGAGGGCTCGGCGGGGGGAGCGGTCGCCGTCACGGCGGCCACGCTACCCCCCGAACCGCCGTCCCGGGATCAGCAGGCCTGCAGGAACACCTGGACGGTGAACCAGCGGTTGCCGTTCTTGGCCGCGCCGATGCCGACGTGGGTCCAGCGCCGGTCGAGGACGTTCTTCCGGTGGGTGGGCGAGTTCATGTAGCCCACCTGGACGGCCTCGACGGAGGTGTTGTAGCCGACGTTCTCGCCGGCGGCGCGGTAGCAACCGGGCAGGCCCTGGGCCAGGTTGGAGTGGGACAGGCGGTTGTCCCGGGCGAGCTTCACCGCCCAGGCCTGGGCCTTCTTGTTCAGGGCGTCATGGGTGGGCAGGGTGGCGAGACGGTGGGCACGGCGGTCGCGGTTGAGGGCATCATGGGCGCGAGTCTGCTCTTCGCTCATGCAGGCAGACAGCAACAGGGTGAGGACGACGACCACGCTGCCGACCAGCACACTTCGGCGGACGCGTGGGGTGCTCATGACGGTTCTCCTCGTTCGCTGCAGATAGTGGTGGTCTCCCTACCCGCAGTGAGGGAGTTTACTCGGGGCCGAACTGGCTGGGGTCATCCCCGAGGGGGCCGGTACCCTTCGCCGCCGTGATCGAGACGCCGTCCGCCCGTCTCGCTCGCCAGGGGTGGCGCCTCCTCGGGCAGCAGATGGGGCGGCAGCGGTGGGGCCTGGCCGCCGGCATCGCCGTCGGGTTGGTGTGGACGGCGGGACGGGTCAGCATCCCGTCCTTCGTGCAGCGGGCCGTCGACGACGGCATCGAGGTGGGCGACAGGGATGTCGTGGTGCGCTGGGCCCTGGTCATCGGGGCCGTCGCCGTCGTCACCGCCCTATGCACCGGGATGCGTCGGTACATGGCCTTCCGGGAGGCCCGCTTCGCCGAGGCGAGCCTGCGGGACCGGCTCTTCGCCCACGTCGTCCGCCTCTCGTTCCCGTACCACGACCAGAGCCCTACCGGGCAGCTCATGAGCCGGGCCAACACCGACCTGCAGCAGGTCCAGAACTTCGTGGTGCTGGTGCCGCTCACCATCGCCAACGTGGTGACGGTGTTGGCCACGGCGGTGATCCTGGCGCGGATCAACCTCCTCCTCACCCTCATGGCCCTGGGGGGCCTGCCCGCCCTGATCGTCCTCACCCGACGGATGAGCAGCCGGCTGTTCCCCACGATGATGGACGTGCAGCAGGAATCGGCGGAGCTGGCCGAGGTGGTGGAGGAGACGGTCTCGGGGGTGCGGGTGGTCAAGGGCTTCGGGGCCGAAGAGGTGCAGGCGCGTCGGCTCGCGGCGGAGGCCGACGACGTCTACGGGGCGTCGATGGCCGGGGCCCAGATCCGGGCCCGCTACTGGCCGGGGCTGGACCTCCTGCCCAGCCTGGGCCTGGTCCTGGTGCTGGCCTACGGCGGGCACCTGGTGATCGACGAGCGCCTCACCCTGGGTGAGCTGGTGGCCTTCAACGCCTACGTCACCCTCCTGATCTGGCCCATGCGGATGCTGGGGTGGATCGTGGCGATGGCCCAACGGGCCATCGCCGCGTCGCAGCGGGTGGCCGAGGTGCTCCGCACCGACGTCGAGGTGGCCGAGCCGGCCCATCCGGTGGCCCTGCCGCCCCGCCCGGCGCCCGGGGCGGGGGCGGCGGTCGGCCGGGTGGTCTTCGAGGACGTGTCGTTCGGGTACGCCCAGGGCCCCGCGGTGCTGGGCGGCTTCCGCCTGGAGGTGCCGGCGGGCCAGTCGGTGGCCGTGGTCGGGGCGACGGGGAGCGGCAAGAGCACGCTGGCTCGGTTGCTGTGCCGCTTCTACGACGTGGACGCTGGGGCGGTGCGCCTCGATGGGGTCGACGTGCGGGAGGTCTCCCTCCACGAGCTGCGGCGGGCGGTGGGCCTCGTCTTCGAGGACACGTTCCTCTTCAGCGACACCATCGCCGGCAACATCGCCTTCGCCGAGCCCGATGCGGCCCTGGACGACATCGTCCGAGCGGCCACGTTGGCTGGCGCCCACGGCTTCATCGAGGCCCTCCCCGAGGGCTACGACACGCTCATCGGGGAGCGGGGCTACTCGTTGTCCGGGGGGCAGCGCCAGCGGGTGGCGATCGCTCGGGCCATCCTGGCCGACCCTCGGGTCCTGGTGCTCGACGACGCTACGAGCGCCGTCGATCCCACGAAGGAGCACGAGATCCGGGATGCCATGACCGAGGTCATGCGGGACCGGACGACGATCGTGATCGCCCATCGACCGGCGACGATCGCCCTGGCCGATCGCGTGGTGCTGATCGGCGAGGGCCGGGTGGTGGCGGACGGGCCCCACGAGCAGCTCCTCCACACCAGCGCCCGCTACCGCGAGGTGCTGGCGGCGGCGGCGGAGGCCGAGGTGGACGCCGAGGACGAGGCGTCGGCGCCGGTGGCGGGGGCCTGATGATCATCGAGTCGGCGGTGAGCGAGGAGGATCGGCTGGACCGGCGGGAGGCGGGCCGGGTGCTGGGTCGGACGGCCCGGCTCCTCGGCGCCTATCGCCGGACGCTCTTGGTCGCCCTGGGGCTGGTGGTCGTCTTCACCCTCACGACCATCGCCGGTCCGTTCTTGGTCCGGTACGGGATCGACAAGGGCATCAAGCCCGGTGACGTCGGGGCCCTGAACCTGGCCGTGGGCCTGTACGTGGCGGCGGCGCTCTTGGGCTTCGTGGTGAACCGGGCCCAGATCATGCTGATCTCCCGGGTGGGGGAGGGCTTCCTGCGGGACATGCGCACCCGTGTGTTCCGTCACCTGTTGCGCCTCTCGATGCCGTACTACGACCGGGAGAAGGCGGGGGTCGTCGTCAGTCGGATGACCTCCGACATCGACTCGTTGCAGGAGCTGGTGCAGCTCGGCCTCCTCCAGTTCGTGTCGAGTGTCCTGCTCATCGGCCTGACGCTGGTGCTGCTCGCCTTCACTTCGTGGCAACTTCTCCTCGTCGTGGCCCTTCCCCTGCCCTTCGTGGTCCTGGCCAGCGTCAAGTTCCAGCGGGACTCCAACACCGCCTACCTGACCGTTCGTGACCGCATCGGCTCGATGCTCTCCCAGCTCCAGGAGGGGATCACCGGGGTGCGGGTCATCCAGGCCTACGGGCGGGAGGACGTGGAGAGCACCCGGTTCGCCCGGCGCAACCGCACCCTCTACCGGGCCCACATGCGGTCGGTGTGGGTGCAGTCCTGGTACCTGCCGGTCATCGAGATCGCCGGGACGGGGGCGACGGCCCTGGTGGTGTGGATCGGGGGTCGGTTGGTGCTCGACGGCGATCTCTCGGTGGGGACGGTGGCCCTGTTCGTGCTCTCCCTCTCCAACCTGTTCGATCCCGTCCAGCAGCTCTCCCAGCTCTTCAACCAGGTCCAGTCGGCGGGGGCGGGGTTGAAGAAGCTCTACGAGTTGCTCGACACCGAGGTCGACGTGCCCGAGGCGGCCGACGCCGTGGATCTGCCCGCCACCGGCGTCATCGCCGTCGCCGGGTTGGGCTTCGCCTATCGACCTGAGCTCGATCCGGTGCTGCGGGACGTCGACCTCACCATCGCCCCGGGGGAGCGGTTGGCGTTGGTGGGTCCGACGGGCGCGGGGAAGTCGACGCTGGCCAAGCTGATCGCCCGCTTCTACGACCCGAGCGACGGTGTTGTCTCCTTCGGGGGGGTCGACCTGCGCCAGGCCACGCTCTCGTCGTTGCGGGATCGGATCGCCGTGGTGCCCCAGGAGGGTTTCCTCTTCAACGGGACGATCCGCGACAACGTGCGAGTGGCCCGCGGTGACGCCACCGATGAGGAGGTCGACGCCGCCCTGGAGGCCATCGGGGTGCGGAGTCGCTTCGCGGCCTTGCCCGATGGCCTCGACACCGAGGTGCGGGAGCGGGGTTCGCGTCTCTCGGCGGGGGAGAAGCAGTTGGTGTCGATGGCGCGGGCGGCCCTGGCCGATCCGGCGGTGCTGGTCCTGGACGAGGCGACGTCGAGCCTCGATCCGGGGACTGAGGCGGAGGTGGAGGCGGCGGTCGAGCGCTTGATGGAGGGTCGGACGACCATCGTGATCGCCCACCGTCTCTCGACGGCGGCCCGGGCCGACCGGGTCGGTGTCGTCGACGGTGGGGTGTTGGCCGAGCTGGGTCCGCACGAGGAGCTGGTGGCTCGTGAGGGGCGCTACGCCGCTCTCTTCGCGGCGTGGACATCGGGGTTACCCGCCCCGGGCTGACGCCGCCACCCTGGCCCACCCATCCCCACCTCTCCCAACTCTCGGTCGGATCCGTCTGCTGGCGATTCGCCGTCGATTCGCCAGCAGACGGCGCAGAAGGGGAGTGGGGTGAGAGGGGTCGGTGTCGCACCCCCGGTGCACACTGGGTGATCACGACGTCCTCGACGACGGATCGCGACCCTCGGTCGCCGCTCACCCCCTCGCTCCGGGAGGATGACGTGTCCGTCGCCGATCACCCCTGGGCCGGTTGCTCACCCGGCCACCACCCCGCCCCGCTGTGGGATCACACGAGGATCCCTGGTCGTCCGATCACCCTGGGCGACCCCCGCACCTTTCGCAACCGACTCGAGGCCGGCCTCACCCCCCGGCGGCGAGCGACAATGCATGAACGTCGTGACACCCTGGCCTGGGAGCTCCACGACCTCGACGAGACGATGCGGGCCACAGCGGAACGCCGCCTCGACATCCTCGACGAGCTGGCCGATCTACGGGAGAGCTTGTGGCCCGCCGTCCCCTGGCAGCGCGGCCGTCGCCCTCCCGGCATCGGCGCCACCCCACTCCCACCGGCCACGACCAACGCTCGCCCCCTCGGGGGCGTGGCCCTACGGCAAGCGTGCCTCCAGGTTCTTCTGCGCCACGGCGAGCTCCCCCTCGTCCAGATCCATGCCTGGCTCCACCGCTACGGCTACCTGGTGGCCGGCGCCCACCCGGTGAAGGTTCTGGCCGATGCCCTGGGCCACGAACATGACCACGGCCGGGTGCACCGCATCCGTCGTGGTGTCTACGACCTCGACTCGCAGCTCCGTCGGCAGATGGAATCGGATCGCCCCGCTCCGAGCCCGACCGACGAAGATCCCGCCCTGGCCATCGATCCGTTGACCGACCCTCCGGTCATGGCCTCAGGCTCGGGTGAGTCGGGCCCGGAGATGCGGCGACGAGGGCTGGCCGGCCGCAGCCATGACCACCTCGTAGGTGAGCACGTCGCCCTCGACTCGGTAGGTCCGCTCGGTGGCCGTCACCTCCACCGCTGTGGGCGTCCCGGCGACGACGTCGGAGGCGAGCACCACCTCGACGATCCCTCCCTGGTCCTCGACCACGCCACTGCATGCCTCGACGATGCCCGGCGCCGCCGCCACCACCAGCTCGACGGTGCCGTCGGCACCGAGTCGGAAGAACCCGCTCTCGGCATGGAGGGCGCGGGCGCCATCGGGGGCGCGGGTGGAGGATTGATAGGCCAGGAGCGGCTTGCCCGGCACCGGGACGAGCTCGAGCTGCTCGGCGTAGGTGAAGTCGTCGACCGTCGGGTACCGGCCCTGGCCTGGGCCGACCCAGGTGCCGGCCAGGGCGGCGAGCGGCCCGTGGACGGCCGGATCGGGAGCCGGCACCGCCGAGGGTGTCGATCCACCCATGGGCGCGGCGACCTGTTCAGCGGCCGGAGCCCCCCCGGCGGGACGTCCCGGCCCGTCCTCCGACGGCTCACCCGAGAGCAGGTGGGCCCAGCGCGCCTCCCGCTGGCCCGGCCGGCGGGGAAGAAGCCGCACCAGGGGTTCGCCCCAGCCCGCCATGTCGCTGAGCGTCCGCTCCACCGCCTCGGCATCGGCGAAGGGGTGGATCCGCTCCGTCCGGGCCCGGAGCTCCATGGGCGTCTGCGGCCCCCGCAACAACAGCAGGGTCACGACGGCCCGCTGAGCGTCGTCGAGGCCCAGCACCTCGTCGGCCACCTGGCGGTACTTCACCACCCGATTGCCATGGCTGGGCAGCACCCGTCGCACCAGCCGCCGATCCTTGAGCGACTCGATGGCCGCGGCCACCTCCGCCTCGCTCAGAACCATGACCGGATCCCGAGAGGTGGACTGGTTGCATGCCGTCAGCAGGGCGCTCATGGTGAGCGGATAGGTGGCCGGGACCGTTCTCTCCTTCTCCAGGAGACTGCCCAGCACCCGGGCCTCGACCACGTCCAGCACGATGTCCACCGGCCCCACGCTAGGTGCGCCAACGGTGGCAGTGGCCCGGCGGGAGGGCAAGCGGTCCCGGCCCCGATTCACATGGCCTCTGCCGCGGCCGATGGAAGGGACATGGCTCTCCTCCCGCGCCGCGCCCTGACTGCCCTCACTCTTGCCGCCGTCCTCGTCCTCGGGCTCGTCCCCGGGGCCCCCGGCCCGGGGCCCGCCCCCGCCGGCGCCGCCCCCGTGGCCGTGCGCCTGCTCCGGACCGAGGGCGTCACCCTCGGGACGCTCGGCGTCAGCAGCGGCACCAATGAGTACTTCTCCTCGCCCGCGGTGGCCGACCTCAACGCCGACCTCAGGCCCGAGCTGGTGGTGGCCGCCCCCAACGGCACCATCACTGCCAGCCGCATCGACAACGGTGCCACCCTCTGGCAGCGGTCGATCGGCACGACGGCCATCCAGGCCTCGCCCATCGTCACCGACATCACCAACGACGGCCGGGTCGAGGTGATCATCGCCACCATGGACGGCCGGGTCGTCATCCTGAACGGCCAGAACGGCGGGGTCATGCGGGCCTTCCGCCAGGGAGCACCGCAGCACTGCCCGGCCGGGGTGGACTGCCGGCCCGACGGGTTCTTCGCCACCCCGGCCGTGGCCGACGTCAACGGCGACGGGGTCAAGGAGATCATCGCCCCGAGCTGGGACCACAGCGTCTACGCCTGGAGCGTCAACGGCCGCCTGCTCTGGCGCGTCTACCTCTACGACACCCTGTGGTCGTCGCCTGCCGTGGTCGACGTCAACGGCGACGGGCGCATGGAGGTGGTGCTGGGCGGCGACATCTCTGCCGGCAACCCCCTCGGCGCCCCGCAGGGGGGCCTGCTGTGGGTGCTGAACGGCTCCAACGGCTCGCGCTACCGCGGCTACCCCCGCTTCCTCCCCGGCCAGACGATCTGGTCGTCACCGGCCATCGCCGACATCAACGGCGACGGCCACGTGGAAGCGGTGGTGGGAACCGGCCTGCACACCCCCTTCGGGGACGGGGCCGCGGCCCGGCGCGTCCACGCCATCACCCTCGTGAACCGGGGGAGCATCCCGGGCTGGCCCGTGACGGCCCCGGGCAAGGTCATGGGCCAACCGGCCGTGGGCGACATCGACAGCGACGGCCGGCTCGAGGTGGTCGTCGGCTCCGAAGGGGGCTACGTCACCGCCTTCGACCACAACGGGACCCGGAAGTGGGCCGTCTGCAACGCCGCCGCCACCACCGCCTGCCGGGACCGCCTGCCCACCCACGGCGGCGTGGTGATCGCCGACGTGGACAACGACGGTCGCCAGGACGTGATCTCCGCCCTGTCGCAGCGCCTGCGCATCTTCGAGGGGGCCAACGGGTCGGCCAAGGCCAACGTCGCCCTCTCCGGCGGCAACGGCGTGCTCGGCCCCAGCGGAGCCGCCGCCGTAGGCGAGATGAACGGCAAGGTCATCATCGCCCAGGCCTACTTCTCCAACCTCAACGGGCGGCAGGGCACCCCCGCCGCGGGCCGCACCCAGATCCGCACCGACCTGTACACCACCGACCTCCCCCTGTGCCGGGAGGACTGGCCCGCCTTCAAGCGGGGCCCGGCTCGGACCTCGATCCTGCGCCCCCGCCCGCCGTGGCACCCCTTCGCCTGCGGGCGGCCCTTCGTCGTCCAGCAGTACCGCGACCTGCTGGGCCGGGAGCCCGACACCGCCGGCCTCACCTACTGGACGATGCAGCTCCGGACGTCGTGGTCCGGCCCCCGGGTCGTCGAGGGCTTCATGAACAGCCCCGAGTTCGGCGGGCGGGCTGCGCCCATCGTGCGTCTCCACCTGGGCCTGAAGGGCGGGCCGCCCATCGACTCGCAGGAGGTCCGAGGCCAGATGGCCCGCTCCCGCGGCGGCGCGTCGCTGGCCGACATCGCCGCCGACATGGTGGCGGCCGAGCCGTGGACAGCGCAGACCGACACGGAGTTCGTCAACGGCGTGTATCCCCGCCTCTGGGGCGCCGCCCCCTCCACGCAGCAGCGCGACCAGGCCCTCACCGCTATCGCCTCCGGCGGCCGGGCGCAGTGGCTGGCCGACTTCAGCCGCCAGCCGTGGGCGGTGGGCACCCGCAACGGGCAGGTGCAGGTGGCCATGGCCTACATCGGCCTCCTGGACCGGGGCCCCGACACCAGCGGCTGGAGCTACTGGGTCGGCCAGGTCAACCGAGGCATCTCCGTCCAGCGCCTCATCGAGCTCTTCCTCAATACGCCCGAGTACCGGGGACGGGTCATCTAGTCGAGCGGACGCGAAAGGGGGCCCGGACCCAGGGGGATACGGTCCGGGCCCCCGTAGCGACCGGTGGTCGTGACCGGTCGCGGTCGCCGCGACGCAAAGGGGGAGGCGTCGCGGGCGAGGGGTGTCAGGCGGCCCGAGCCACGACGGAGCGGACCTGCTGGCGGGCGTCCCGGGCGGCCTCACGGGCCTGCTGGACGATCTCGCGAGCCTGCTCGGGCAGCTTGGCCTCGATCTCGTCGAGCACGGCGTCGAGCCGCTCCTCGAGGGCGTCGATGCGCTCCTCGACGAGCTTCACCCGGTCGTCGACCGAGCCGCTGAGGGAGGTCACCTGGCTCTTCAGGGTCTTGGTGAGCTCGACCCGCTGCACCTGGGCCTTCTGGAAGCCGATGACGCCGAGGCCGACGCCGATGTAGAGGGCGTCCTTGGCGGTGCGGGCGACGTCGTCGGCGGTGAGCTGGGGCATCGGGGCTCCTCGATTCGGGGGATCGATCTGGGCTGCTCGCAACCGTACCGACAACGTTAAACAGTTGCAAGCAAAACGGGGTGTGAACCTCGTCTCAACAGAGGGCGGTCGGGGCCGGAGGGCCCGGCGGGGTGCCCGAGCGGGTCGGGACCAAGCGATAGGTTGGATCGGCCGTGACCGACGCCCGCCCTCCCGCCGACGAGTCCCGCGCCGTGGCCCCCGCGGTCGTCGCCGTGGTCGTCACCCACGACCCCGGCCCGTGGTTCGAGGATGTCCTGCGCTCGCTGGCCTCCCAGACCTACCGCCAGCTCTCGGTCCTGGTCGTCGACGCCGGCAGCGCCGAAGATCCGTCCCCCCGGGTAGCTGCGATCCTCCCCTCGGCCCGGATCACCCGGCTGGAGGGCAACCCGGGCTTCGGCGCCGCCGCCAACGTCGTGCTCGACGTCGTCGAAGGGGCGGCGTTCCATCTCCTCTGCCACGACGACGTCGCTCTCGCCCCCGACGCCGTCCGGCTGCTGGTGGAGGAGGCCTTCCGCACCAACGGCGGCATCCTCGGGCCCAAGCTGCTCGACTGGCACGACCCGCGCCGCATCCGGTCGGTGGGGGGCGCCGTGGACAAGACAGGAGTCCCCGCCCCCGCCGCCGAGCCCGGCGAGCTCGACCAGGAGCAGCACGACGCCGTGCGCGACGTCTTCTACGTGGCCGGCGGGGCCACCCTCATCCGGGCCGACCTCTTCACCACCCTCGGCGGCTACGACGCCGGCATCGACTTCCACGGCGACGACGTCGACCTGTGCTGGCGGGCCCACGTGGCCGGGGCCCGGGTCCTGATCGTCCCGGCCGCCACGGCGCGCCACCTGGAAGCCCTGGCCGAGCGGCGCCCGGCCGACGACCGGCGCCGGCTCCAGAACCGGCACCGGGTCCGCTCGCTGCTGTCCTGCTACTCCCGCCTGCACCTCCTCCGGGTGATCCCCCAGGCCCTGGTGCTCACCACGGTGGAGTCCCTGGTGGCCCTGTTCGGGGGCCGGGCCGGCCATGCCCGTGACCTGGTCGGAGCATGGACGTGGAACCTGCGCCGCCCCGGCGCCATCCTCCGGCGCCGCCGCCAGGGGGCCCGCACCCGCTCCGTGCGCGACGGCGAGGTGCGCGAGCTGCAGGTGCGGGGCAGCGCCCGCCTCACCGCCTTCCTGCGCGGCCAGGTCGGCCCGGCCGACGACCGCGTCGCCGCCCTGGCCGCCACCGGCCGGGAGCTGAGCGCCGCCCTGCGGGCCCCCCTCACCCGCCTCACCGTCGGCGCCGCCGCCGTGGTCGTCCTCCTGATGGCGCTGGGGAGCCGCAGCCTGCTGACCGGATCGGTGCCCGCCGTGGGTGACCTCTCCGCCGTCCCCGCCTCGGCCCTCGACCTCCTGCGCAGCCACATCGACGGGTGGCGGCCCACCGCCGGGGGGGGACCGGGCCCCTCACCGACGGGAGTCGGCCTCCTCGGGGGGGCCGGCCTGCTCGCCGGTGGCTCCCCTCCTCTCGCTCGCACCATCCTGATCCTCGGCCTGCTCCCCGCCGGGCCCCTCGGCATCTGGCGCCTCACCCGTCCCATCGGCTCGGTGCGGGCCATGGCCGCCGCCATCGTCGTCTACGCCGCCCTGCCCCTGCCCTACAACGCCCTGGCCGGCGGATCATGGTCGGGCCTGGCCGCCTACGCCGTGGTGCCCTGGCTCCTGCTGGGGCTGGCCCGGGCCATGGGCCTCGCCCCCTACGGTCGGCGCGATCGGCCGGAGGACACCGACGGACCTGGTGCTCCGCCCACCCGCCTGGCCGCCCGGGCCCTGGGGCTGGGCGTGGCCCTCGCCCTCGGGGTCGCCGTCACTCCGGCCCTGGTGCCGCTGCTGGGCCTGCTGGCCCTGGGCCTCGCCATGGGGTCGCTGGTGGCGGGGCGGATGGAGGGCCTGGGCCGCATGATCGCCACCGTCGGCGGTGGCGTCGTGGTGGCCGTCGTCCTGCACCTGCCCTGGAGCGCCTCCCTCCTGCTCGACGGCGGGGGGTGGGCGGCCGTGGTCGGGGCTCGCGACGGCGCGGGCCGGAGCTTCGGTGAGCTGCTCCGCTTCCAGACCGGTCCCTTCGGGGACACCCCGCTCGTGTGGGCCTTCCTCGTTGCCGCCGCCCTCCCCCTCGTGGTCGGACGGGGATGGCGGATGGCCTGGGGGGTGCGGGCCTGGTTCGTGGCCCTGGCCTCCTGGGTGGCCCTGGCCGCGGCCGAGGGCGGGCACCTGCCCGTCGCCCTCCCCCCGCCCGAGGTCGTGCTGGCGCCGGCGGCGGCGGGCCTGGCCCTCGCCACCGCCCTGGGCATGGCCGCCTTCGAGGTCGACCTCCGCCACTATCGGTTCGGCTGGCGCCAGGGGGCCTCGCTCGTCGCCGCCGGCGCCGTCGCCGTGGGGGCCGCCACCCTGGTGCCGGCCGCCTTCGGTGGGCGCTGGGACATGCCCGGTGGCGACCTCAACCGCACGCTGCGGCCCGTGCTCGTCGCCGGTGACGACCCCGACGCTCGCGTCCTCTGGCTGGGCGACCGGGAGTTGCTGCCTCTGGGGGGCCAGGCCTACGACGGCGAGATCGCCCTGGCCACCAGCGACGGCCTGCCCGACGTGACCACCCGCTGGGCCGGGAATCGCCACGCCAGCACCGACCGCCTGGTCGCCGACCTCGACCTGGCGGTGGAGCGCAAGACCGTCCACCTGGGCCGGCTGCTGGCTCCCGAGGGGATCCGCTACGTCGTGGTCCCCACCCGCACCGTGCCCGCCTCCTATGGCGGCCGGGCCCAGGCCCCCCCGGCCTGGTTGGCCGACACCCTCGCCTCCCAGCTCGACCTGGTGCGCGTCGACACCGACGAGGCCCTGATCGTCTACCGGAACGACGACCCGGCCCTGGCCCAGGCTCCGCAACCGGGTGATCCGGGGGCGGCCGGGGAAGAGCTCCGGTACGACACGCCTGTCGCCCTCACCGCGGCGGTGGTGGCCCAACCCCTGCTCTGGGCGGTCGCCCTGCTCGTGCGGTCGCGCCTCGACCGGCGCCGGAGCCGGGAGGAGGCGGCGTGACCCGGCGCGGGCCCGTCCTGGTGCTGGTGACGGCTCTCCTCGTCGGGGGCCTGGTCCTCGGGGCCGATCCCGAGAGCGACGACGACGCCCGCCGACCCCCCGAGCCCGCCGCCTTCCTCCCCGCCGCCGCTCCGGCCGACGCCCAGGACGCGGCCTGGTTCTGCGCCGGGCAGACGGCGGGGGAGGACACCATGGCCGACGGCACGGTCGTGGTGGCCAACGTGGGCGACGAGGACGCTCAGGGCCGGGTCGAGGCCGTGAACGACGCCGGCGACCGGGCCGACCGGGCCATCGACGTCCCGGCCCGCACCACGCGGCGCCTGCCGGTGGCCGAGCTGCTGGAGGGTGACTGGGTGGCCGTCCGGGTGGAGACCGACGGCGGGACGGTGGTGGTCGAGCACGAGGTGGTGGGGCCCGAGGGCCGCGACGCGGCGCCGTGCCACACCACGGCCACCGACGCCGCCCACCTCCCGTCGGGGGCGACGACCCGGGACGCCACCCTGCACCTGGCCGTCTACAACCCCTACGCCGACTCGGCCACGGTCGACGTCAGCTTCACCACCACCGACACCCGGGCTCGCCGTCCCACCGACTTCCAGGGCGTGCCCGTCCCGGCCCGGTCCCTCGTCGTCCTGGACGTCACCCCGGTGGTCACCGTGGTTGCCGTGGCCGCGGCCACCGTCACCACTCGCCGGGGCCGGGTGGTGGTGGACCGCATCCAGGCCTACGACGGCGAGGGGGCCAGCACCACCGACGAGGAGGCGGCCGAGGAGGCCTACCGGCCCGAGGGCCTGGCCCTCACCCCGGCCGTCCCCGCCGCCCGCCCGGTGTGGGCCTTCCCGACCGGGAGCCGGTCGGCCACCGTCCACGAGCGGGTCGTCGTGCGCAACCTCACCGACGAGCAGGCCGAGGTCGACGTCGAGGTGGCCCTGGACGAGCCCGAGCGCAACGGCACCGTCGGGCCCTTCGCCCTGACCGTGCCCGCGGGGGAGTTCGCCATCCTCCCCCTGGACGAGACGTCGGTGCCCGAAGGGGTGCCTCATTCGATCGTGGTGCGGGCCACCAACGGCGTGCCCGTCGTGGCCGAGCGCTGGATCGACGCCGCCGGCGAGGAGGCGACCTACGTCGGCGTGGCCACCTCCACCGGCTCGCCCGTGGAGGCGCCCCGCTGGGCCTTCGCCGTCGGCCGCCGGTCGGGCGACGAGGAGGTGGGCCGGGTGGCCCTGGCCAACCTGGGCGACGCCGAGGTCGACGTCGAGGTGACGGCCATGGGGGCGGGGGAGATCGTCCCCGTGCCCGGGGGCCGCATCACCCTGGCCGCCGGTGCTCGCTACGAGGTCTACCTCGACGAGCTGGAGGGCGACGACCTCTCGCTGCTGGTCACGGCCAGCGGGCCCGTCGTGGCCGAGCGGCGCCTCGTCAGTCGGGCGACGGAGGCCACCGAGGACGCCGAAGCGGCGCCGGGCCGCGGCTTCTCCACCGCCATCGGCATCCCCCTCCCGCCCGGCCTCCGGCTGCTGCGCTGATGGAGCGCGTCGCCCTGGTCGTGGTGTTGGCGGCGGCGGCGGCCGGCCTGGCCGCCCTGATCCGGTCCCGTACCCGCTCCGACCCGCCGACCCGCCCGGCCTGGACCGTCCCCGACCACCTCGACCGGCGGGAGTTCGCCCGGCCCGACACCCCGTGGCTCGTCGCCGTGTTCAGCTCGGCCACCTGCCTGGCCTGCCGGGCCACCTGGGAGAAGGCTCGGGCCCTGGAGAGCGACAGCGTGGCCGTGCAGGAGCTGGAGGCGGTGGCCCAGGCCGACCTGCACGCCCGCTACGGCGTCGACGCCGTGCCCCTGGTGGTGATCGCCGGCCCCGACGGCACCGTCAAAGCCAGCTTCCTGGGCGAGCCCCCCACCGCCGACCTCTGGGCCGCCGTGGCCGACCTGCGCTCCGGGGACGACCCGACGGGCTGAGCCGACCGGCGGGCCGGGCCCGCCGGCCCGTCACTCGACCGGTGCGGCCTCGCGGGGGGCGGGAGCATCCTCGCGGCCCATGCGCACCAGGCGCTCGACGGTGGCCCCGTCGACCGTCTCGTGCTCCAGGAGGGAGCGGGCCACCATGTTGAGGCCGGCCCGGTTCTCGGT
>CAZXRA010000286.1:0-11384 GCA_964643485.1 uncultured Iamiaceae bacterium | reverse complement strand
GTCCGCGGCCCGGTCCTGGCGGTGGCGACGGTGGGCTGCGCCGCTCTCGGCGCCCTGGCGGCGTGGCTCGTCCTCCGTTGGCGGCCGGTGCCGATGGCGCTGCCCGTGGCGTGCGGGCTGGGGATCCTGGGCCTCCTGGTGCCGGCTCGGACCTTCCAGGGGAACTACTTCGTCCTCGTGGCCGGCCTGCTCGCCACGTGCTGGCTCCTGGTCGGGAGGACGACGGAAGGCGCGGTCGAGCCCGCCCTCCGGTAGAGATGGGGACGTGGTCCAACGTCCCCCCGCCGGCACCATCCCCGACGCCCCCGGCAGCTACCAGTTCAAGGACGTCCACGGGCGGGTGATCTACGTCGGCAAGGCCAAGTCGCTGCGCCAGCGCCTGTCGAACTACTTCCAGAACCCCCGGGGCATGCACGCCCGGACGGCCCAGATGGTGGCCTCGGCCGAGACCGTCGAGTGGATCCAGGTCCGCAACGACGTCGAGGCCTTCATGCTCGAGTACTCGCTGATCAAGCAGCACCGGCCCCGGTTCAACATCCGGCTGGTCGACGACAAGAGCTACCCGTTCCTGGCCGTCACCGTCTCCGACGAGTGGCCCCGACCCACGGTGATGCGGGGCAAGCGGCGCAAGGGCGTGCGCTACTTCGGCCCCTACGCCCACGCCTACGCCATCCGCGACACGCTCGACCTGCTGGTGCGCACCTTCCCCCTGCGCACCTGCTCCGACGCCAAGCTGGAGCGGCACCGGAAGCTGGGCAAGCCCTGCCTGCTGTTCCACATCGAGAAGTGCTCGGGGCCCTGCGTGGGGGAGGTGACCCGGGAGGACTACGCCGCCCACGTCGCCGACCTCCTCCGCTTCCTGGAGGGCGACACCGACCCCATCGTCCGCCGCCTGGAGACCGAGATGGGGGCGGCGGCCGACGAGCTCGAGTTCGAGCGGGCCGCCCGGCTGCGCGACCGGCTGGTGACGGTGCGGAAGGCCATCGAGCGCCAGCAGATGGTGGTCGACCAGGGCGAGGATCTCGACGTGATCGGCCTGGCCGAGGACGAGCTGGAGGCGGCCGTCCAGGTGTTCTTCGTCCGCAAGGGCCGGGTGCTGGGCCGCAAGGGATTCGTCGTCGACAAGGTCGAGGATCTGGCCGAGGGCGAGCTGATCGGCCGGGTGCTGGGTGAGCTCTACCAGGAGCCTCCGCCCCTCGGCTTCCCCAAGACGGTGCTGGTGCCCGACGACCCCGACGACCTGGCCCTCTACGAGGACTTCCTGCGGACCCAGCGGGGCAGCCGGGTGGAGATCCGGGTGCCCCAGCGGGGCGACAAGCGGAAGCTGGCCGAGACCGTCACCCGCAACGCCAACGAGGAGCTGGCCCGCCACCGCCTCAAGCGGGCCAGCGACCACAACGCCCGGGCCAAGGCCCTCAACGAGCTCCAGGAGGCCCTCGACCTGCCCGTCCCGCCCCTGCGCATCGAGTGCTACGACATGAGCCACCTGCAAGGCACCGACTACGTGGGCTCCATGGTCGTCATGGAGGACGCCCTGCCCAAGAAGTCCGAGTACCGGCGGTTCAAGGTCAAGGGCGTCCCCGGCAACGACGACTTCGCGGCCATGGAGGAGGTGCTCACCCGGCGGCTCACCGCCTACCTGGCCGAGCGGCGGCTGCCGGTGGCCGAGCGGGAGGGCCGGTTCTCGTACCCGCCTCAGCTCCTGCTCGTCGACGGGGGCAAGGGCCAGCTCGGCGTGGCCGTCCGGGTGCTCCAGGAGCTGGGGCTCGACGAGGAGATCCCGGTGGCGTCCCTGGCCAAGCGGCTGGAGGAGGTGTTCCTGCCCGGCCAGGCCGACGCCATCCGCCTGCCCCGGCAATCAGAGGCGCTGTACATGCTGCAACGGCTGCGGGACGAGTCCCACCGCTTCGCCATCACCTTCCACCGCGAGCTGCGGGACAAGCGCATGACCCGGTCGGTGCTCGACGGCATCCCCGGGCTCGGCGAGACCCGCAAGAAGCGGCTCACCAAAGAGCTCGGCGGCGTGCGCGCCGTCCAGGCCGCCTCGCTCGACGACCTGAAGGCCCTGTCCTGGCTGCCCGACGCCGTGGCCGAGGCCGTCCACGCCAAGCTCCATTCGTCGTGAAGCCGACCTGTCGTTCACCGGCAGGCCACCCGTGGGTCACCGGCGTGGGCCAGAATCCTCCCGTTCACCCCGGGAGCTGCCGCCCATGACGCCACCGCTGACCGCCGTCGACACCCGCCTGGCCCGGTCGTTCCGGGAGCGGGGCTGGGCCCTCACCCGCACCCTCGACGAGACGGCCACCGCCGAGCTCCAGGCCTGGGTCGACGATGTCGCCTCCTGGCCTGACGACGGCGACGGTTGGCTCCACCACCGGGAGATGACCGACACCGGGCCGGCCCTGTGCCGCAGCGAGAACATCATCCCCTTCCACGCCGGGTTCCGGGCCCTGCTGACCGAGGGGTCGATGCTGGCTGCGGCCAGCGCCTTCCTGGGCCAGGAGGCCGTCCTCTACAAGGAGAAGGTCAACTACAAGCTCCCGGGCGGGGCGGGCTACGCCCCCCACCAGGACGCCCCGGCCTACCCCTTCATCGACAGCCACGTCTCCTGCATGGTCGCCGTCGACGACGCCACCGAGGAGAACGGCTGCCTGGAGGTGGTCACCGGCGCCCACCACCGGGTGCTGGACATGGACCGCAACGGCTGCATCCGGGCCGACATCGTGGACGAGATGGAGTGGGAGGCCGTCCCCCTGCCCGCCGGCCACACCCTCTGGTTCCACTCCCGCACGCCGCATCGCAGTGGCCCCAACCTCTCCGACCGGCCCCGCCGGGCCCTGTATCCCACCTACAACGCCCTGGCTGAGGGAGACCTGCGCGAGGCCTACTACCAGGAGAAGCTGGCCCGCTGGGCCGAGGGCCGGCACGCCACGGCGGAGGGCCGGGTGGCGGTGTCGCTCATCGGCGACTTCCAGGGGAGATTGGTATGAGCGGCGTCGGCGGAGCCGACCCCGTCAGGGCGGAGGGTGGGGTCGGAGGACGTATGAGCACGGACCGGGCGCCGGCGGCGTCGGTCGACGAGGTTCTCGCCCTCTACGCCCGCTGGGGCGACGAGGGCTACGACGAGGAGCTGACCCAGTCGTCCCACGCCGTGCAGGTGGCGGCCTGGGCCCGGTCGGAGGGGGCCGACGACGCCCTGGTGGCCGCGGCTCTGCTCCACGACGTCGGCCACTTGCTGGCCATGGAGGCTCGGGGCCACGGCGCCCCCGACGAGGAGGCCGACCTGCGCCACGAGGCGGTGGGGGCCCGGTGGCTGGCCCGCCTCTTCCCGCCCGAGGTCACGGCTCCCATCGCCCTCCACGTGCAGGCCAAGCGCTACCGCTGCGCCGTCGACCCCGGCGAGGTGGCCCGCCTGTCGGCCGGGTCGCAGGCCAGCCTGGCCCGCCAGGGCGGGCCCATGGACGCCGACGAGGTCGACCGCTTCGCCCGCCACTCCGCCTCCGCCGCGGCCCTGCGCCTCCGGGGCTGGGACGACGCCGGCAAGGCCCTCGACGTCACGCCCCCGCCCGTCGCCGCCCACCGCGCCCTCCTGGAGCGCCTGGCCCGGGCCCCGGGGGCCGCCGGGTAGCGTCGGCCCGGTGACCGAGACGGAGCGCCGCCCCCTGCCCCCGATGCCCGAGGGGTTGTGGGAGGACCAGGCCCGTTGGTGGCAAGAGGGCTTCACCGAGGGGGCCGACGAGGAGTACGTCGAGCAGATCATGCCCCTGGCCGCCCGCTGGCTCGACGGGCACGCCCGGGTGCTCGACGTGGGCACGGGCGAGGGCCAGGTGGCCCGCCAGGCCGTGGCCCGGGGGGCGACGACGGCGGTCGGCCTCGACCCCACCGTGAACCAGATCGCCGAGGCGGCCCGGCGGGGCGGGGGCCCGCTCTACCTCCAGGGCGCGGCCCGGGCCCTGCCCTTCGCCGACGGGGCCTTCGATGCCGTGGTGGCCTGCTTGGTGTTCGAGCACGTGGTCGACGTGGACGAGGCCCTGGCCGAGGTGGCCCGGGTGCTGCGGCCCGGCGGCCGCTTCGCATTCTTCCTCAACCACCCGCTCCTCCAGACGCCCAACAGCGGGTGGATCGACGACCACGTCCTCGACCCCCCCGAGCAGTACTGGCGCATCGGCCCCTACCTGCGGGAGGACCTGACCCTGGAGGAGGTGGAGCCGGGCATCCGCATCCCCTTCGTCCACCGGCCCCTGGGGCGCTACGTCAACGCCATGGCCGCCCACGGCCTGCTGCTCCGCCACATGGAGGAGCCGTCGCCGCCCGCCGGGTTCCTGTCCCGTTCGCCGGAGTATCCGCAGGGGGGCGACTACCCGCGCCTGCTGGTGCTGGTGACCGAGAAGGTCGCCGACCTGGACCCGCTGTGACGCCGCTCGACCGGGACGGCGGGGACGATCCGCTCGACCCGCGCACCCCCTATGTCCCCCTCGCCGCCGAGGGCCCGATGGCCGACACCCCGATGTGGCTCAGCCACCACTGGCCCGACGCCTACGACCGGTGCGCCGTGGTGGCCGGTCGCCACGTCTGCCGCCGATGCCTGGCCATGTACCCGGTGGCCATCGCCGTGGCTGTCCTGTGGGGGACCTTCGGGCCCTGGTGGCCCCGGTCGCTCGACGAGTGGCTGATCCCCCTGCTGCCCCTCCCGGCCGTGGTCGACTTCGTGGTCGACAACCTCGACCCCGAGGCCTACTCGCCCACCCGGCAGATGGTGCTCAGCGCCATCGGGGCCGTGGCTGCCGGGGCCGGCTACGTCCGCTACCTGGACCGACCCGCCGACCCGCTGGTGTGGGGCACGGTGCTCACCTACGGCGCCATCTGCCTGGCTGCGGCCCTGGCCGGCGCCCGCCGCCGTCGGGCCTGATCCGGGCCCGCCCCGACCCTCCTACACGTCCTCCGACCCCACCCGCCGCCCTGATCGTGTCGGCTTCGCCGACGCCCTACTGTCAATGCCGTGACCGACTTCGTCGTCATCACCGGCATGTCGGGGGCGGGGCGCTCCACCGTCGCGGGGGTGTTGGAGGACCGCGGGTGGTTCGTCATCGACAACCTGCCCCCGTCGCTCATGGGGAAGGTGGTCGAGCTGGCCGCAGCGCCGGGGTCGACCATCGATGAGGTGGCCCTCGCCATCGGGCCCGGCGCCCTGTTCGAGGACCCGTCGGCCTTCCTGGGGCCGCTGCGGGCCGGGGCGGGGGCGAGCGGCACGGTGCGCGTCCTGTTCCTCGACGCCTCCACCGAGGCCCTGGTCCGACGGTACGAGAGCACCAAGCGCCGGCACCCGGTGGGTGGGGCGTCGCTCACCGATTCGATCGAGCGGGAGCGCCGCCTGGCCGACGGGCTGCGGATGCACGCCGACCTGGTCGTCGACACTTCGGAGCTCTCGGTGCACGACCTGCGGCACAAGGTGGAGGAGTTGGTCGGCTCCGGCCTCCCCGGCGGGATGACGGTCTCGGTGAGCAGCTTCGGCTACAAGCACGGCCTCCCCGCTGACGCCGACCTGGTGTTCGACTGCCGCTTCCTGCCCAACCCGCACTGGGTGGAGGATCTCCGCCTCCGCACCGGGCGCGACCCGGAGGTGCGGGCCTACGCCTTCGACCACCCGGCGGCGACGGCCTTCCTCGACCACGTGACCGAGATGCTCACCCTTCTCCTGCCCGAGTACGAGGCCGAGGGCAAGGCCTACCTCACCATCGCCTTCGGGTGCACCGGCGGGCGGCACCGGTCCGTGGCCGTGGCCGAGGAGATCGGGACACGTCTCCGGGCCGCCGGCATCGACGCCGCCATCGGCCATCGGGACGTCGACCGGTGAGGGCCGGGCCGTCCGTCGTCTGCGTCGGAGGAGGCCACGGCCTGGCCGCCACCCTGCGCGCCGTCGTGCCCTGGGCCGGGTCCGTCACCGCGGTGGTCTCCGTGGCCGACGATGGGGGATCGAGCGGGCGCCTGCGCCACGACCTCGGCGTCCTCCCGCCCGGTGATCTCCGCCGCTGCCTGGCGGCCCTGGCCGACCCCTCCTCGGTGCTGGGGCGGGCCCTGGAGTACCGCTTCCCTGGCGGTGAGCTGAAGGAACACGCCCTGGGGAACCTGCTCATCGCCGGACTGGTGGGGGAGGGCAGCGCCATCGAGGAGGCCCTGGACGAGGTAGGTCGCCTGGTCGGGGCCCGGGGCCGGGTCCTGCCGGCCGCCACCGTGCCCGTGACCCTCACGGGAGAGGTCGACGGGCACGACGCCGATCCGGTGTCGGGGCAGGTGCGGGTGCAGGGCACCTCGGGCCTGCGCCGGGTGGGTGTCCGGCCCACCGACCCTCCCACCTCGGCCTCGGTCACCGCCGCCCTGGTCGGTGCCGACCTGGTGGTCCTGGGGCCGGGCTCGCTGTTCACCAGCGTCCTGGCCGCGGCCGTGGTGCCGGGTGTGGCCACGGCCCTGCGGGACACGGCGGCCCGCCGCGTCCTCGTCGTCAACCTCGGTCCCCAGGTGGGGGAGACGGAGGACCTGACCGCCGACGATCACGTGCGTCTCACGAGGGAGCACGGAGTGCCGGTGGATGTCGTCCTGGCCGACCCCCGCTACGCCCCGGGCCCGTGCCCCGACGGCCCCGATGTGGTGGTGCGGCCCCTGGGGGTGGAGGGCCGGGCGGTGCACGACCCCGACCACCTGGGCGCCGCCCTGCGCGACCTCACTCAGGGGTAGCGGGCGGAGCCTTCCCGGGCGAGGGCCCGACGGGGCTCCTCGGCTACGGTCGCTGGGCCCCTCGTCTCATCCCAGGAAAGGGCCCGTCCACAATGAGCATCCGCGTCGGCATCAACGGGTTCGGTCGCATCGGCCGCAACTTCTTCCGGGCGGTGAAGGCCTCCGGCGCCGACATCGACTTCGTGGCCGCCAACGACCTCGGGTCGGTCGACACCATGGCCCACCTGCTGGCCAACGACTCCATCGCCGGGCGCTACCCCGGCGAGGTGAAGGTGGTCGACGGGGGCATCGAGGTCGACGGCGACCTGGTGCAGATCCTGGCCGAGCGCGAGCCGGGCAAGCTCCCCTGGGGTGACCTCGGCGTCGACGTGGTGATCGAGTCCACCGGCTTCTTCACCAGCCGCGACACGGCCTACGCCCACGTCGAGGCCGGTGCTCCCCGGGTCATCGTCTCGGCCCCGGCCACCAACGCCGATGCCACCTTCGTGGTGGGCGTCAACGACGACACGTTCGATCCCGAGAACCACATCGTGGTGTCGAACGCCTCGTGCACCACCAACTGCTTCGTGCCCATGGTCAAGGTTCTCGACGACGCCTTCGGGGTCGAGAAGGGCCTCATGAACACCATCCACGCCTACACCGGTGACCAGCAGCTGGTCGACGGGCCCCACAGCGACCTGCGCCGGGCCCGCGCCGCGGCGATCAACATCGTCCCCACATCCACCGGGGCGGCCCGGGCCACGGGCCTGGTGCTCCAGGCCATGCAGGGCAAGCTCGACGGCACGTCGCTGCGGGTGCCGGTGCCCACCGGCTCCATTACCGACTTCACCGGTCTGCTGAAGACCGAGGCCACCGTGGAGGAGATCAACGCCGCCTTCAAGGCGGCGTCGGAGAGCGGGCCGCTGGCCAAGGTGCTGGCCTACTCCGAGGCGCCGCTGGTGAGCTCCGACATCGTCCAGACGCCGCCGTCGGTCACCTTCGACTCGGGGCTCACCATGTCCCAGGGCAACCTGGTGAAGGTGCTGGGCTGGTACGACAACGAATGGGGCTACTCGAACCGCCTGGTCGACCTGTCCCTCATCGTCGGCGCCGCCAACCAGTGAGCGTCGCTGACATCCCGCGCCTGGAGGATCTGGAGGCTGCCCTCGGCGGCCTGGAAGGCAAGCGCATCCTGGTGCGGGCCGACCTCAACGTCCCCCTGCGCGACGGGGCCATCACCGACGACCTGCGCATCCGCGCCGCTGTTCCCACCTTGCGGTGGTTGGTCGACAAGGGGGCACAGGTCACCGCCTGCTCCCACCTGGGCCGGCCCAAGGGGGCACCCGACCCGGCCTTCTCGATGGACCCGGTGCGGGCCCGGCTGACCGAGCTCGTCCCCGGAGTCGAGGTGTTGGAGAACCTGCGCTTCGACTCCGGTGAGACGGGCAACGACCCCGCCTTCGTGGCCCGGCTGGTCGAGGGACAGGACGGCTACGTCAACGACGCCTTCGGTGCCTCCCACCGAGCCCACGCCTCCATCGTCGGGCCGCCGCAGCACCTGCCCAGTGCGGCCGGCCGGCTGCTGGCCGAGGAGGTCGACGTCCTGCTCGGCTGCCGGGAGCACCCCAAGCGGCCCTTCGTCGGCATCCTCGGGGGGGCCAAGGTCAGCGACAAGATCGGCGTCATCACCGCCCTGCTGGAGGTGTGCGACAGCCTGATCATCGGCGGGGGGATGTGCTTCACCTTCCTCGCCGCCCAGGGCCACTCCGTCGGCGCCTCCCTGCTGGAGGAGGACCAGGTGGAGACGTGCCGGCGACTGCTCGACTCGGGTGCCCCGCTGCACCTCCCGTCCGACATCACCGTCCTCGGCCCTGGCGGCAAGATCGGCGACCCCTCGGCCGGCGGCGACGTGCGCCAGGTCGGTCGGGACGTCCCCGACGGCTGGATGGGCCTCGACATCGGCCCCGGCACCGCCGCCGAGTTCGCCGACGTCATTGCCGAGGCCCGCCAGGTCCTGTGGAACGGGCCCATGGGCGTGTTCGAGGACCCCCGCTTCGCCGCCGGCACCCGCACCGTGGCCGACGCCGTGGCCGACTGCCGGGGCTTCACCATCGTCGGCGGGGGCGACTCGGCCGCCGCCGTGGCCCAGTTCGACCTGGCCGACCGCATCGACCACATCTCGACCGGCGGCGGCGCGTCGCTGGAGCTCATCGAGCAGGGCGACCTGCCCGGGCTCGAGGCTCTGCGCCGCGGCCGCACCCCGTCCTAGTCCCAGGAGGACACCCCGATGGCTCGCCTTCCGCTCATCAGCGGCAACTGGAAGATGCACCACAACCACTTCGAGGCCCTGACCACCGTGCAGAAGCTGTCGTACCTGCTGGGCGACGACATCGACGGCAAGGTCGAGGTGTCGGTGCACCCGCCCCTCACCGACCTGCGCACCGTCCAGACCACCATCGAGCAGGACAAGATGGACATCGTCCTCGGCGCCCAGCACTGCCACTGGGAGGAGAAGGGCGCCTTCACCGGTGAAGTGGCACCGGGGATGTTGGCCAAGCTCAACGTCCGCTACGTGATCGTCGGCCACTCCGAGCGGCGGGAGGTCTTCGGCGAGACCGACGAGTGGGTCAACAACAAGGTGCTGGCCATCCTGCGCAATGGGATGATCCCCATCCTGTGCTGCGGCGAGACGCTGGAGGAGCGGGAGGCCGGCGGCACCGAGGAGAAGGTGTCCGGGCAGGTGCGGGCCGGCTTGGCCGGGGTGTCGCCCGAACAGGTGGGCGGCATGGTCATCGCCTACGAGCCCATCTGGGCCATCGGCACCGGGCGCACCGCCACGCCCGAGGACGCCCAGGCCACATGCGCTCTGGTGCGGGCCACGGTGGCCGAGGTGGCCGGAGCCGACGCCGCGGCGTCGGTGCGCATCCAGTACGGCGGGTCGGTGAAGCCGGCCAACGCCGCCGAGCTCATGGCCCAGCCCGACATCGACGGCGCCCTGGTGGGCGGGGCGTCGCTCGACCCCGACGAGTTCGCCAAGATCGTCCGCTACGGCGACTCCTGACCGGCCTGCGCCCCCCGCTAGGGTGGCGTCCGGCCCTCCGGCTGTTCGACCTCAGGAGCTCCGTTGCTGTACCTCGTCACCCCGCTGCACCTGATCACCTCGTCGATGCTCGTGGTGCTCGTTCTGCTGCACAGCGGCAAGGGCGGCGGCCTATCGGACATGTTCGGTGGCGGCATCGGCGCCTCGGCCGCCGGCTCCACCGTGATGGAGAAGAACCTGAACCGCATCACCGTCGTGGTGGCCGTGATCTGGAGCTTCACCACCATCGCCCTGGGGATGCTCCTCACCAGCGGCGGCTGACCGCAGTCTCGTTACGTCACTGCTGATCCCACCCTGACGGGCCCTGGCCACCTCGCTCGTCTCCGAGGCCGCATCCCGGTTGGCCATCGGGCCGCACGATGCCCCGGCTCTCAGTCATCTGGCTGGCACAGGCCCCGCAGCGCCCGGGGCAGCGAGGCGGGCCAAGCTGTCCTCGAGACCGCCCGGGCGGGCCCGGGCCAGCCACGTGCGGGCCTGGGCTCCCACCAGATCGGCGTGGTTCTGGGCCAGGTCAGATGGGGGTGGTCCCTCGCCGCCGAGTAGGCGCCAGGCGCCGTGGCGGGCCAGGCCCGCGGCTTGGGCGATCTCGTCCACGACAAGCTGGCCGTCGGCGCACGTCGGCCGGGCGGCGGTCACGTCGGCCAGGGCCTGCTCGATCTGGTCGACCACGTCCCGCACCCGGTCGGGGTCGGGGCGGCCGAAGATCATGTGGAGCTGGTCGGGGAAGAGGGCAGCGTGGAGGGGGCTGGCGTTGACCGACTCCTGGCCGGTGCGGGCCCACTGGTCGCCGAGGGTCTCCAGGGCCCGGCCCAGGCGCCCGGCACCGTCGGCGAAGGCGTGGTGGTCGAGCACGGCAGCCAGGTCGATGTCGCGGTTGGCGTCGAGGCACCAGCTCACGGCCCCGCCGTAGAGGAGCGGGCCGAAGCTGATCGAGGGCGGTTGGTGGTGGCCGTTGTCGCCCCAGTCGGTGACGAGGTAGCCGCCGGTATCGTGCTGCCGCCCCACTTCGGCGGCGTCGGCCATGTTGCCCCGGGCGTTGTCGAGGCGGCCGACGAGAGAGTTCCACGACGAGGTGCCCGGGGCGACCCAGAAGGGGATCCCGGCAGCGACGAGGGGGGCGACGTTGGGGGCGAAGCCAGCGAAGGCGTCGGTGTCGGTGCCGAGCTGCTCCAGGACAGCGACGACGGGCGGGGGGACGATGCGGGCCAGGCCTCCGAGCCGGGGCGCCTCGTAGCACCAGGCCACGGGGATCACGCCTGGCGGTAGGTCAGTGGCCAGGTCGGGGTGGCGACGGAGGACGTCGGCCCAGACCTGCACCTGGTAGCCGTCGTCCACGAGCGGGCGGGCCAGACGGGCGACGTGGTCGACGTAGACCCGGCCCAGGCCGTGGGCGGCGACGTCGTCCCGGCTGGCGCCCCGGCCCAGTTCGAAGGTCTCGTCGCAGCCGATGTGAACGTGGCGGCTGCGGAGGTTGGAGAGGACGTTGCCCAACAGCTCGTGGGCGAAGGCGGCGTTGTCGGGGGTGGGGGCGAGGACGGACGGGGGGCGGGGGACGCCGAGGAGGTCGTAACCG
>CAZXRA010000285.1:0-38943 GCA_964643485.1 uncultured Iamiaceae bacterium | reverse complement strand
GCAGCTCTACGGCACCGACCCCCGGGTGATGGCCGAGGCGGTGCGGATCCTCGTCGACGGCCACGGGGTGGAGCACGTCGACCTCAACGTGGGCTGTCCTGCTCCCAAGGTCACCCGCAAGGGTGGCGGATCGGCCCTCCCCGTGCGCCGGGCCCTGTTTGCCGCCATCGTGCGGGCCTCGGTGGCCGCCGCCGGCCCGGTGCCCTTCACGGTGAAGATGCGGACGGGCATCGACGACGACCACGTCACCTACTTGGAGGCGGGACGCATCGCCGAGGCGGAGGGGGCGGCGGCCGTCGCCCTCCACGCCCGTACGGCGGAGCAGTGCTACTCCGGCGCCGCCGACTGGGACGCCATCGCCCGGCTCGAGGCCGCCGTCACCACCATCCCCGTCCTGGGCAACGGCGACATCCTCGAGGGCCAGGACGCCGTCCGCATGATGGCCGAGACGGGTTGCGACGGCGTGGTGGTGGGCCGGGGCTGCCTCGGTCGTCCCTGGCTGTTCCGCGACCTGGCCGACGCCCTGGCCGGCCGCCCGGTCCGGCCCCACCCCGCCCTGGGGGAGGCGGTCGCCGTCCTCCGGCGCCACGCCGAGCTGCTGGCCGAGACGTTCGGGCCCGACAAGGCGGCCCGCGAGGTGCGCAAGCACACCGGGTGGTACCTGGCCGGCTATCCGGTCGGCGGGGCGGTGCGGGCGGCCCTCTCCCAGGTGGCGTCGATGGCCGAGCTCCACGCCCGTCTCGACGGCCTCGACCCGACCCTCACCCTGGTCCCCGGATCGGAGCGGACGGTGCGGGGCCACACCAACGGCCCCCGCCGAGTACCGGTGCCCGACGGCTGGTTCGCCCTCGCCGACGACCCCACCCCACCGGCCGGGGCCGACCTCCTCGTCTCGGGAGGCTGACGGCGGCGGGCGGACGGGGGACGGGCCCGGAGCTCGGTACGCTCCGGCGCGTGACGAACGTCCCCGCTGAGCAGGTGGCCGAGCTGACAACGGTGGCGAGCACCTACGCCGTCGTCCATGAGGGCCTGGAGGTGCGCCGCCTCGACGGGCTCCGGCCCGACACCGACCACGAGGCGGAGGGGTTCTCGTTCCGGACCCTTCCGGAGCCCGGCGAGCTCCTCGCCACCTTCGCCACCGTGAACGACATCCACTTCGGCGAGGAGGTGTGCGGCCTCATGGAGGGCATGGACGTCGGCCCCGTGTTCCGGGCCGAACCCGGTGATCCGCCCTACCCCGAGGTCATGAACCAGGGCGCGGTGGCCGAGATCCAGGAGCTCGACCCCGACGTCCTCCTGGTGAAGGGTGACCTGACGTGCAACGGCCTCGACAGTGAGGTCGACGCCTTCCTCGCCACCTACGCCCCGCTGGCCGATCGCATGACCTGGGTGCGAGGGAACCACGAGTCGTACCACGACCTCCAGCGGGGGGCGGTGCCCACCCAGGAGGTGGTCCTGCCCGGGGTGCGCCTGGCCCTCCTCGACACCTCGCTGAAGGGGGTGGAGCACGGCGGGCTCAGCCTCGACCAGATCGAGTGGCTCGACACCCTGGCCGCCGAGTCCGACCGGCCGGTGGTCGTGCTCGGGCACCACCACCCGTGGAGCCCGGCGTCCAACCAACGCCCCGAGCGCTACTTCGGCATCTCGCCCGACGACTCCGAGCGCCTCATCGACGTGGTCGCCCGCCGGCCCCGCATCGTCGCCTACCTGGCCGGCCACACCCACCGGAACCGGGTGCGCCACTTCCCGGGCACGGGGACGGTGCCGTGGGTCGAGGTGGCCTGCGTCAAGGACTTCCCCGGCGCGTGGGCCGAGTACCGGGTGCACGAGGGGGGCATTAGCCAGGTGTTCCACCGCATCTCCACGCCCGAGGCCCTCGTCTGGACGGAGAAGACCCGGCACATGTTCGCCGACCTCTACGGGCCCTACGCCTTCGGATCGCTGGCTGACCGCTGCTTCGTCATCCCCGTCGAGCGGGACTGACCGATCGGCTCCGGCTGGGTGGCCTGCCGTCAGGCCGACGAAGATCGTGTCGTGGACGACATCTCTGATCCCCCTGACGGCCCGCTGGCCGGGCTGCGGGTGATCGACTGCAGCACGGTGGTGGCCGGGCCGGGCTGCGCCCGTTACCTCGGGGACTTCTGGGCCGACGTGATCAAGGTGGAGCGCCCCGACGGAGGGGACACGACCCGGGCCATGGGCTGGCGTCATCCCGACGACGGGATGACGCTGTGGTGGAAGATGGCGGGCCGCAACAAGCGGTCGGTGGTGCTCGACCTGAAGGACCCCGAGGGCCTCGACCGGATGCGCCGGCTGGTGGCGACGGCCGACGTGCTGGTGGAGAACTTCCGGCCCGGCACCCTGGAGCGTCTCGGCCTCGACCCGGTGGAGCTGATCGCCGCCTCGCCGGGGCTCGTGGTCACCCGGGTCACGGGCTTCGGGCAGGACGGCCCCTACGCCGGCCGCCCCGGCTTCGCCACCCTGGCCGAGGCCATGAGCGGCTTCGCCAACATCAACGGCGAGCCCGACGGCGGCCCGCTGCTGCCCCCCATCGCCCTCACCGACGAGATCACCGGGCTGGTCGCCGCCTTCGCCACCATGGTCGCCGTGCACAGCGGGGTGGGGCAGATCGTCGACGTCAACCTCTACGAGTCGCTGTTGCAGATGATGGGTCCGCTCCCGGCCGTGAAGGAGCTGTTCGACTACGACCAGCCCCGGCTGGGCTCCGGCATCCCCTACTCGGTGCCCCGCGGCACCTTCCGCTGCGCCGACAGGAGCTGGGTGGCCATCAGCGCCTCGGCCGAGTCGGTGGCTCAGCGGGTGATGGCCCTGATCGGCCTCGCTGGCGATCCCCGGGTGGCCAGCTTCGCCGACCGGGTCGCCCACCGGGAGCTGGTGGACGACACCCTCGCCACCTGGGTGGCGGCCCGGGATCGGGACGAGGTGCTCCGGGCCTTCGAGGAGGCGCAGGCCGCCGCCGCTCCCATCCACACCATGGGCGACATCCTGTCCGATCCCCACCTGGCCAGCCGGGGCGCCCTCCCGGAGGTCGACGGCATGGTGATGCAGGGGGTGATCGCACGGCTCTCGGCCACCCCGGGCCGCATCCGCTGGGGAGGGCGCCCCCTGGGGGCCGACACCGAGGCGGTGATCACCGACCTCGATGCTCGATGACCACAGCCGCCGGGAGTCGCTCGTCCGGTGCGCCAGCCCTCCTCCGGCGAGCGCACCGGACGAACGCAACTCGGTCGGGGTGACTCGACCGAGAACCTGGTTCCATCCTTGTGAACTGCGATCTGGGCCGGAGGGGGACTGGTTGCGCCTTGTCCCCCCCCGGCTGTCGAAGCTCCACCCCGCAGTTGGGGGATCGGTCGCTGGGCGGGGCTCATAGGTGTATTGCCCGCAGCGCTCGGTGAGTTCCCAGATTTCCCGAAAAGTCAGTGAGCGCCATTTTGGAACCGTCGGTGAACTCCGGGCAATACCCAAGGGACACGGCCGCTCCCGTCCCCCGTCTCCGCTCACCCTCAGCGCTCCTCACACCACTGGGAGACCCCGATCATGCTCCTCCTCTTCGGCGCGTCCGAGACCGTCCATGCCTGACGTCACCGCCTCCTCACTCGTTGCCTTTCCCGACTTCGCCCGCGCCCTGGGCCAGCGCCTCGAGCTCGACAGCACCGGCTGGAACCAGAACGACCTGCTGGTCGATCGACTCGCCTGGGACTCGTTGGTCGCCGTCGAGGTCGTGGCCTGGTTGGCGGAGCAGGGTGTCCACCTGCCCGACGAGCTCCTGGCCGAGCTGCGCACCCTGGGCGACGTCCACCACTACTCCCAGACCCTCGCCCCCCGGTCCGACGAGATCGACCTGCGCACCCCGCGGCGGCCGTTGCAGGGACGACGGGTGCGGCTCGCCCCGCTCGGGGCGGCTCACCACGCCGAGGCCCTCGACCTCTTCACCCAGGGTGACAACCTCAACCAGTTTCGCCTGCGGGGCACGACGGCCAGCCCCGAGAGCTTCCTCCGACTGCTGTGGGACCGCGTCCTCTGCCAGTTCGCGGTGATCGACGCCGGCCGCATGGTCGCCCTCGTGAGCGCCTTCGAGGCCGACATGCGGAACCGCCACGTCCACGTGGCCGTCGTGGCCCGCCCCGACGCCGCCCCGGGGGTCGGGTTGGAGGGCCTGGCCCTCCTGATGGAGCACCTGTTCACGGAGTTCGACTTCCGCAAGGTCTACGCCGAGGTGATGGAGTCGAACCTGGAGGCCTTCCGCTCCGGGCTGCAGCGGGTGGCCGCCGTCGAGGGTCGCCTCGTCGACCACGAGTACCGCGGCGGCCGCTACGAGGACATGCTGATCCTGTCCGTCACCCGCGAAGGGTGGCGGGTCCACGCCGACCGCCTGCTGGGCACGGCCTGAGCCGGGCCGGTCCTGGCGGTCAGAGCGAGCCCTGGGCGACGATGGGCAGGGTCGGCTCGTCGGAACCCCCGTCGGGCTCGATGGTCACCCCCACCACGTCGGTGGGGGTCCCGTCGACCCGGGCGCGGACCGAGCCGTCGTCGTCGGGGCGGAACAGCCCGGCCGGCACCATGCGACCGACCCGCTGGTACCAGAGGGCGTAGACCTTGCCCTCCGGGGGGGTGGGCATGTCGTGGGCCACGATCACCGAGGCGTCGTGGCCGGGCGAGGCCACGAGGCGCATGGTGCCGCCCTCCCCGGTGAGGGTCACCGAGTGGGCGTCGGGGTCGGCGACGATGGCGGTGAGCTGCTCGGCCCGGTCGGCCCGGCGATCGGCCTGGACGGCCACCGCGCCGAGGGCGACGATGACGAGGACGGCGGCCGCGGCGGCCAGCCCCACCGCCCACCGTCGGCGGGCGGCGACCAGGGCGAGGGGCCCACGGGGGGCGACCTGCCGGGTGCGGGCCGCCTCGGCCAGCACCCGCTCCCGGAGATCGGGGGGGGGAGCGATCGCCGTGGCCCGCCCGAGGCGGGCCGCCGTGGCCCGCAGCTCGGCCGCCTCAGCCTGGCACTCGGGGCACTGCTCCAGGTGGGCCTCGAACTCCTCGCGCTCGCCCGTGGGAAGGGCGTCGAGCACGTAGGGGCCGACGAGGGTGTGGCGTTCGGCGCTCATGTCGTCACCTCCAGGGCGTCTCGCAGTCGGATCATGCCGTCGCGGATGCGGGTCTTCACGGTCCCCAGAGGCAGGTCGAGGAGGTCCGCGACCTGGCTGTAGGTGTGACCGCCGTAGTAGGCGAGCTCGATCGTCTGGCGTTGGAGGTCGGTGAGCTCGTCGAGGGCGGCGACGACCTCGGCCCGCTCGGCGTCCTCGGTGACGGCCCGCGGGGTGGGATCGGGATCGGCGGCGGCGGTGCGGGCCCCGTCGCGGACCCGCCGGTCGCGCTCGGCCTGCTCGCTGCGCACCCGATCGACGGCTCGGCGGTGGGCGATGGTGGCCACCCAGGTCCGGCACGTGCCCCGGGACGGGTCGTAGGTGGGGGCCTGGCGCCACACCTCCAGCAGCACCTCCTGGGTCACCTCGTCGGCCTGGTCGGGGTCGCGGATGACCCGTCGGGCGATGCCGACGACGGTCGGGGCGACGAGGTCGTAGAGGGCGGCGAAGGCGTCGGCGTCACCCCGAGCCACCGCCTGCAGCAGGGCGTCGGCGTCACGACCGGGATCGGACGGGACGGCGCGTAGCGCGCCGCGGGCGGCGCTCACGATCCGATCCCGCCGGGTGACCCCGGGAGCGGACGACGAGCGGACGACCACCCCCCGTGCGTAGCAGGTCGGCGCCGTCTCACGAGAGCGGTTCGGTCCTCGACGGGGCCCGGATTGGTGTCGGCTCGACGGCGAGGTTGCCGTCAGTCGTCGGGGAGGGCGGCGACCTCGATGCGGTCCTGGTGCCAGTCGCGGGCGGCGCCGAGAGCCTGGTGGGCCGAGTCGAGGAGCTGGTCGGCGTCGAAAGCGTGGGCCGGGTAGCAGGCCACCCCGGCCCGCAAGGTGACGCCCGGGTGGGTGGTGGTGAGGCTGCGACGCACCCGTTCGACCGTCCACACCGCCCCGTTCTCCGGGGTGTCCTCCAGGATCAGGGCGACGAGCCCGGCGTCGACCCGGCAGGCGATGTCGGAGTCGCGGAGGGTCGCCATCAGGCAATCGGCGACGGGGCGATCGACGGCGGGCTCGGGGCGCCCCGCCTCCAGGCCCGTGATGGGCTCCAGGAGGGCCAGGGCGAGCGGGCGCAGGCCGCGCCGGGCCGACGCCACCCGCTTGTCGAGGGTCACGGCGAAGAAGGCCGTGTTGTAGAGGCCGGTGGTGGGGTCGGTGACCCGGGCCAGGTCGACCCGGCTGGGGGCGGGCGGGGCCCGTAGCTCGGAGAGGTGGGTCCGGGCGATCAGGGCCTCCGCCTCGAAGCGGGCGGCCCGGGCGGCCATGGCCTCGCTCTCCTGCTCGGCGACGTGGGCCCGGGTGGCCTCGGCCTCGGCGGTGGCGTGGGTGCGCCGCAACCGGTCAGCCAGGCCGAGGGTGAAGAGACCGGCGACCAGGGCCGCCAGTCCGGCCGCGCCGGCGAGCCACAGCTGCTCGGTCGCCATGGCGGCGACGGCCAGCACGAGGCCGATGCATCCCGAGACGACCCCAGGTGCGGCGCGGTCGATCATCGAGTATCGATCGGCCGGCGGCGCCGCCATTCAAGGTCCCCCATCCCCCGGTTCTCCCTCGCCCTAATCAGGGATGGGGGCGACGAGGGCGTCGCCGACCTCGGAATCGCTCGCCGCCGTGCGGGCCAGCAGGACCAGCTCGTCGGCCGAAATGGCGTGGGCGGGGTAGCAGGCCACCCCGGCGTGGACCGACGCCCCCGGCGTCATCTCCCGGATCCGGTCGCGCAGGCGGTTCACCACGACGAGGCAGCCGTCGCTGGGCGTGAACTCCAAGACGATGGCGACGGCGCCGTCGTCCAGGCGGGCCGCCATGTCCGAGTCGCGCACCGAGCCCAGCACGATGGCGGCCAGGTCACGGGGCTCCGGGCCGTCCCCCACCGTCACCACGACCAGGCCGAGCTGGCGGAGGGTGCGGCGGGCGGTGGCCACCCGGGAGGGCAGGACGGCGCGCAGCATCGCCTCGCTGAACAGGCCGGAGGCCGGGTCCGAGACGAGTTGGTCGGTCATGCTGCTCCCTGTTCCGGGGCGGGGCGGCCGCGCCGGTTCACCGATGATGCCATTCCACCCCCCGTCATAGCAGTTCTCGCTGGTCACCCGCCGTGGCCGGCGTCGCAGGTGACAGGATCGCTGCCAGTTGCGTAGCCACTACTCAAGTCCGGGGGTGGGTCGGTGCGTACCCTGCGGGGCGACGCCAGCCGTGACTGGTGGGCCCGGTCGACGCCCCGTGCGGGGAGCGCCGAGCGGCCCGCCGGGGCACGACGTCCGAGGGGTCGTCGGATCAGGGGATGGACTGATCCGGCGACTCCCCGCTCTCCGCCAGGGCCGGGGGGAGGGGGGTGGCGAGGGCGGTGGCGAGGAGGTCGAGGTAGGCCCGGCGGGGCACGTCGACGGCCCCCAGGCTCCGCAGGTGGGGCGTCGTCCACTGGATGTCGAGCAGACGGGGCCCGGCGCCGTCCCGGAGGCGCTCGACCAGGCCGAGCAGGGCCACCTTCGAGCCGTCCCGGGAGTGGTGGAACATCGACTCGCCGGCGAAGAGGCCGCCGATGGCGACGCCGTAGAGGCCGCCGGCGAGAGCCCCCTCGGTGGTCCAGGCCTCCACGCTGTGGGCCCACCCCAGCTCGTGGAGCTGGAGGTAGGCCTGCCGGATGTCCCGGTTGATCCACGCCCCCGGCCGGCGGGGGTCGGCGCAGGCCCGCACCACCGTCTCGAAGGCGGCGTCCACGGTCACCCGGTGGCGGCGCGCCGACTTCCGCAGCGAGGCCGTGACCCGCAGGCCGTCGAGGGGGATCACCCCCCGGGGGTCCGGCGACCACCAGGCCAGCATGCGCCGTCCCCGCCCCAGGGGCATGGGGAAGACCCCGGTCCGATAGGCAGCGAGGAGAGTGGCCGGTTCGAGATCGCCGCCGAGGGCCACGGGCCCCTCCGGATCGGCGTCGACCGGGGAGGGGATGGCCCAGCGGGACGGGCCAGGGTCGACGGGCCTCACGGGGGAGGGATGCCGAGGGTGCGGGCCACGGCCAGGCCCAGCTTGCGGGTGGCCCGGCGGTTCAGCTCCCCCCCGATCACCGCCCCCGCCATCATCGGCACGAGCGTGGCCGCGTTGCGCCCGACCCGGCGCACCAGGCGGCGCTGGATCTGGGAGGTGAGCTGGTCGCGGGTCGACCGGCCCAGCAGGCTCGAGGCGCTGGCGGTGAGGGCGCCGGTCGACCCGACCTGGAAGAGGCCGGCCAGCTCGCCGGCCGAGAGGCCCCGGGTCTCCGACCAGGCTCGGGCGATGAGCGGTCCGCTGGCCCGGAGGTCGCCGGCCAGCGGGTAGCCGGCCGCCTCGTGGAGCTCGCCGATCAGCTTCATCTCCAGGGCCACCACGATGAGGGTCTCGGCCGCCAGCTCCACCGGGGCCGCGAGCCAGCTGAGGGGGGTGGCGGCGATGGCTCCGGTGGTCGCCCCGACGGCGGCGGCGGACAGGCTGGCGTTGCGGATCAGGGGACGGGCCAGGAGGGCGCCGGCCAGCCCGTCGTGGTGCTCCCGCAGGGTGGCCAGGTCGCGGACGGGCAGGTGGGTGGCGGCGTCGAGGGTGACCTCGGCCAGCCACCGCCCCGAGGTGACGGCCTTCCGTCCCGCGGTGCGGGCCGACTCCCCGACCAGGCCGATGACCTCCCGCACCTGCCCGACGCTGGGCCGGCTGTCCTCTCCGCGGCGATCCCCCACGACCTCTCCGATGGCCCGGGCCAGGGTGGCATCGGTGCCGGAGGTGCCGTCGGGCAGCCAGGTGCTCACCACCGCATCATGCCGGAAGTGCCCCCGAACGGCTCCGGTGCGCCGATCGGGCGGAGCATGAGGGGCACACGGGACGGGTCCTCGCACCACATGTCAATACATGTTGACGCACGAGGTTGGGGTCCTTAGCCTGACTTCGTGGACATCGAGGCGAGCGCCCGCAAGCACGGTGTTTCCGACGACGACATGGTGCACGCCATCCGCCATCACTGGCGAGCCTTCGAGACCGATGATCCCGACGTGACGATGTTCGTCGGTCCCTCGAGGGCGGCGGGGCCGCTCGAGGTCGGTGTCGTCTCGGACGACAAGGGCGTCGCGATCATCCACGCAATGCCGGCACGCAAGAAGTTCCTGACTGGATGGTGGTCCTCATGAGTGAGACACGCACCGAACGCGCCGCCTCGCTGGAGCGCTGGGCAGAGCAGGTCGATACGAACGATCTCGTCCTCGCCGACACCGAAGCACTGCGGGTCATCGCTGAGCTCACCGAACAGCGGGCCCATGTCGATGCGGCGATCCTCGATGCTGTTCGGTCAGCGCGAGCGACACAGCGCACGTGGGCTGAGATCGGAGCGATGCTCGGTGTCTCGAAGCAAGCGGCGCAACGCAAGTACTCCAAGCTCGTCTCTGCCTAGTGGCGTGGGAAGGCGAGCTCGGACGATCGTCTAGTCGCCCGGGCTTCAGCACTTGGTGACAATCCACAGGTTTGACACGTCTGCAAACGGAATCGTCGTGCGGTCCGACTCGCCGTCCACCTGTATCACGAGTTCCTGATCGTCTGCGGACTTGAGTTCACCGCAGACGATCCCGTCTTCGCTTGTGGCCTTGACGACGGCGGATGGAGTAACGGGTGCCCACCACCAGACCATGATGCCCGCTCCCACGAGGAGCAGAGCGACACCGACCAGGACGCGTGCCCAGCGGAGCGCGTTCGATGCCGTGCTTGCGCTGGCAACCTCGAACTGCCGAACACCACCGTAGGTATCGACAATGCGACGGAAGTTCAATTGCGCGAGCACTGGGAGCGCGTCTTCCGGCAGGCGACTCAGCAGGTTCGTGCAGCGCATGAGGCGACCGCGACCTGGGTGCAGCTGCACGTGGAGGATCGCGCCGACGCGTGGGAAGTCGCCGGCATCTCGCCGGCCTATCTGCGATGGGTGCGCCCGCTTGCCGAGTTCCTGGCAAGCCTCGATGTCGATGGCTGGCAGCGGCATGCGCTCGCACACAGCATCGCGAGGATCGCGTTCAACGACCCGCTCGAGGGTCTGCTGTCCGCGAGTCCGCGCAGCATGGACGCACGTCGAAGGTCACCTCGCGATACCTTGTCGACATCAACGAGTGACGGCCTGGTCGGCTGGCGCATTGAGTTCGAAGAGAACGTCAACGAACCAGACCCGCTGCTGTTCCCCCAGATCGCGCATCGGAACACTCCAATGCCGAACCTCCACCGGGTCGCCGATCCCATGCAGGTTGAGCCGCTCCCGACGTTCGCGTGGATCGTGCAGGCCAGTGCCGACTGCAACCTGTCGTCCTCGCTAACCCTCCACAGGGACGAGTTCTATGCGCGCTACTTCCAATTGGGGCCGCGAGCGTTGGAGGTCGTGCTGTACTCGATCGCCGCCGAGATCACCCCACTCCTTGTTCCGGGCGCGACGCAGATCGTTGATGTCAACGAGCCGAACGGACTCGTTGCAGCCGCCAACGCCCGACGACGGCTCTCTGGGCGTCTGGATACCTCATTTCACGCTGAGCGACCTTGATCGACTTCTCGACGAGGGCACCTATGACCTCATCATCGAGCGGTGGCCGACCGCTGGTGTCGTAACCGCCTTCTTCGTCAACCGGGATCGACCGGTTGCCTGGCTCGCGAACGTCATCAGTGAGGCAGTGAACCTCCTCATCGATGAGGCGATGCGGAGCGGGATGCGCAGAGCCGAGCAGCCGTGGGGCGCCGCGCTGCTGAATGCATTTCGACAGTCGTTCCCGTACACGCTCCCGACCGAGGGTGTGTCCAGTTCCTGACGCCTACCCATGAGACACCCTTGGCCCCGACGTGCCGTGAAGGACAGGGCAAGGTTGTCTGACACGGCACTAGCGCTCGCATGTCACAGCCCCGACGGGTCGTCCGTCAGGGGAGCGTCCTGCTCTCAGTACTCGTAGAAGCCCCGGCCCGACTTCCGGCCCAGGTGCCCGGCGGCGACCATGCGGCGCAGGGCGGGGGCCGGGCTGTAGTTGGGGTCGGCGAACTCGGCGTAGAGGGCGTCGAGGATGGCCACCGAGGTGTCCAGGCCCACCAGGTCGAGGAGGGCGAGGGGCCCCATCGGGAAGTTGCAGCCGCCCTTCATGGCGGCGTCGATGTCCTCGGCGGAGGCGGTGCCGTTCTCCAGCATCCGCACCGCGTTGTTGAGGTACGGGAAGAGGAGGGCGTTGACGATGAAGCCGGCCCGGTCCTTCACCTGCACCGGGCCCTTGCCGCAGTCGGTGGCGAAGGCGGTGACGGCCTCGACGGTGGCATCCGAGGCGGTGAGGGGGGCGATGATCTCGACCAGGCTCATCATGGGAGCCGGGTTGAAGAAGTGGACGCCGACGACCTTGTCGGGGCGCCCGGTGGCGACGGCCATCTCGACCACCGGCAGGGTCGAGGTGTTGGTGGCCAGGATGGCGTCGGCCTTGACGATCCCGTCGAGCTCGGCGAAGAGGGCCTTCTTCACATCGAGGTCCTCGACGACAGACTCGATGACGAGGTCGCAGTCGGCCAGGGCCGACAGGTCGGAGGTGGCGGTGACCCGGCCCAGCACGGCGTCACGGTCCTCCTCGCTGAGGCGGCCCTTGTCGACCTGCTTGCCCAGGCTCTTCTCCAGGCCGGCCCGCATGGCGTCGGCCGTCTCCTGCTTGCGGGACCGCAGCACCACCTCGTGGCCGGCCTTGGCCGCCACCTCGGCGATGCCCGCCCCCATGATCCCCGACCCGACGATTCCAACCCGTGTGATGGCCATGGGCGGCGAGGTTACCGATTGGTCACTTGGGCGTCCCAAGTTCCGCGTCGCCGTTCCCGCCGTCCTCGGCCCGCGCGGTGACCACCAGGCGGACGGCCACGACGAGGAGCAGGGCGGCGAACAGCGCGGCCGAGAGGTCGGGGTCGAGGGCCAGCGAGAGTTGGGAGGCGGCCGCCGCGGTGACCACGCCGGCCAGGCCGACCACCACTCCCGGTCGCAGGGCGGTGAGGCCGGCTGTCCGGTTGCGCACCGTCCCCATGACGGCCGTGGGGATGATCACGGCGAGCGAGGTGCCCTTGGCCAGCACGAGGGGGAGGCCGAAGGCGATGGTCAGCACCGGGACGATGATGATCCCACCGCCGATCCCCAGCAGGCCGGCCAGCACCCCGGCGGCCAGGCCGAGGGCGACGAGGCCGGCCACGGAAGCTGGGCTGAGATCGACCCGCCCGGCCCCATCGGCCTCGCCCCCCGCCACGAGGCGGATGGCGGTCACCACCATGAGGGCGGCGAACCCGAGTTGGAGGGCCGGGCCGCTGATCGTGCGCAGCCAGCGGGTGCCCAGCACGGCGCCGCCGAGGGCTCCGGCGGTGAGCAGGAGCCCGTAGGCCAGATCGACCTCCCCGGCGGTGGCGTAGCCGAGGGCGCCGGCCAGGGAGATGGGGACGATGGCGGTGAGGGACGTCCCCGTGGCCAGCTTGGGGGGGAAGCGGGCCAGGAGGGTGAGGGCGGGCACGATGACGATGCCCCCACCCACGCCGAACAGGCCCGAGGTGAACCCGGCCAGCAGTCCCGCCGCCGCCACCCGCCCCCAGGGCACGACGCTCGGGGCAACGGGTGCGTTCACCCGCCCAGCCTGACCGATGAGTACGGTGCCTCCGTGCCCGGACCCCTCGCCCTCGTCGGCGGCTCGCCGTTCCAGCCCGAGACCGTCGTCGAGGCGGAGCTGGTGGCGGGCGGCGTCGAAGAGGTGCTGGTGGTACCCACCGGCGCCGCCTACGAGCACCCGGCCCGCCTGGTCGAGGCGGCCGCCGAGCGCTTCGCCGCCCTGGGTGTGGCCGTCCGGGGCATCGACGTGCTGCGCCGGCCCGATGCCATGGACGAGGAGATCGCGGCCGACCTGCGAGCCGCCCGCTTCATCTACCTGGCCGGCTCCTCCCCGATGCACCTGCGCTCGGTGCTGAAGGAGACCCCGGCGTGGACCGCCGTGCTGGCGGCGTGGGACGGTGGCGCCGTCCTGGCCGGGGTCGACGCCGGAGCCATGGTGCTGTGCGACCCCATGGTCGACCCCCGTGGCGGGGCCTTCACCGTGGGCCTCGGCCTCCTGGCCAACATCACGGTGATCCCCGGCTTCGACTCGTGGTCAGAGGACGCCGTGCATCGCACCCGGGCCCTGTCGCCGTCGTCGCTGCGGATCGTGGGCCTGGCGTCGGGGTAGGCGGTGGTGCGCGACCCCGGCGGCGGGTGGCGGGGCGTCGGGCCCGATGCCCCGTCCGGGGTCGTGGGCGGCGTCCCCGGCTCCCTGGACGACCTGGGGCGGTAGCGCCGAGTCGGTGAGTCAGCCGCCGACGGGGCGGATGGTGACCGACTCGATGGTGATGAGTTGGGTCGGCGTGCCGTTGCTGGCCTTGTCGCCGGTGGCGGCGAGGAACTCGATGAGCTCGAGGCCCGAGGTGACCTTCCCGAAGAGGGGGTACTCGTTGGTGAGCTGGCCCGCGCCGTTCTGGGTGGCCACGATGAAGAACTGGCTGCCCGACACGGTGGCCGATCGGGCCATGGCCAGGTCACCGGGGGCGTAGCCGCCCTCGGTCGGCTTCTCGATGTCGGGCATGTCGTAGCCGGGCCCGCCCGAGCCGTAGTCGGGGGTGCCGCTGGAGCCGGTCTGGGCCACGAAGTCGGGGACCAGGCGGTGGAAGGGCAGGCCGTCGAAGAACTTGTACCGGGCCAGCACCACGAAGTTGTTGACCATGGTGGGGGCCTTCTCGGCATCGAGGGTGGCGACGATCTCCCCCCCGGCGACCTTGATCACCGCCTCCAGCTCCTCACCCTCCTCGATGCACGTGGGCGGGGCCTGGGCGAACTGGGAGACGCGCTCCTCGGAGCCGTCCGTGGCCGGGCACGGCGTCTCGCCCTCGAGGGTCTTGCCTGCGGGCGGGTCGGGGAGGGCGATGGTGGACGGGGGGCCCGTCGACTCGGTGGAGCCGTCCGCGCTGGACGGGCTGGTGGGGGTGGTCGTGGTGGTGGTCTCGTCGGCGGCGGTGGTGTCGTCATCGCTCCCGAGGAGGACGACGGCTCCTCCGACGACGATGGCCACGAAGGCCAGCACGACGCCGATGGTGGTGAAGCGGCGTTGGCGGGCCTTCTTCTCCTGGGCGACGCGGGCCGCCTCCATGCGGCTCCGGTGGCCTTCCTTGTGGCGTTGGCGCTTCTCCCCTGATGTCACGGCGGGGCAAGGTACCCGCTGGCGCCGCTCCGGTTGGGGCAGGCCCGACGAGGGCCCGAATTGGTGACAGATACCGTCGCGAACGGTCACCCTCGGGCGCCGGTCCATACGATGCGTAGCAAAGAGACCACGGTTTGCGTCAGAATGGGCCGATGTCCTCCGGCGCTCCTTCCCCCGACCACGAGGGGGACGAGTCCCCACCCGAGGCCATGGCCGAAGAGGAGGTCTTCGCCCGCCGGGTCGGCCAGCGCCTCCGGGCCATCCGCCAGGCCCAGGCCCTCTCCCTCTCCGAGGTGGAGGAGCGGTCGGGGGGACGGTGGAGCGCCTCGGCCGTCGGCGCCTACGAGCGGGGCTTCCGCAACCTCAGCCTCCCCCGGCTCAAGGCCCTGGCCGACTTCTACCGGGTGCCGGTGAGCGTCCTCCTCGGCGAGACCGGCCCCACGGGCACCGAGGCCAAGGACCGGCGCAAGCTGATCATCGACCTGGAGGCCATGCGCGCCGTCGACCCGGCCGAGCCGGTGCAGCGCTACGTCCAATCCATCATCGAGGCTCGAGGCGACTTCAACGGCAAGGTCCTGTCGCTGCGCCACGACGACCTGAAGGCCCTCTGCGTCCTCGTCGGTGGCGACATCCCCACCGGCGTGGCCCAGCTCCGGGCCTGGGGCGTGCTCATCGACGGCCCCGAGGTGGTCGAGCCCCCGCCCGACTTCCGCCCCCGCCCGGCCCGCCGGTCCACCGACGAACCGGCATAGGGAGAGCGGTCCCCGCACCGCTACCGTCTGCGCCGTGGCGCTCGTGGTCCAGAAGTTCGGGGGGACGTCGGTCGCCGACCCCGACCGCATGCGCGAGGTCGCCGACCAGGTGGCCCGCACGCGCAAGCGGGGCGACGACGTCGTGCTCGTCGTCTCGGCCATGGGCAAGGAGACCGACGAGCTGCTCCACCTGGCCCACATGGTGTCGAAGACCCACCCCGGCCGGGAGATGGACATGCTCATCACCGCGGGCGAGCGCAAGGCCACGGCCCTGGTGTGCATGGCCCTCCACGACCTCGGTGTGCCGGCCGACTCCTTCACCGGGAGCCAGGCCGGGTTCCTCACCGACACCAACCACATGAACGCCAAGATCCTGGAGGTCCGGCCCGACCGCCTCCGCGAGGCCCTGGCCCAGGGCCGGGTGCCGGTGGTCGGCGGGTCGCAGGGCGTCTCGACCGCCAACGACGTCACCTTCTTCGGGCGGGGCGGCTCCGACACCACCGCCGTCGCCCTGGCCCACGCCCTCGGCGGGGTGTGCGAGCTCTACACCGACGTGTCGGGAGTGTTCACCACCGACCCCCGGGTGGTGCCCACGGCCCGCAAGCTGGCCCGGGTCAGCTTCGACGAGATGCTCGAGATGTGCGCCTGCGGCTGCCCCAAGCCGGCCATGCGCGCCGTGGAGTACGCCCGCACCCACAAGGTCCCGCTGCACGTGCGGTCGGCCTTCACGTGGGAGCCGGGCACCTGGATCGACGAGGAGGACCCGATGATGGAGCAGGCCATGATCTCGGGCGTCGTGGGCGACGCCTCCGAGGCCAAGATCACGATCACCAACCTGCCGGACCGCCCCGGCATCGCCGGCCAGCTCTTCCGGGGGCTGGCCGCCCGGGACGTGAACGTCGACATGATCGTGCAGAACGTCTCGGAGGGGGGCCGCACCGACATCTCCTTCACCCTCCCCAAGGACGACCTGGCCGCCGGGCGGGAGGTGAGCGAGGCGCTGGAGTCCGAGATCGGGGCCGACGCCGTGTTCGCCGACGACGGCATCGGCCGGGTGAGCCTGGTGGGGGCGGGCATGAAGTCCCACCCCGGGGTGGCGGCCACCGTGTTCGAGACGCTGGCTGCCAACGACATCAACATCGAGATGATCTCCACCTCGGCCATCCGCATCTCCTGCATCGTGCGGGAGGTCGACCTCGACCGGGCCGTCGTCGTCCTCCATGCCGCCTTCGGCCTCGACCACCCTGCCCCCTGACCTCGTCGAACGCGCTTCGGGGGTCGGCGAGAAGGCCGGTAGCCTCGTCGGGATGAAGATCGGGATCGTCGGAGCCACCGGGCAGGTGGGCGGGGTCATGCGCCAGGTGCTCGAACAGCGGGCCTTCCCCGCCGACGAGGTGCGCTTCCTCGCCTCGGCCCGATCGGCTGGCACCTCCCTGCCGTGGCAGGGCGGCGAGATCACCGTGGAGGACGTGGCCACCGCCGACCTCTCCGGCCTCGACATCGTGCTCATGTCGGCCGGGGCCACGGCGTCACGGGCCACGGCCGAGCGCATCGCCGCCTCCGGGCCCGTCGTCATCGACACCTCCTCGGCGTGGCGGATGCACCCCGAGGTGCCGCTCGTGGTCTCGGAGGTCAACCCCGAGGCCGCGGCCCAGCGGCCCAAGGGCATCATCGCCAACCCCAACTGCACGACCATGGCCGGCATGCCCGCCCTCGCCGCCCTGCACCGGGCGGCCGGCCTGGAGGCCCTGGTGATCTCGACCTACCAGGCCGTCTCGGGCGGCGGGCTGGCCGGGGTCGAAGAGCTGGCCACCCAGGTGGCGGCCGGGGGCGACAAGGCGGCCGAGCTCACCCACGACGGGTCGGCGGTGAGCTTCCCCGAGCCGTCCAAGTTCCCGGCGACCATCGCCTACAACGTCGTCCCCCAGGCCGGCAGATTCATCGACGATGGTCGCGACGAGACCGACGAGGACCAGAAGCTCCGCAACGAGAGCCGCAAGATCCTGGCCATCCCCGACCTGCCGGTGTCGGCTCTCTGCGTCCGCGTGCCCGTCTTCACCGGCCACTCCCTCTCCATCAACGCCCGCTTCTGCCGACCCATCGACCCGGCCGAGGCCGTCGAGGTGCTGGCCGCCGCTCCCGGCGTCGCCCTCCACGACTTGCCCACCCCGCTGCTCGCCGCCGGGGCCGATCCCACCTACGTGGGCCGGATCCGGGTCGACGAGACGGTGCCCGAAGGGCGGGGCCTGGCCTTCTTCGTCTCCAACGACAACCTCCGCAAGGGCGCGGCCCTCAACGCCGTCCAGATCGCCGAGCTGGTCGCCGCCGGCGGCTGAGCGCACATCGTTCCGACCGGGTCGAGGGGCCCGATCGTCGGTAGGGTCGGCCGGGCATGAGCCGGCCCCCCGCCCGTCTCGCTCGCGCCGCCGCCGCCTCCGCCCTCGCCCTGGGCGGCCTGGCCGGTTGCGCCAGCGCCCTCGGCGTGCCTGATGCCGCCTCGGAGCAGGGAGGTGTGGTCGAGCGGTTGTGGTCGCCGGTGATCGTCACCGCCCTCGTCGTGGGGCTGGTGGTGTACGCCCTGGTGATCTGGTCGGTCGTGCGCTACCGGAAGGGCAATGACGCCATCCCGACGCAGGTGGCCGAGCACGTCCCCATCGAGATCGCCTACACGGTGGTGCCCGTCCTGATCGTCGTCGGGCTGTTCGTGGCGGGCACGGCGGCCGTCACCGACATGGAGGAGACCGTGGCCGATCCCGACGTGGTGGTCGACGTCGAGGGCTTCCAGTGGTCGTGGCAGTTCACCTACCCGGAGGAGGACGTGGTCGTCTCCGGCGACGGGGCCGGCACCCGGGGACCGGAGCTAGTCCTCCCCGTCGACCGGACGACGCGCCTGCACCTGGTGTCGGACGACGTGAACCACTCCTTCTGGGTGCCCCGGTTCCTGTCCAAGCGCGACCTCATCCCCGGCGTCGACAACGAGATCGACGTCACCCCCACCGAGGAGGGCACCTTCGTGGGCCGCTGCGCCGAGTTCTGCGGCCTCGACCACTGGCGCATGAACTTCGTCGTCCGCGTCGTCACCGCCGAGGAGTTCGCCACCTGGGCGGAGGAGCAGGCCGCTCCCACCGAGGTCCCCTCGGCGGACGAGGACGTCGTCGACGAGGGGGAGGGAGGGCGATGACCGCCGTCGACGCCCCCGATGTGGTGGCCGACGAGCCACCCGACCACGAACCCGGCCGCCCCCCCGCCTCGGTGCGGGGCCGGGGCCTCCTCGGCCTGCTGACCAGCACCGACCACAAGGTGATCGGGCTGATGTACATCGTCACCGCCCTGGGCTTCTTCCTCCTCGGCGGGGCCCTGGCCAGCGTGGTGCGGGTCGAGCTGTACTCGCCCGGCACCCAGGTAGTGGAGCCCGGGGCCTACAACAAGGTCTTCACCATGCACGGCAGCGTGATGATCTACCTGTTCATCGTGCCCATGGCCTTCGGCCTGGCCAACTACCTGGTGCCCCTGCACATCGGGGCCAAGGAGATGGCCTTCCCCCGCCTCAACGCTCTCGGCTACTGGCTCTTCCTCTTCGGTGGGCTGACCATGGTGTCGGGCTTCCTCACCGCCGACGGCCCGGCGGCCTTCGGGTGGACGGCCTATGCCCCCCTCTCGGAGGCGATCCGCAGCCCGGCCGTGGGCCACGACCTGTGGCTCCTGTCGATCGTCCTCACCGGCACCGGCACCATCACCGCGGCGGTGAACGTCATCGCCACCACCCTGGCCATGCGGGCGCCGGGCATGTCGATGTTCCGCATGCCCATCTTCACCTGGAACATGCTCGTCACCAGCGTCCTGGTGCTCATCGCCTTCCCGGTGCTCACGTCGGCGGCGGTGATGATGCTGGCCGACCGCAACCTGGGCACCCACATCTTCGACGTCGCGGGCGGGGGCCAGCCCATCCTGTGGCAGCACCTGTTCTGGTTCTTCGGCCACCCCGAGGTGTACATCGCCGCCCTGCCCTTCTTCGGCATCGTCACCGAGGTGCTGGCGGTGTTCTCCTCCCGGCCCGTGTTCGGGTACCGGGGCCTGGTGCTGGCCACCTTCGCCATCGCCTCGCTGTCGGTCGGGGTGTGGGCCCACCACATGTTCGCCACCGGCGCCGTGGCCACCGGCTACTTCTCCGCCCTCTCCCTCCTGATCGCCGTGCCCACCGGGGTGAAGTTCTTCAACTGGATCGGCACCCTGTGGGGCGGACGGCTGACGTTCCCCACCCCGATGCTCTTCGCCATCGGTTTCCTGCTGCTGTTCCTGCTGGGCGGCCTGACCGGCGTGATCCTCGCCCTGCCCGCCCTCGACTTCCACCTCACCGACTCGTACTTCGTCGTGGCCCACATGCACTACGTGATGTTCGGGGGGTCGGCCTTCGCCATGTACGCCGGGATCTACTACTGGTTCCCCAAGGCCTTCGGCCGGGTGCTGCACGAGGGCTGGGGTCGACTGCACTTCGTCATGACCTTCGTGGGCTTCAACACCACGTTCCTGGTGCAGCACGTGCTCGGGGCCGAGGGCATGCCCCGCCGGGTGGCCGACTACCTGCCCGAGGACGGCTTCACCACCCTCAACCGGGTGTCGACCGTCGGGGCCCTCATCATGGCGGCGTCGGTGGTCCCGTTGGCGTGGAACGTCTACCGCACCCTGCGCCGGGGCGAGCCCGCCGGCGACGACCCGTGGGGCGGGCAGACCCTCGAGTGGGCCACCACGTCGCCACCCCCGCCCCACAACTTCGACGTCCTCCCGCCCATCCGCTCCAACCGGCCGGTGTGGGACCAGCGCCATCCGCCGGCCGAGGGGGCGACGTGACCGGCCGCGGCCCTGGCGGGGTTCACGACGAGGGGGCCACCGAGCCGGTGGTCCGGGCCGAGGAACGCCAGCGCGACGACGCCGGGCGCAGCCCCGAGGCCGCCCACGCCGGGTGGGGCACCCAGGCCCGCCTGTTCGGTGGGGTGGCCGCTTTCGTGGCCCTCATCGGCCTCGTCTACTGGTTCGTGTCCTACGAGACGGCGGGCACGACCCTGCTCGCCCTCACCGCCGGCCTGGCCCTGATGACCGCCCTGTACGTGGGGTGGCCCCGTCGGGGCGGGCAGGCCCATGCCGATGCTCCGGCACCGGAACCGGGCCACGACCCCCACGACGGGGTGTGGTTCCCGGCCGCCAGCATCTGGCCCTTCGCCATCGGGGCGGGCATGGTCCTGGTGGGCAACGGGCTCCTGCTGGGCCGCTGGCTCCTCATCCCGGCGGGGGTGTTCCTGGCGTGGGCCCTGGCCGGAATGATCCGCCAGGGCCGCCATCGGCGGTAGTGCTACGACTCGGCCCGGCTCCGGCGGCGGGCGCGGTACCGGGGGTCGAGCAGCTCCCAGCGGATGCGGGGCCGCTCGGGGGGTTCGAGGCCGGCTTCGGCGTCGCGGAGCTGGAGCTCCTGGCACAGGCGGTAGGTCACGAGGGCGACGAGGGGGGGCACGGCCAGGGCGGCGACCCGGCAGGCGATCAGCACGGCGTTGACCGAGAGGCCGAACGTGGTGGCCAGCACGTCGGTCGACCCCGACAGGGTGAGCACGGTGTAGAAGGCCAGAGTGGCGGTGCCCAGCGACGTGCGCACCGGCCGGTTGCGGGGCCGGTCGAGCAGGTGGTGCTCGGTGACGTCGGAGGTGAACCGGGCCTCCAGGAAGGGCCACAGGTAGAGCAGCCCGAAGGTGACGCCGGCCAGGAGCACGGCCGGGAAGAACGGCCCCGGCACCTCGTAGCCGCCGGCCCGGGCCTCCCACGCCGGGAAGACGCGCAGGGCGCCGTCCAGCCACGCCATGTACCAGTCGGGCTGCGAGGCGGCCGACACCTCGGCCGGCTCGAAGGGTCCGTACAGCCAGATGGGGTTGATCTGGGCCAGGCCACCGAGGGCGGCCAGCACGGCGGCGGTGCACAGCATCAGCCCGATCGACTTGAAGGCGAAGCGGGGCCACACCGGCTCGCCCACCACGTTGCGCTCGGTGCGCCCCCGCCCCCCGAACTGGGTGTGCTTGTGCCGGACGACGAGCCCGAGGTGGACGGCGAGGAGGCCGATGATGACGGCCGGCAGCAGCAGGATGTGGATGACGTAGAGGCGGTTGATGATGTCGGGCCCGGGGAACTCGCCGCCGAACAGGAACGACGCCAGCCACGTGCCCACCAGCGGGATCGACAGGGTGATCGAGTAGGCGATGCGGAGGCCGGTGCCCGAGAGCTGGTCGTCGAGGAGCGAGTAGCCGGCGAAGCCGTTGAAGATCGACAGGATCAGGAGTGTCACCCCGATCATCCAGTTCAGCTCCCGGGGGCGGCGGAAGGCCCCGGTGAAGAACACCCGCATGAGGTGGACGACGATGGCGGCCAGGAACAGCAGGGCGGCCCAGTGGTGGATCTGGCGCATCACCAGGCCGGCCCGCACGTCGAAGCTGAGGTCGAGGGCCGAGGCGTAGGCCTGGGTCATCTCCACGCCCTGCAACGGGGCGTAGCTGCCGGTGTAGGTGACGATGTCGGTGCTGGGGTCGAAGAAGAAGCTGAGGTAGACGCCGGTGATGAGGAGGACGACGAACGAGTAGAGGGCGATCTCCCCGATCAGGAACGACCAGTGGTCGGGGAAGACCTTGCCCAGCGCGGTGCGGGCGAACTTGGCCGACCCGAGGCGCTGGTCGAGCCAGCGGGCGACCCGGCGGGAGACGAGGCGGTCGCGGGCCATCAGCGCCCCCGGTCCCAGAAGCCGGCGCCCGTCGGGCCGGAGAAGTCGCCGGTGGCGTAGAGGTAGCCCTGGTCGTCGGCCTCGATGGGGAGCTGGGGCAGGGAGCGGGTGGCCGGCCCGAACACGGGGCGGGCCCCGTCGAGGACGTCGAAGGTCGACTGGTGGCACGGGCACAGCAGCAGGTGCTCGTCGGCCTGGTAGAGCCCGACCGGGCAGCCGACGTGGGTGCAGAGCTTGGAGTAGGCGACGAGCCCCTCGACGGTCCAGCCCTCCCGTCCCGGGCGGGGCCGGACGTAGACGTCGGGCCGGATCAGCAGGGTGGGGGCATCGGCCTGGGCTGCCGGGCGGAGGGGGGCATCGGGGTGGTCGGGGTCGGGCTCCACCTCGGGGAACACGGTGAGCACGCCGTCGATGTTCACGTCGGCGGCTCGGACCCGCTGGTTGTCGGCGGTCACCAGGTAGGTGCCGGGCCGGTAGGCGGTGGCCTTCAGCCCCCGTCCCGGCCGGGGCCCGAGGGAGCGGAGGGGGAACAGCAGGGCGGCACCGAGGGCGACCACAGCGGCCCCCGCCGAGCGCACCAGGAGCTTGCGTCGGGTGAGGATCACCTCGCCCCTCTCGAACTCCTCGCGGAACGCGGCGATCTCCTCCTCGCTCGACGCGATGGGGTGGCGGGCCTCGACGACCGGTTCGTGGGGCATGAACCGCTTCGACCAGAGGATGAACCCCACGCCCAGGCCGCCGAGGGCCAGGGCGAGGAAGAGCCCCTCGAGCTGGGGCTGGCCCCCTCGCCAGTAGGTGACGGCCAGGCCGATGGCGCCGGCCGTGCTGGCCAGGAAGCCGGTGGCGACGGCCATCTCGGCCCGCCGGGCGGCCGCCGCCCGCTCCTCCGGCGTCGGCCCGGGATCGGCCGAGCCGCAGCCCAGGCAGCCTCGCTCGGCGATCTCGACGGGCACCTCGGGAGGTGTCGCCTCGTCGTCGGTCACGGCTCGCCCTCCTCAGCGTCGTCGGGGGCCACAGCGTCGGGGGTGGTGGAGACGGGTGCGGCCGGGGCCACGTCGTCGGGGTCCGGCTCGCCGGGGGGGACGGGGTCGACGCGAGGCGCCGTGGCCCACCGGGTGCCCATGAGGTAGGCGGCCACCAGGAGCAGGCCCAGGGCCCCCACCCAGACGAGGAAGCCCTCGGGGATGGGGCCCAGGCGACCGAGGGCCAGCCCGCCCCGGTCGTCGGGCTCCTCCAGGTAGGCGACGTAGCGGGCCACGCTGTCGAGCTGCTCGGCGGTGAGGATGTCGTCGCCGAACCGGGGCATGGGGCCCGGTCCGGAGCGCACCGCCGCCCCCACCTGCTGGGGGGTGGCCGCGGCCAGCGGGGGAGCGGCCCGGCCGTAGCTGAGGGCGCCGCCGGCGCCAGTGGCCGAGTGGCAGGCCTGGCAGTTCTCCCGGTAGAGCACGCCGCCTTCGGCCAGGTCGCCCCGGTCGACGTCCACGTCGGGCAGGGCCGGCCCGTCGCCCAGGCTGGCCACGAAGGCGACCAGCGCATCGATCTCGTCCGGGTCGTAGGCCGGCTCCTTGCGGCTGGGCAGGTCGGACGGGTCGGCCAGCGGCATGCGGCCGGTGGTGAGCTGGTACGAGGCGCCGGCTTCGCCCGCCTCGACCAGGGACGGCCCCCGGAGCTCGCCCCCCGGAGCGTCCTGGCCCTGGCCGTCGGGGCCGTGGCAGCTCACGCAGCCCGTGGCGTACAGGGCCCGGCCCCGGGCGATCAGGTCGGCGTCCGCCGTCGGGTCGGCCTGGCGCCCGGTCGGGGCCGGGGCGGCGGCCGATCCTCCCCCGGCGGCGAGGACGACGGTCGTGCCGGCGAGGGCCACGAGCAGGGGCGCGGCGCGCCACCCCAGCGGGCGGCGCGGGCAGGGCGGGCGAGAGGGGGGGTCGCCGCGGCGCACGTCAGCGGATCAGGTAGAGGGTGGCGAACATGGCGACCCACACTGCGTCGACGAAGTGCCAGTAGTAACCGCACACCGTCACCGGCGGGCCGGGGGGCGCCTGGCTGCGCCCGGCCACCAGGCCCACCACGCCGACCATGAAGGCGATGCCCCCGAGGACGTGCAGGCCGTGGAAGCCGGTGAGGAGGTAGAAGGCGGAGCCGTAGGCGTGGTCGGAGGCGGAGAAGTCGAGCTCGGCCCATTCCAGCAGCAGGTTGGCAAGGAAGAGGGCACCCAGGAGGGCGGTGGCCCCCAGCCACCGGACGAGGCGGGACCGGTCGCCGCGCTCGGCGGCGACGACGGCCAGGTGCATGGTGGCGCTGGAGGCGAGGAGGACGGCGGTGGCGGCAACGGTGCGGGGCACGTCGAGGTGGACACCGGGCGGGGGCCAGGCGTCGCTGGCCGAGCGGAGGGTGAAGTAGGCACCGAACAGGCCGGCGAAGAACATCAGCTCCGACGACAGCCACACGACGACGCCCACACCGAGGATGGACGGGCGACCGGGGACGTCGCGCTGGCCCGGTCGGGCCGAGGCCTCCGACGAGGAGGTGCGCCCCCCGGTCGGAGCCGGATCGGCCGCAGTGTCGACGCCGGCCACGGGCCCTTCCTATCGCGTGCCCCGTGCCGGTGCCGGGCCGGAGCAGAGCGAGCCGAGGGCGGAGCGGGGCACCGGCACGTCCTGCCCCGCCCCGCACCGCTTCAACCAGGCCGGTACGGTCGGGACACCTGTGGCCGAGCTCGCCGCCCCCTCTGCCGGCACCCTCCTCCGGCCGACCCCCGACCCGGCGTTCCTCGTCCTGGTCGTGATCCTGGGGGCCGGCTACGCCCTCCTCGTCCGAGCGCGGGCCCGCCGTCACCCGGACCGGCCCTGGCCGGCGGGCCGGTCGTGGGCCTTCGGGTCCGGGGTGACCGTCCTGGCCGTCGCCACCCAGTCGGGCCTGGGCCGCTACGACACCGTCCTGTTCAGCCTGCACATGATCCAGCACCTCCTCCTGGGGATGGTCGCCCCCCTGCTGCTGGCCCTCGGCGCCCCGGTCACCCTGGCCCTCCAGGGGGCGTCCCGCCCGGGCCAGATGGCCCTGCTGCGCCTGCTCACCCACCCGGTGGCCCGGGCCCTCACTCACCCCGTGGTGGCCTGGTCGCTGTTCAGCCTCAGCCTCTTCGCCCTGTACTTCACGCCGTTGCTCGACCTGTCGCTCCGGAACGACCTGGTGCACACGGCCGTGCACCTCCACTTCGTGGCGGCGGGTTTCCTCTTCTGTTGGGCCGCCCTCGGCATCGACGTCGACCGCCGACGCACCCCGCACGCCGTCCGTCTCCTGGCCGTGGCTCTGGCCATCCCCCTCCACGCCCTCCTGGGGCTGGCCCTCCAGGCCGGGGCGGACCGCCCCCTGGCCGCCGACGCTTACGGGGCGGTGGCGCGGGACTGGGGCGGGTCGCTGGCCGCCGAGCAGCGGGCCGGTGCTGCCGTGCTGTGGGGCGTGGGCGAGCTGTGGGCCGTGCTGCTGGTGTTGCTCGTGGCCGGATCGTGGATGGGGGCCGACGCCCGGCACCAGGCCCGGGAGGATGCCCGCCTGGACCAGGTCGCCGATCAGACCCGGGCGTCGTAGGCGGGGAGGGCGAGGATGGCGGCGGCCAGCTCGGCCCGGGGGGTGCTGCCCTTCAGGAGGGGCTCCCAGGTGGCCCGCTCGGCGGCGGTGGGCACCCGGCGGAGCATGGCCTGGTAGGTGGTGACGACCTCGGTGACGGCCCGGGTCCGCTGGCCGTACTCCGGCGATTCGGAGAAGCCGACCATCACGCTGCCCCGGGACGCCCCCTTGGCCAGCTGCCCGACCCAGTAGCTGAGGCCGGCGGCGTCGGGCTCGCGGGTGAGGACGTTGCGGTAGACGAGGCGCACGAAGTCTCGGTCGCTGAGGCGGCCGTAGCGCTGCTTGAACTCACCGGAGGTGGAGAAGAACTGGGCGGCGGCGCGTAGCGACGTGCCGCGGCGCACCCGACCGACCCAGTAGTCGAGGCCGGAGGTGTCGGGCAGGCGCAGGAAGTAGGCCGAGTAGAGCCGGCTGACCGAGGCCACGGTGGCCTGCCCGTCGAGGAGGGAGTCGACCAGGCCGCCGGGTGGGGCGGTGCCGTTGGTGAGCGCGGCCCGCCACGAGGACAGCTGGGCCGCGGTGGCCGCCTTGCCCGTGGCATCCCGGTACTGCCGGTCCGTGAAGGCGTCGAGGGTGGCGAAGGGAGGCAGGGCCGGGGCCGAGAGGGCCGACTCGGGCCCGTAGCCCGACCCGTTGCGGGCGGCGATGGAGAAGCGGTAGGCCTGGCCCGGGGTCAGGCCCGACACCGAGCCGGTGAGGTTGGTGCCCTTCTCGACGGTGCCGGCCACGGTGCCGGAGATGGTGCGGACGGTGATGCGGTAGCCGGCGATGGCCGACGTCCCCGGGGAGGAGGGGGCGGACCACGACAGCCGGACGGTGTCGGCGCCGGCCGCGGTGACGGCGGGCGTTCCCGGAGCGCTCGGGGCGGTGGCCGGCGGCGGGTCGACGGGCGGCGGCGTGGTGCCGGGCAGGGGGAGGAAGGCGAGGCGGGGGTGCCACTCGCCGCCGATCTCCGAGGAGTCGCTCAGGACGTAGAGCCCCCGGCTCGTCGGGACGAGGCGAGGGGTGACGAGGCCGCGCTCCCGGCCCGGGTTCCAGGACAGGGCCCGACCGGTGGTGGGGTCGAGGGCACCGATGCCGGTCCGCTCGACGGCCCCGGGCCCGGCACTGTCGTGGCCCTCGGGGTTGTCGAGCCAGCGGTGGTGGCCGGCGACGTAGACGGCAGCCCCGGTGACGGCCACGGAGGTGAGGCTGTCGCCGCCGGTGTAGTTGCGCCAGGTGGGGGAGGCGGCGCCGGTCTGGCTCGTCTCCCACCGGGTGGCGGTGTCGCACAGGGTGGTGGTGCCCCGGGGCCCGCCGGTGGTGACGATGACGAAGTAGCTCCCGTCAGGGGACAGGTCGACGTCGTAGGTGATGGTGTCCCAGGAGCCGCCACAGACCTGGTAGCGGTACTGGTCGGTGCGCCAGCCGTTGACGGTGGCCCCGCCGCCCGAGGTGAGGTCGAGCACGACGGCGTTGGGCCGGTCCTGGCCGGCGACGCGGGCGAAGTTGCCGATGCCCACCAGCTTGCGGCCGTCCGGGGTGATGTCGAAGCGCATCAGCCGGGTGGCGCCGGCGGGGGCGGCGGTGAAGGCGACGTCGGCCCCGCTGCGAGGGGCGCCCGAGTTGGGGTTCAGGACGGCGAAGTTGGTGCGGACGGTGCTGCCGACGCGGGTGAAGGTGCCGCCGACGTACAGGTGGCCGTTGGCCAGGTGCATGTCGTAGACCATCCCGTCGGGCCGGGGGGCGAAGGCGGTGACGGCGGCGCCGGTGGTGCCGTTGAGCTTGGCCAGGTAGGGGAGGGACTGCCCGGCGATGGTCGAGAACTGCCCGCCGACGAGGACGTTGCCGTCGGCGGCGAGCAGGAGGGTGTTCACCCGGCCGTTGGGCTGGGGGGCGAACTGGGTGTCGATGGCGCCGGTGGCCTTGTCGTAGGCGAAGAGGTAGGAGCGGGCGATCTCGCCGGCCTGGTTGAAGTTCTTGACCTTGGTGAAGGTCCCGCCCACGATCACCCGGGAGCCGAGGTCGAGGACGGTCTCGGTGCGCCCGTCGAGGACGTGGGGGGTGGTGTTGCTGGGATCGGTGCTGACCACCTGGCTGTGGGCGGCGGGGGGCGGCGCGGCCGGGGCCGGGGTGGCGGGCAGCAGGGCGGTGACGACGATGGTGAGGCCGAGGCCGAGGGCGGCGATGAGGCGAGTGGGGGTGCGCATGAGGGCGAGGCTCCGACCTGGCTGGCTGGCTACTGAGCGTGGCGACACTCTCGCACTTGTCACCCTTCGTGGTCAACCGGGAGAGAAAAGTTCACGCAGAGAGATGGGATTGGCGCGCCTCACCACCGGGTGTGCAGATCCGTCCTCGCGCCCCGGAGAGGGCCGGTCAGCCCCAGGTGCCGTAGTTGGGGGCGTTGGACGTGATCTGGACGTCGTGGGGATGGCTCTCGCGCAGCCCGGCCCCACTGATGCGCACGAAGCGGGCTCGCTCCTTGAGCTCGGGGACGGTGGCGGTGCCGCAGTAGCCCATGGCCGCCCGGAGGCCGCCGACGAGCTGGTACACCACGTTGGCCACCGGGCCCTTGTAGGCCACCCGGCCCTCGATGCCCTCGGGCACCAGCTTCTCGGCCTCGGTGACGTCGCCCTGGAAGTAGCGATCCTTGGAGTACGACCGGGCCTTCATGGCCCCCATCGAGCCCATGCCTCGGTACTCCTTGTAACGCTGGCCCTGATCGAAGACGACCTCGCCCGGTGCCTCGTCGACCCCGGCCAGGAGGCTGCCCAGCATGACCACGTCGGCCCCGGCGGCGATGGCCTTGGCCACGTCGCCGGACGACTGGAGGCCTCCGTCGGCGATGACGGTGGCGCCCCTCCGGGCAGCGGCCACGGCGCAGTCGTAGATGGCCGTCATCTGCGGCACGCCCACCCCGGCCACCACCCGAGTGGTGCAGATCGAGTTGTGGACGATCACGTTCTCGGCGATGAAGCTGTGCGTCGGACAGTCCACCTCGATGTCGTAGACGGGGATGGCGACGCCGAGATCCCGCCGCTCCAGCTGCTTGACGACCTGATGGTCGGCGAGAAGTCGACGCTCCGGGCGCAGGTTGACGCGGGTGCGGTAGCTGGGCTGGCAATCGGCGTCGGAGACCCCGACGAGACCTCCCGCCGAGCCGGCCTCCGTCACCACTTCGGGGAAGCTGCCGGTGAGGAGGAAGCACAGCACCCCGAAGAGCTCCGAGAGCTGGCGCGACGTGTTGCGGAAACCGAACCGCCCGTCGGCCCCGAGGTGCCCGTCACTGATGAGGAGCCCGTCGTAGAGGCCCTGGAGGTACGGGGGATACGAGCAGAGGTACTCCGGGGGAAGGTGCTTCTCGGTCCGCTTGCCGAATCGGGCCAGGAGCCGAGCCCAAGGCAGCGAGTAGAGGTGGACCGTCGTGATCGATTCACCCTCGATGGTGACGGGCCGGACACCGGTGACCCGCTCGATGGCGTTGACGAGCTTCAGGGCCAGGCCCGATTCCCTGGCTGCGAAGTACCAGGAGACCCGGCCGATCTCCGATGCGCCGTTGCTGTTCAGGAAGGCATGCCCGTCGCCCAGGAAGGTGCCGAAGATCAGGCCGAGATCGTAGGAATCGATGATCTCAGTGCGATAGCGAGCCAGCGGTCCCTCCCGTCGGGCGAAGTCGCGCAGGTCGATGGCGAGGTGGTCCGGCAGGTCAAAGGCGATGTGGCGAGGAGCGAGGAGCGCGGCCCTCTCGGCCTCACCGATCTCCTTCCACATCAACTTGCTCGTGGATCGCTTCGTCGGCTTCTCCAGCAGCTTGACGTAACCCCTGGCCCTCACTGACGCCGGTGACGTGGTCGACAGGTCACCCACGAAGAACTGGTGGTCGGGCGTCATCACCATCTCCCGGGCGGACACGCCGTGGCGGACGGCCATGACATCCCGGATGCCCGTGCACCAGGCCTTGCGGACCGTCACCGGTTCGCCGTGCATGTTGATGACACGGTCGCCGGCGACGACCTCTTCGATGGGCTTGTAGGTGGCGTCGGCCATCAGCACGCGAGTGCCGGCGGCGAAGCACCCCGGCCCGATGCCGACCTTCACCGCGTCGGCGCCGGCGTCGAGGAGGGCCTCGGTGGCCTCGCCGGTGGCCACGTTGCCGGCGATGATGTCGACCTGGGCGCCGTGGCGGTCCTTGATGACCTTCACGGCATCGACCACGCCCTGCGAGTGCCCGTGGGCGGTGTCGACCACGAGCACGTCGACCCCGGCATCGACGAGGGCGGCCGCCCGCTCCAGCGAGTCGCCCCCCACCCCGACGGCGGCGCCACAGCGCAGGCGTCCCTTCTCGTCGTGGGTGGAGTCGGGGTACTGGGTGCGCTTCTTGATGTCCTTCACCGTGATGAGGCCCCGCAGGATGCCGTCGGCGTCGACCACCGGCAGCTTCTCCACCCGGTGCTGCCACAGCAGCTCCTTGGCCTGCTCCAGCGTCGTGCCCGGAGGGGCGGTGTAGAGGGGGGCGGTGCGCATGATCTCGGCGATGGGGCGGTCGACGTTCTGGTCGACGTCCTCCACGAAGCGCAGGTCGCGGTTGGTGAGGAGGCCGACGAGGCGCCCATCGGCGTCGGTGATGGGCACGCCCGAGATGCGGTAGTGGGCCATGAGCTGCAGGGCCCGGGAGACGGGAGCGTCGGGGGGGAGGGTGACGGGGTCGACGATCATCCCCGACTGGGAGCGCTTGACCTTGTCGACCTCGGCGACCTGGTCGTCGATGGAGAGGTTGCGGTGGATGATCCCGAGGCCGCCGAGCCGGGCCATGGTGATGGCCAGCCGGCCCTCGGTGACGGTGTCCATCGCCGCTGCCACGATGGGGACGGCCAGCTCCACCCGTGGCGTCAGCCGAGTGCGGGTCGACACCTCGGCGGGGACGACCGACGACGCGGCCGGGAGCAGCAGCACGTCGTCGAAGGTGAGCCCCTCCTTGGCGAACTTGGGGGGCTGGCCCGACGCTGTCTCCGGCACGTCGGGGAAGCGGCTGGGAGGCCCGCCGAGCGGCCCTCCTCCGTCGGTGGCCGGGCGCTCTGTGTCTCCCATCGTCCGAGCCTAATGGTGACGGCCAGTCGGCGGCGACCCCTTGAAAGGTCCAGGTCAGGGACTCGCTACGTCGTGGTCATGAGGCGGACCCGATGGTGAAACGACCCGTCCTTAGGTTCCCGGCCCTCAACCCGTCAGCGAACAGGAGGGCCATGAGCCACCGACACACCCCGAAGACGATGCTTGCCGTCTTGGCGATCCTCGTCTTGTCCATCGCAGCATGTGGTAGCGACGATGGCGAAGGCAGCGGCGGCGGCGGGGCCGGCGATGGCGACACCGTCAAGGTCGGCATCCTCCACTCCCTGAGCGGCACCATGTCGATCAGCGAGAAGGCCGTCGTCGACGCCGAGCAGCTCGCCATCGAGGAGATCAACGCCGCTGGCGGCGTCCTGGGCAAGCAGATCGAGCCCATCGTCGAGGACGGCGCCTCGGACTGGCCCACCTTCGCCGAGAAGGCGGAGAAGCTCCTGAACACCGATGACGTGGCCGTCGTCTTCGGCGGGTGGACCTCGGCCAGCCGCAAGGCCATGCTCCCCGTGTTCGAGGGCAACGACGGCCTGCTCTTCTACCCCGTGCAGTACGAGGGCCTGGAGGCGTCGCCCAACATCTTCTACACGGGCGCCACCACCAACCAGCAGATCATCCCCGCCCTCGACTACATCGTCGACCAGGGCATGAAGTCGGTCTACCTGGTGGGCAGCGACTACGTGTTCCCTCGCACGGCCAACCAGATCATCAAGGCCTACGCCGAGGCGAACGGCCTGGAGATCCTCGGCGAGGACTACCTCCCGCTGGGTGACACCAACGTCCAGACCATCGTGTCCAACGTCGTCGCCGCCGAGCCCGACATCGTCTTCAACACCCTCAACGGCGACAGCAACGTGGCCTTCTTCAAGGAGCTGGCCCCCAAGGCCGGCCCCGACGAGATCCCCACCGTCTCGGTCTCCGTCGCCGAGGAGGAGATCACCGGCATCGGCCTGGAGAACATCGAGGGCCACTACGTGGCCTGGAACTACTCCCAGACCACCGACACCCCGGAGAACGAGGAGTTCGTCGCCGCCTTCAAGGAGAAGTACGGCGACGAGCGGGTGACCGCCGACCCGATCGAGGCCGCCTACAACGCCGTCTACATCTGGGCCGCCGCCGTCGAGAAGGCCGGGTCCTTCGACGTCGAAGCGGTGCGGGAGGCGGCCAAGGGCATCAGCCTCGACACCCCGGAGGGGAAGATCACGGTCAGCGACTGGAACCAGCACATCTCCAAGACGGCCCGCATCGGCATCATCAACGGCGAGGGCCTCATCGACGAGGTCTGGGCGTCCGACGGCCCCATCGAACCCGACCCCTGCCTCGACGACTACGACTGGGCCGAGGGGTTGGCCACCGGGGAGTGCGATGCCGCCAAGGAGGAGGCGGGGGTCGCATAGGTCACCACCTCCCGGGACACGCCGACGGGCGATCCCGGGAGGTTCGCCCCCGGGCGCCGGCACCCGCATGCCGGCGCCCGGGGCGCTCCCCCTCATGCCGGCCCGCCCAACCGTCCCACCCAGGAACCCCCGTGGAACAGATCCTCCAACAGCTCTTCATCGGCTTCAGCCTCGGCTCGATCCTCCTCCTCGCCGCGCTGGGCCTCACCTTCACCTTCGGCCAGATGGGCGTCATCAACATGGCCCACGGCGAGTTCCTGATGGCCGGGGCCTACGTGCCCTACGCCCTGCAGACCGGGGTGCTGGCCGGCTCCGTCGGCGTCGCCTTCCTGGTGTCCCTGCCCGTCGCCCTCGTGGTGGCCGGGCTCATGGGCCTGGTCCTGGAGCGCCTGCTCCTGCGGCGCATGCTGCACCGCACCCTCGACACCCTGCTGGTGACCGTGGGGGTGTCCCTCGTCCTCCAACAGGCCGCCCGCGACCTCTTCGGGGCCCAGAACGTCCAGGTGATCGCTCCGACCTGGCTGCGGGGCACCTGGGAGGTGGGCGGTGTCGCCATGCCCCACACCCGCCTCTTCATCATGGCCCTCGTCCTCGTGGTGGTGGCCGTCATCTCGCTGTTCATGGCCCAGGCCCCCCAGGGCCGGCGCATGCGGGCCGTGATGCAGCACCGGGAGCTGGCCAGCGTCAGCGGCCTGCGCACCGGACGGGTCGACGCCGCCACCTTCGCCCTCGGCTCGGCCCTGGCCGGCATCGCCGGCGTGGCCGTGGCCCTCATCGGCCCGGTGGGCTCGGCCACCGGCACCGGCTACGTGGTGGACGCCTTCCTCGTGGTGATCGTGGGCGGCGTCGGCAAGCTCCGGGGCACGATCATCGCCGCCCTCGGGATCGGGATCCTCAACGCCGTGATCGAGAGCCGCCTCTCGGGCGTCTCCGAGTCGGCGGCCAGCCTGGCCAAGGCGGCCGTGTTCGGCTGCGTGGTGATCTTCCTCCAGTTCCGACCCCAGGGCATCGTCACCTTCCGCACCCGAGGGCTGGCGGCATGACGAGCCCCGACACCGTCGAGCCGGCCGAGGCGTCGGCCGCCGCACCCGCCGGTCCTCGGCGCAGCCCTCTCTCCTACCTGGCCCCGGCTGGCGCCAGCCCGTGGGTGGGCCGGCTGGTGTTCGTGGCCTTCGCCGTCCTGCTCCTCGTGCTGCCCGGCCTGCTCGGCGACCCCACCCGCACCCGCCAGTGGGCCGAGTACCTCTGCTACGCCATGGTCGCCGTCGGCATCGACATCGCCTGGGGCTACGGCGGGATGCTGGCCCTGGGCCAGGGCGTGTTCTTCGGCCTCGGGGCCTACTCGATGGGCATGTACCTCTCGCTGGAGCAGGTGCCCGACGGGCAGGTCCCGCAGTTCATGGCCCTCTACAGCGACTACACCGAGCTGCCGGCGCTGTGGCGCCCCTATCAGTCGTTCTGGTTCGCCGCTGCCTCGGCCGTGCTGCTGCCGGCCCTGGTGGCCGGCCTGCTCGGACTGCTGGTGTTCAAGCGCCGGATCCGCGGGCCGTACTTCGCCATCCTCACCCAGGCCACGGCGCTGATCATGTCGCTGATCCTCGTCGGCCAGCTCCAGCTCACCTCGGGCACCAACGGCCTGACCAACTTCACGACCGTCTTCGGCAAGAAGAAGTACGACACGGCGACCACGGACTTCCTCTACTTCTGCGCCGTGGGCGCCCTCCTGGTGACGATCGTGGTGGCGGCCCAGGTGGTGCGCAGCCGCTTCGGTCGGCTGCTCGTGGCGACCCGCGACGCCGAGGACCGGGTGCGGTTCCTGGGCTACGACCCCGCTCTGGTGAAGACGGTGGCCTTCGCCCTGTCGGCGGCCATGGCCGGCCTGGCCGGGGCCCTGGCCGCCCCCATCATCGGGTTGGTCGCCCCCAACCAGTTCAACGTCCTGCCCTCGATCCTCATGGTGTGCTGGGTGGCGGTCGGTGGGCGGGGCACGGTGTGGGGGGCGGTGCTGGGGGCCCTCCTGGTGAGCTGGACCAAGACGACGGTCAGCGAGACCCGCCCCGAGGACTGGGTGTACTTCCAGGGGCTCCTGTTCGTCCTCGTCGTCGGCTTCGTCCCCGGCGGGATCGCCGGCCTGCTCCGCTCGGGGCGGGGCCTGGGCGACCGCATCCGTCGACGGACGTCGCCTCCCACCCCGGTGGCGACGCCGGGCGACGCCATGGTTCCCGAGGGGGCGGCATGACCGACGACAGCACTGAGACGACCGCCCCCACGGTGCCCCACCCGGCGCCGCCCTGGCACCACGCCGCCGTCCTGGAGGTGGCGGGGCTGTGCGCCACCTTCGACGGCTTCAAGGCCCTCGACCAGGTCGACTTCGTCGTGGACAAGGGCGAGGCCCGGTTCGTGATCGGCCCCAACGGCGCCGGCAAGACCACCCTGGTCGACTGCATCACCGGGCTCACCAAGCCCAGCGCCGGCCAGATCCGCTTCGCCGGACGGGACATCACCGGCCTGAGCGAGCACCGCATCGTGCGCCTCGGCGTCGGCCGCAGCTTCCAGACCCCGACCGTGTTCGAGGCCCTGAGCGTCGGCGAGAACCTCGACCTGGCCGAGTCGTTCTCCCGGCGCCTGCCCGCCCTGTTCCGGCGACGCCGGGGGCTGTCGCCGGCCATCCGGGAGACGTTGGATCGGATCGGCCTGGCCGCCCTGGCCGATGCCCCGGCCGGCAACCTCAGCCACGGCCAGAAGCAGTGGCTGGAGATCGGCATGCTGCTGGTGCAGGGGCCGCAGCTCATGCTCCTCGACGAGCTGGTGGCGGGCATGAGCCCCCAGGAGCGCACCGACACCGGCGTCCTCCTCCGGGAGCTGGCCGTCGACCACACCATCGTCGTCATCGAGCACGACATGGCCTTCCTGCGCCGCTTCGCCACCTCGGTCACCGTCCTCCACGAGGGCAAGATCCTCTCCGAGGGGACGGTCGAGGAGGTGCAGGCCGACCCGGTGGTGCGGGAGGTCTACCTGGGCCGGTCCCGGGACGAGCGGTCGGGCGCGGCGCCGATCGAGGAGGCGGTGTCGTGAAGCTGGAGATCGACGACGTCCACGCCGCCTACGGGCGCACCGCCGTCCTCTTCGGCGTGTCACTGGAGGTTCCCGACGGGTCGCTCGTCTGCCTCATGGGCCGCAACGGCGTGGGCAAGACCACCCTCCTCAACACGGTCATGGGCCTGCTGCCCCTGCGGGGCGGCGAGGTGCGCCTGGACGGCCAACCCATCGGGGGGTGGCCCCCGTGGCGGCGCACGGCGGCCGGCATCGGCTACGTGCCCCAGGGGCACCAGGTGTTCCCCCACCTCAGCACCCGGGAGAACCTCCAGGTGGTGGTGGAGCGGCGTCGGCCCCGCGACACGGCGGCCATCGACGAGGCCCTCGACCTGTTCCCCCGCCTGGTGCCCCTGCTGGGCCGGCCGGCCGGTCTCCTCTCGGGCGGCCAGGCCCAGCAGCTCGCCATCGCCCGGGCCCTGGTCACTCGGCCCCGGCTCCTCATCCTCGACGAACCCACCGAGGGCATCCAGCCGTCGATCATCCTCGAGATCGAGGACGCCATCGCCGAGCTCCACCGCTCGACGGGCATGTCCATCCTCCTCGTGGAGCAGTACGTCGAGTTCGCTCTGCGCCTGGCCGAGCGGTACTCCGTGATGGAGGCCGGGCGCATCGAGCACAGCGGCGACACCGCCTCCGCCGACCCCGCGGCCTTCGCCGAGCTGCTGGTGGTCTGAGGCGTGCACCTCACCCCCCACGAGCAGGAGCGCCTGCTGGTCAGCGTGGCCGCCATGGTGGCCCGCGATCGCCGGGCCCGGGGTGTGGTGCTCAACCACCCCGAGGCGGTGGCCCTGTTGACGTCGTTCGTGCTGGAGGGGGCCCGGGACGGGCGCTCGGTGGCCGAGCTGATGGACGCGGGCCGGAGCGTGCTGCGCCGGGACGAGGTGATGGAGGGCGTGCCCGAGATGTTGCCCGAGGTCCAGGTGGAGGCCACGTTCCCCGATGGCACCAAGCTGGTGACGATCCACCAGCCGATCCCGTGACCGTCCCCGGCGAGATGCTGCTCGGTGAGGGGCCGGTGACGATCCTCGAGGGGCGGCCCACCGTCACGGGGACGGTGGTGTACACCGGCGACCGCCCCGTGCAGGTCGGGTCCCACTTCCACATGGCCGAGACCAACCCGGCCCTGGCCCTCGACCGGGAGGTGGCCCGGGGCCGGCGCCTGGCCATCCCGGCGGGCACGTCGGTGCGGTTCGAACCCGGCATCGAGCAGGACGTGGAGCTGGTGGCCTACGCCGGGGCGCGGGTCGTCGCCGGCTTCCGGGGCGAAGTGGCCGGCCCCCTCGACGTCAGCCCCCACGAGGGAGCGGACTGATGGAGCTCTCCCGCGAGCGCTACGCCGCCCTGTACGGGCCGACCACCGGCGACCGGGTGCGCCTGGCCGACACCGACCTGCTGATCGAGGTGGAGGAGGACCGCTGCGCTGGCGGCGACGAGGTCGTGTTCGGGGGCGGGAAGGTGATCCGCGAGTCGATGGGCCAGTCGCTCGTCACCCGGGCCGAGGGGGCCCCCGACCTGGTGATCACCGGCGCCCTCGTCGTCGACCACTGGGGCATCGTGAAGGCCGACATCGGCGTGCCCGACGGCCGCATCGTCGCCATCGGCAAGGCCGGCAACCCCGACACCATGGACGGCGTCGACCCAGCCCTGGCCATCGGGCCGTCGACCGAGATCCTGGCCGGCAACGGCAAGATCCTCACCGCCGGCGCCGTCGACAGCCACGTCCATCTCATCTGCCCCCAGATCGTGGAGGAGGCCCTGGCCGCCGGCATCACCACCCTGATCGGCGGGGGGACCGGGCCGGCCGAGGGCACCAAGGCCACCACCGTCACGCCCGGCGCCTGGAACCTGGGCCACATGCTGCGGGCCCTCGACGGCTGGCCCGTGAACGTGGCCCTCCTGGGCAAGGGCAACACCGTGTCGGCCGAGGGCCTGCGGGAGCAGCTCGCCGGCGGGGCGTCGGGCTTCAAGCTCCACGAGGACTGGGGGACCACCCCGGCCGCCATCGACGCCTGCCTGCGGGTGTGCGACGAGCAGGGCGTGCAGGTGGCGATCCACACCGACACCCTCAACGAGGCGGGCTTCGTGGAGTCGACGCTGGCCGCCATCGCCGGCCGGACGATCCACACGTACCACACCGAGGGAGCGGGCGGCGGCCACGCACCGGACATCATCACCGTCGTCTCCGAGCCCCACGTCCTGCCCAGCTCGACCAACCCGACCCGGCCCCACACCGTCAACACCATCGACGAGCACCTCGACATGCTCATGGTGTGCCACCACCTCAACCCGGCGATCCCCGAGGATCTGGCCTTCGCCGAGAGCCGCATCCGACCGTCGACCATCGCCGCCGAGGACATCCTCCACGATCTGGGGGCCATCTCCATGATCGGCTCCGACAGCCAGGCCATGGGCCGGGTGGGAGAGGTGGTGCTGCGCACCTGGCAGACGGCGCACGTGATGAAACGGCGTCGGGGCGCCCTCCCGGGTGACGGCCGGGCCGACAACCACCGGGTGCGCCGCTACGTGGCCAAGTACACGATCTGCCCGGCGGTGGCCCACGGCCTCGACGCCGAGGTGGGCTCGGTGGAGGTGGGCAAGCTGGCCGACCTGGTGCTGTGGGACCCGGCCTTCTTCGGCGTCCGCCCCCACGCCGTGCTGAAGGGTGGGTTCGTGGCCTGGGCCCAGATGGGCGACGCCAACGCCTCGATCCCCACGCCCCAGCCCATCCTGCCCCGCCCCATGTTCGGCGCCGCCCCGCCCGTGGCCGCAGCCACCAGCCTGGCCTTCGTGGCCCCGCTCGCCCTGGAGCAGCCGGGCGGCCTCGACCACCTGGGCCTGGGCCGGCGGCTGGTGCCGGTGGGCGACTGCCGCTCGCTCACCAAGGACGCCATGGTGAACAACGACGCCCGGCCCCGCGTCGAGGTCGATGCCGACAGCTTCGCCGTGCGCATCGACGGTGAGCTGGCCGTCGAGGACCCGGCCCCGGTGCTCCCTATGGCCCAGCGGTACTTCCTGTTCTGATGGGCCCGTCGGCCGGGTCCGTCCCGCTCTCCCTCCTGCTCCTGGCCGACGGCCGCCTGCCCGCCGGGGGCCATGCCCACTCGGCCGGGGCCGAGGCGGCGGTGGGCGACGGGCGGGTGCGCGACGTGGCCACGCTGGAGGACTTCACCCGCGGTCGGCTGTGGAGCCAGGCCCTGGTGGACGCGGCCCTGGCCGCGGCCACGGTGGCCGCCCTGGCGGCGCCGGGCCCCGACGAGAGGACGGTGGCCGCGACCCTCGCTCGCCTCGACGCCGAGGCCGACGCCCGGCTGGCCCCGCCGTCGCTGCGCGCCGCCTCCCGCCGCCTGGGCCGCCAGCTCGTCCGGGTGGCCGACCGGTGCTGGCCGGCCGCGGTGCTGGCCGAGGCGGTGGCGGTCCACCCCGACGGGATCCACCAGGCGGTGGCGACCGGCGTGGTGGCCGTGGCCGCCGGGCTCGATGCCTCCGCCGTGGCCGGCCTGGTGTCCCACCATGCCGTGGCCACGCCCACCCAGGCCGCGGTGAAGCTGCTGGGCCTCGACCCCTTCGCCGTGGCCGCCCTGGCGGCACGCCTGGCCGACGAGGCGGAGGCGGTGGCCGAGCGGGCCGTCGCCGCCGCGTCCGGTCCCACCGAAGACCTGCCCGCCCTCACCAGCCCCCTCGTCGAGATCGCCGCCGTCGAGCACCACGGCTGGCCCGTCCGCCTGTTCGCTACATGAAGGGAGACACCCATGGGCGCGTTCCACGGCCCTGACCACCCGCACCGCCACGTCCACCCCGGCGACCCCTTGCGCATCGGCATCGGGGGGCCGGTGGGCAGCGGCAAGACCGAGCTGGTGTCGTGCCT
>CAZXRA010000284.1:0-9079 GCA_964643485.1 uncultured Iamiaceae bacterium | reverse complement strand
TGGTTGGTTGCGGTGGGGGCGGTCGGTGCTTCGATCATTGCCATCGGTTTTGCCCCCCCCCCCAGGGTCATCTGCGCCCCTAGAACCCCCTTCCGGGCCTCGCGTGGCCGAGGATTTCACCCTCTCCATGGTGGAGGGCGGCGGCGTCCTACAGCTGCGTGACGCCGAGCCCTACGAGTTGGAGACTCCCACCGCGGTGACGGGCAGCTACGACCCGGGCTCGGGAGTGATCACGGGGGGGACCCTGTCCACGCCGCAGGTCAACATCGTGCAGGAGGTCACGTATCCGATCATCGCGACGGCGTTCATCGATGCGGATTTCTCGTTGGTGACGCCGGGGTCGTTGACAGGCACGGTCGACCACTTGGGCAACGTCACCGTGCAGGCCAGCTTGGCGGTGGACCTGCACGTGGATGTCCAGCAGGCCGGTGGTGGTTCCACGATCCTGTTGGCTGATTGCACGACGTCGCCGGTGAACCTCGTCTTCGACACCGTCACCCCGTATGCCGACGGGCGGGTCACCGTGGCTGATGCCAACTTCTCCATCCCGGAGACGACCGATGAGGCCGCTTGCGAACCCAACATCGCCGGAGCGATCGACGACCAACTCGCCGGGGCCGGTCACTCCCTCACCTTGACCCTGGCCGGAGACCTCACCCTGCCCGAACCCCCCGGCTGCGATACCACCACCGCTCTGGTGGCGGCCCCGGTCGGGACGGCGGCCTTGGGCGACTCGGTGGACCTCACCGCCACCGTCACTCCCGATCCGAGTGATCCGCTCTGTGTCGAAGCCGACACCAACGGGCTGACCCCCGGGGGCTTCGTGGAGTTTCTCGACGGCACCACCTCGTTGGGGTCCGCGCTGGTGCAATCCGACGGCACCGCGGGTCTGACCACCGCGGCCATCCAAGCGGGCTCCCGGACGTTGACCGCCACCTATCGGGGAGCCAGCCCGTTCAGCGCGTCGCCGCCATCGGACCCGCTGCCCTACCAGGTCACCGCCGACCCCAACCTGAGCGCCACCCTGCCCGATCACCTCACCATCGGCGCCGCCCCCACCGAGTTCGACGTGACCGCCCGCAACACCGGCTTCGGCACAAACATCACCCACGCCCGCCTGGATGTCACGATCAGCCGGAACGTGAGCAGCGCCGACCTGTCTTCGGCGAGGGTCAAGCTCGAGCACCTCGACCCCACGGATACCTGGGTGACGGTGCCCCTGGCCTCGGGGTCAGTTCCCGGAACCTCCAGGCCCGCCTTGTGGGGTGCCGTTGGCGACGCGACCGGGTTCCCCCTACCGGTCGGTGAGGTGGCGACACAGCGGTTGCGGATTCAGATCCTCACCACCGGCGGAACCGTCTCGACGACCTTGTGTGGCAGCGCCAACGAGACCTGCCCCGGACCGATCGAGGTGGCCTTCGATCTGATCGCCGTCGACGCGGCGGGTCTACCCGCACCGGCGATCGCCCCCGCACCCGGAGCGACCGCCACAGCGAAGGGGCAGGTCATGATCGTCGAAGCGACCCGCAGAGCATCGACGGTCACCTTTGCGTTCGGTGGAGGTGTTCGTCCCCATGCAGTCCGCCAAGGGAGCACGATGTCTCTCCAGAACGTCTCGGTGGGACCCAGCCTTTCTTCTGGACGACCCACGGGACATGTAGCCCTCAAGCTCGACGACGTACCCGTCGCTGCCTATCGCCTCGACGGCCTCCCGTTGGCACGCGTCCCACTCACCAGCGCCAACAACAACAACTTCAGCTTCTTGGCCTTCGACCTCCCTCCGAACATCGCCGTGGGAGCCCACAAGGTGACGGTGTCCTACCTCGGGGACGCCCGGTTCCTGCCCTCGCAGCTCACGACGACGTTCAACGTCCACGAGGCCCCCGTTGCCGTCACGCTCTATGACTGCATCGCACCGGGTTTCGCCGGAGAGACGAGGCGATACCGGGCCCTCGTCGATGGCTACGCCAACGTGCCCGTCGTGCGCCCGCTGGGATCCGAGGTCGACCTGAGCGGTCTGCAGGTGCGCATGCGGTTCTCTCGTGCCTTGCAGTCCAGCCACCTCCGTCAGGGTTTCTTCGGCACCGATGCCGATGAGACGTCGACCATCGGTGCCGAAGGCGAGTTGCTCCAGAGCATCGACTTCGGGTTCGGTCCTGGGGGCAGTGGCACGGCCGGGGGGTTGACGCGGTCGAACGGGACGCAGTTGCCGACCAGCCCGAACCCTGTTCTGGCTGCCGATGTGGCCCTTGGGCATCTTGACGAGTCCATCGTCTTCAACGCACCGACCGGCTCGGTCGTCATAGAGGGCGAACCAGGAACCGTCGTGCCCGTCACCCTCGACACCATCAAGGTCACCGCCGAGCAAGCCGTCGGCATCTTCACCGTCACCTGCACCCCCGTCGGCGATCCCCTGCTCCTGGCGGAGATCACCGCTTCGGGCCACACGCTGGTCGTCGAGCCGGGCGACGTGGCTCGGGCTGACGAGGAGGTCACCCTCACCTCGACGGTGGCGCCCTACACCACAGGCCAGGTCGAGTTCCGCGACGGCGACGAGACGGTGGGCGTGGCCAACGTCGTCAACGGAATCGCCCGCGTCACCGCCGCTCTTCCGATCGGCACCCGTGCCCTCACCGCCATCTACACCGGTGGTGTCCTCGCCCCACCCCTTGTCTCCAACGCCGTGGAGGTGACGGTGCTGCCGCCGTTGGCGTGCAAGGCGTTCGCGGTGGACGGCAACGGGGCCGTGGTGCGGTTGGTGTACATCGAGCTCCTCGGACGCTGCCCCGATCAAGCCGGCTACTCCTATTGGAAGAGCCGCCTCGACGCCGGCACCTCGCCGGAGACCTTCGCCCGGGCCATCGCCCGCACCCCCGAAGCGGTGGGCCGGGTCGTGGACGACGCCTACCTGACGATGCTGGGGCGGCCTGCTGATGCGGCGGGTCGGGCGTTCTGGGTCGGCCGCTTGTTGAGTCATGGCCGCTACGACCAGCTGCTCGCTGATCTGGCGGCCTCGGGGGAGTTCTGGTCGAAGGCCGGGGGAACGAACGTCGGGTTCGTCACCCGGGTCTACGAGCAACTCCTGGGCCGGGCCCCGGACACCGCCGGCTTGGACTACTGGACCGCCAAGCTGGCGACGGGCGCGTCACGACGAGCCCTCGTGCTCACCTTGGCCAACCTGAACGAGCCTCTGAGCCGTCTCGTCGCCGGGGCCTACGACGAGATCCTCAGCCGCACTCCCGATGCCGACGAGCGCACCGCGGGCATCGCCCATCTGCGTTCGACCGGTGACCGCTCGGGGCTCTACGCCGAGCTGATCGGCCTGGAGGAGTTCTCGACCCGGGCCCAGGAGTTCCCCAACCCCGAGGACTGAGTCCTCGTCCCTCGTGAACTGGTGGTGGAACGTCCTCCCCCATAGGCCGTGACCACCCGGGGCTTCCGTGTCGCGGCACGTCGCCCTCAGGCCCGACCACCCACCACCAGTTCACCGGTGATCTGCTGATCGGCCCATCGCTCCTGCCGGGGTGGACCCTTCAGCATCCTGGCCGGTCGCGCCCTTCCCCCCGGGCGCGGCCGGCCTTCCCGGGGGTTCCTTCCCGTCACCCGCGTTCGCGCTGTGCGCTCCTGGGTGCCGTGTCCCTGTCACCCATCTCGGCGGCGAGGGCGGCGACGATGGGGGCGACGGGTGGGGCGGGGTGGCCGTCGAGGCGCTCGACGGTGCAGAACACCTCCACCGCCTCGGCCCGGCCCTGAAGCGAGGCCACCAGCGACACGGCCGCCGGGCCGATGTCGTCCTCCTCCTGCACCTGGAGCAGCACCTCCACGAAGCCCGATGCCCGGTCCAGATAGGTGATCTCGCCCAGGGCATGGCCTGCCTCGACCAGGTGGGCCATCACCACGGCCGGCTCGGCGTCGACCAGGAGGGAATCGCCGGCCTGCCGTACGTCGACGGGACCGGCCGATGCTCGGTGAGCGGACGGCGGTCGTTCGGTCGGAGGTGCCGTCCCTGCCGCGAACCAAGACGGCTGGGGCTCGGCCGGATCGGCGGGGTCCGGTGCAGAGCGCAGCACCCGGTGGGCCTCGATCAACCGGGCCGCGGACGCCGTGGCCGTGTCGCCGGCCCGATCGGGGTGGCGGGTCCGGATCAGATCCCGGAAGGCGTGGCGCACCTCCTCCGGCGTCGCCGTGGAGGCGATGCCCAGAACTCGAGCCGCCTCGTGCCGGTCCACCTCAGGCTCCAGTGGACGCCGTGGCGGCCCCCAGGATCTCGCCCAGCGCCCCCGGCAGGTCGTCGGGCCGGTTCACCAACCTCGCCACCCCGGCCCGGGTCAGCTCCTCGACCGACCCGTAGCCCCAGGTGACACCGATGCAGGGGATGCCGTGTCGGGCCGCGCCGGTCACGTCGTGGGACCGGTCGCCGACCATGGCCGCCACCGCCGTCGCCTCGACCCCGAGGGAGGCCAGGCACGCGGCGATGACCTCGTCCTTGTGGCGGAGCGACCCGTCGAGCGTCGCCCCGGCCACGGCCGAGAACGAGGGGGTCAGGCCGAAGTGGTCCAGGATCCGGCGGGCGTACACCTCGGGCTTGGAGGTGGCCACGGCCAGGTCGAAGCCGGCCCGGCGCAGGGCGGCCAGCAGGTCGGGGATCCCGTCGTACACCTCGTTCTCGTACAGGCCGGTCTCCCCGAAGCGGGACCGGTAGGCCGCCACGGCCCGGTCGATGTCGTCCTCGGGCAGCCCCAGGGCGGCGAACGACTCCTGGATCGGCGGCCCGACGAAGGCGCGCAGCCGCTCCGGGCCGGGGTCGGGCCAGCCCAGCACGCCCAGGGCGTGGCGGACGCACCCGAAGATGCCCGGGGCCGAGTCGGTCAGCGTGCCGTCGAGGTCGAACAGGACCAGGCGGTGCCCAGGTTGCGGCACCGGCGGTGCCGTCACCCCCGGAACCACTCGGCCAGGGCGGCGACCATGCGCACCGGATCCTCGGCGCCGCACAGCTCCCGGGCCGAGTGCATGGCGAGCTGGGCCACCCCGACGTCGACGGTGGGGAGGGCCAGCCCGGCGGCGGTGAAGGGGCCGATGGTCGAGCCGCACGGCATCTCGTTGTGGCCCACGAAGTGCTGGACGGGCACGCCGGCCCGGTCGCAGGCGGCGGCGAAGGCGGCCGCGGTCGCCGGCTCGGTGGCGTAGCGCTGGTTGGCGTTGATCTTGATGACCGGCCCCCCGTCGACGGCCACCCAGTGGCCGGGCTCGTGGCGGTCGGCGTAGTTGGGGTGGGTGGCGTGGGCCATGTCGGCCGAGGCCAGGGCCGAGGCGGGGAGGGCGGCCAGGAGATCGGCCCGGGTGCCGCCCCGAGCCGTGACCAGGCGCTCCAGCACCTGGGACAGGAGGGCACCGGCCGCTCCCCGGGTGGAGGCGCTGCCCACCTCCTCGTGGTCGAAGAGGGCCAGCACCGCGCCCCGTTCGCCGTCGGGCTCGACGGTGGCGAGGGCGCCGAGCCCGGCCCAGCACGAGCACAGGTCGTCGAGGCGCCCGCTGGCCACCAGGCTCCGGTCGGCACCGACCACGGCGGCCGGGGTGAGGTCGAAGGCCATGAGGTCCCAGCCTCCGATCGCCTCGGGGGCCACGTCGAGGCGGCGGGCCACGTCCCGGCGGAAGGCCCCCTCCTCGGGATGGCCGACACCCCACACCGGGGTGAGGTGGCGTTGGCGGTCGAGCTTCAACCCCTGGCTGGTGACGTCGCGGTCGAGGTGGATGGCGAGCTGGGGCACGCGCAGCACGGGCTCGTCCACCCGGAGCAGGCGGCTGGTGACCGCACCGTCGTCGTCCCGCACTGCCACCCGGCCGGCCAACCCCAGGTCGCGGTCGAGCCACGAGTTGACCAGGGCCCCGCCGTAGACCTCCACGCCGAGCTGGCGCCACCCGGCCGTGCCGGTGTCGGGGAGAGGCTTGACCCGCAACCCGGGGCTGTCGGTGTGGGCGCCGACCAGGCGGAGGGGCGGGGCCGCCGGTCCGTCGGCGGGCAGGGCCCAGGCGACGAGGGCCCCGTCGGCCAGCACATGGCCCCGAGCCGGGACGTCGGCCCACGGCGTGAGGAGGTCGACTGCGGTCGAGCCCGTCTCGGCCAGGCGCCGGGCCGCCTCGGCCGCGGCGTGGTACGGGGTGGGCGAAGCGTCGAGGTAGGCCAACAGGTCGCCGACCGTCGCATCCGGAAGTGCGTTCACGATCGGTCTCCTCCGTCGAAAGGTCGATCCTCCACCCATGCGGTGGTGAAGTGACCTTTCGACTGGCGCGGGCGGGACGTTTCGGCCCCGAAAGGTCGATCCTCCACCCATGTGGTGGCGGATTGACCTTTCATCGGACGGGGACGGGAGCGCGCCCGGCCATGGCGGCCCGAGCCGGTTCCAGGTCGTCGGGGTGGGTGACGCCGACCCACGTGGTGCCGGCGGGCAGGGCCTCGACGGCCAGCTCGCCGGTCGCCACCAGGGCATCGATGGCCGTGGGGAGAGGGAGCTCGGCATCGGGGTCGTCGGCGTGGGTGGCCCGGAAGGCCTCCACGCCGATGGCCAGGGCGGGGCCGACGTCGGCCGGCAGGCCCCACAGGTTCATGGAGACGGGGGCGTCGGGGGCGACGGGACCGTGCTCCGAGGTGACGGTGCCGTCGGCGCCCCGCACCAGGCCGTGGTGCTCGACCATGCCGGTGACGGTGCGCCCGTCGGGGCCCAGGGCGCACACGGCCCGGGTGACGGCGCCTTGGGAGGAGAGGGTGGCGGCCAGGGGCCAGGTGACGAGCCCGGCACGTCCCGGACCGGCGGCGGGGGAGCGGAGCCACCCCAGGAGGGCGGCCACGGCGTCGGCGCCGTAGTGGTCGTCGGCGTTGGCCACCACCGCCGGACCCGGGCAGGCGGCGAGGGCCAGGGCCACCGCTTCGGCGGCGCCCCACGGTCGGGACCGGCCCACCCCCGGGCCGGGCTGCTCCACGGCGACCAGCGGCACCGGGGCCCGGCGCTCCAGGTGGCCCATGACCTCGGCGCGGATCTCGGGCCGGACCACCACCACGACCCGCTCCGCTCCGTGGGCCACGGCGTCGGCAATGGTGTGGTCGACCAGGGCCTCGTCGCCCGGCCCCACCGGGGCGACCTGCTTGAGGGCCCCGAAGCGGCGGCCCATGCCCGCGGCCAGGACCACCAGGGACAGTGCGGGGGCGGACATCACCCCCGACCGTACCCGGCCCCTGCTCCCCGACCCGACGTCGTGGCAGAGAGGGCGAGCCGATAGGCGAGCCCTCTCGAAGGCGACACAGCGGCTTCTCGGAGGCGCAGCCGACGAGGGCTCAGAACCCGTGCCGGTGCCGGGTCAGAGCTGAAGGCCCGCGATCACCCCGTCCGCTCCGGTTCTGAGACTGTCACATCGTGGGGGTTTCGCGTTGGAGAGGGGCCCGGGAGGACCAGTAGAGTTGTCAGACCCACGGGCCAGCGACGTCCCGGTACCCCCGACCGCCCCATCTTCCCGATGGAAGGGACGCATGCGCAGGACTCCGGCCCGCCAGGGCCTCTACGACCCCGCCCACGAGCACGACGCCTGCGGTGTCGCCTTCGTGGTCGACATGCACGGCCGGGCGCGCCGCGACATCGTCGACAAGGGCCTGCTGTCGCTGTGCCACCTCGATCACCGTGGCGCCTCCGGGGCCGAGGTCAACACCGGCGACGGGGCCGGCATCCTCATCCAGGTCCCCGACCGCTTCCTCCGTGAGGTCGTCGACTTCGCCCTCCCCCCGGTCGGCGCCTACGCCACCGGCATCGCCTTCCTGCCCCAGGGGGACGAGGCGGCCGACGCCGCCGTCGAGGCCATCGGCAAGGTCGTGGCCAGCGAGGGCCTGGAGGTTCTGGGCTGGCGGGACGTCCCCGTCGACGCCTCGTCCCTCGGCTCCATGGCCCTCGACGTCATGCCCACCTTCCGCCAGGTGTTCGTCGCCGCCCCCGACGCCGCCCTCACGGGGATGGACCTGGAGCGGCGGGCCTTCGTCGTCCGCAAGCGCATCGAGCACGAGGTGGGCCGCCCCGACGGGCCGGTGGTGGCTTCGGACGAGGACGGCGACGTCTACTTCCCCAGCCTGAGCTGCCGCACCCTCTGCTACAAGGGCATGCTCACCACCGGGCAGCTCGAGGAGCTCTACGCCGACCTGCGCGACCCCCGCATGGAGAGCGCCATCGCCCTGGTGCACTCCCGGTTCAGCACCAACACCTTCCCGGCCTGGCCCCTGGCCCACCCCTACCGCTACATCGCCCACAACGGCGAGATCAACACGGTGAAGGGCAACCGCAACTGGATGCGGGCCCGCGAGGCCCTGCTGGAGAGCGACGCCTTCGCCGGCCCCTCCGACCTGGAGCGGGCCTTCCCCATCTGCACCCCCGACGCCAGCGACTCGGCCAGCTTCGACGAGGTGCTGGAGCTGCTGCACCTGGCCGGCCGCCCCCTCCACCACGCCGTGCTGATGATGATCCCCGAGGCGTGGGAGAACAACGCCACGATGGATCCGGCCAAGCGGGCCTTCTACCAGTTCCACGCCTCGGTGATGGAGCCCTGGGACGGCCCGGCCTCGGTGGCCTTCACCGACGGCACCGTCATCGGCGCCGTGCTCGACCGCAACGGCCTGCGCCCCTCCCGCTACTGGGTCACCACCGACGGCCTGGTGGTCATGGCCTCCGAGGTCGGCGTGCTCGACATCGACCCCGCCACCATCGTCCAGCGGGGCCGCCTCCAACCCGGCCGCATGTTCCTGGTCGACACGGACCAGGGCCGCATCATCGCCGACGAGGAGATCAAGGCCACCCTGGCCTCGGAGCACCCCTACGCCGAGTGGCTGCACACCGGCCTGATACCGCTCGACGACCTGCCCGACCGGCCCCACATCCGGTACCCCCACGCCGATGTGGTCCGCCGCCAGGTCACCTTCGGCTACACGACCGAGGACCTGCGGATCCTCATGGCCCCCATGGCCCGCACCGGCGGCGAGGCCCTGGGCTCCATGGGCACCGACACGCCCGTGGCCGTGCTGTCGGACCGACCCCGGGTGCTCTTC
>CAZXRA010000283.1:0-5201 GCA_964643485.1 uncultured Iamiaceae bacterium | reverse complement strand
AAAGAGAGACGAGTCTTCGCTACCGAGCCCACGTCGCACCTGCTCGGTGATGCCGTAGGTCCCGATGCCCAAGCGCATGCAGAGCAGGCGCACGAACTCCAGGTCGTCTCGTGCCGCGCTATTGAGGATGCAAGTGCCATCCTTGGCAACGTGTCCGTCAGCCGCGATGTAGCCCGCCAACCAACCAGCGAGGTACGAGGTGCCCTCGTCCAGCGACGGGCGCTCCTTGAAGGACATCGGCAGGTCAAGGATCCTCGTGAAGGGCGCTCCGTTCAGTCGCACCATCTCGTAGCGACGGCTCAGCGGGAACCACTGAAGAAGCTGACGGTCCTTCTCTCCGTGAAGGTCCAAAGCCATGCCAGGGCCGAAGCGGCCGCCATCGCCGTAGGTGATTCCGTGAGCGATGCCGAAGGGCGATAGGGCCTTGACCAGGCGAGCCCGGTTGGGGGGGAACGTCCAGCTCAGACCGTCGCCGGGCCGGAGCTCGTCCGTCGTGCGCTCGTATCGCTGGCGGCGCGAGCCGCGGATGAACCAGCGATGTTCCGGCGTGGCGTAAAGAACCTTGACTTGCCTGTTCCGTGTGATCGTCAGCCTACGGAGGGGTTGAATCCCGAATGAGCGAAACGGCGCTTCGACCCATCGACCCTTCTCGGTGAGGATGCGATGGGTTCCCCCGGCCAAGTCGCGTATCTCCCGCACACCGTCCCAGGTCATGACCCGCGTCTCGCCGGCCAGGCAGTACCACAGCCCTTGCTCGGCGTTGATAGAGAACGATGGTGTCTTCTCGCCGTGGAAGGGGCACAGGCCGGTCCAACGCCGGCCCACCCGCTTGAGCTGCATGAACTGGCTGGCTACGGCGATGATGTCGGCCCGCTCGCGGACCGTCGCCACGTCCTCGTCGAGGATGCCCATTCAGTGGTTCCGATGCCCAGTGTCGGGCATCAGAGGCTCGGGTACGGCGGCCATCTCGGGACGGTACCAGTGCCCTGTGACACCTAGTCCGTGGGATCGGAGTCTTCGGCCCCGACGACGCCGTCCGGCGAGAGCGGACCGGCGGTCGGGCGAGCACTGGGGCTGCCCACCCCGACGAGCTCTTCCTCAGGCGAACGGGGAGATCGGCCTGATGCCGAACGATCCACCAACGGTCGACCTCGGCCGTCTGTGTCGATCCCGCCCGTCAAGATCATGATCCCTTCGATGAAGCCCCAGAGACCGCCGAATCCCAACGTGACGACGGTGATGACGATCTGCAGGACTCCTCGGAGCGGACGGCCGAGGTAGAAGTTGTGCACGCCGAAGCCGCCCAGAACAATTCCCAGGACGCCTGCAGTGACGCGGTTCTTGCCACCGACGTCCCGGTTGCCGACCACGCCGTCGGCCGCGGCCTGGCCGGCGTCGGGGCCCGGGGCGCCGGGCGGGGGCACGTCGTCCGGGGAGTCGGGCGTGGTCGGGTCGCGCCGGTCGGCCATCAGCGAGGCCACGATCGTCACGGTGAGGATGGTGACAATCGTCGTGAGCGAGAGCCACGTCGGGAAGTGGAAGTCCTCGGTGGGGAAGTCGATCGACTCGCCGGTGAAGGTGAGGATCATCTTCACGCCGACGAAGGCCAGGATCGCCCCCAGGCCGTAGTTGAGGTAGCGGAACTTGTCCTGCAGGCCGTTGAGGCAGAAGAACAGGGCCCGCAGGCCGAGGATGGCGAAGGCGTTGGACGAGAACACGATGAAGGTCTCGTTGGCCACGCCGAAGATGGCGGGCACGGAGTCGACGGCGAAGACCACGTCGGTGGTCTCGACCATGACCAGCACGGCGAAGAGCGGCGTGGCCAGGCGCTTGCCGTCGATCCGGGTGAACATGTGCTGGCCGTCGTACTTCTCGGTCGAGGGGACGATCTTGCGCACGGCCCGCAGCACGATGCTCTTGTCCGGGTCGACCTCGGTCTCGCCGTGGAAGGCGATCTTCTGGGCCGTGTAGATGAGGATCGCGCCGAACACGAGCAGGGTGACGGAGAAGGCGTTGATGAGGGCCGAGCCGGCGAAGATGAAGGCGGCCCGCAGCACCAGGGCGCCGAAGATGCCCCAGAACAGGGTGCGGAACTGGTACTTCGGGGGAACGGCGAAGTAGTTGAAGATGACGGCCCACACGAACACGTTGTCGATGGACAGGCTCTTCTCCAGCAGGAAGCCGGAGATGTACTCCCCCGCCGCCTTGGCCCCCACGTCGACGCCGTGGGCGCCGTCGGGGCCGACGCCCGACGTCTTGCCCAGGTAGTACACGACGCCGGTGAAGGCGATGCCGATCGAGATCCAGATGGCGCTCTCGATCGCCGCTTCCTTGAACTTGATCTCGTGGGGCTTCCGGTGGACGACCAGCAGGTCGAACACCAGGAGGAAGGCGATGAACAGGACGAGCGCCCCCCACTCCCACGGGTGGATGTCGAGGTTGACGAACCGTTCGGGCGACCCCTCGCTGGCGGCGAGGATCAGGGTGTTCATGGGGATGTCGGTCTCCGGCTGTGCGACGAGGGACGTCTCTTCAGCCTGAGTCTCTCCACCCACCGGGGGCCGGGGCCGTCGGTGGGCCGGCCGCCCCGGGTGGCCGTAGCCACCGTGTTGACGTCACGGCCGTGTCGGATACTCCCTCAGGACCGGGCCACGCTACCCCGGTGACGGCCCCGCGGAGCCATCTCCCTCAGAGGCCCAGGCGGCTTCGCACGTGGTCGACGAGGCCGTCGACGGGGACGCGCTCCTGCTCCATCGAGTCGCGGTCGCGGATGGTGACGGCCCCGTCGTCGATCGACTCGAAGTCGAAGGTGACGCACAAGGGCGTGCCCAGCTCGTCCTGGCGCCGGTAGCGGCGCCCGATGGCCTGGGTCTCGTCGTAGTCGCACATCCAGTGCTCGGCCAGGCGGGCGTAGACGTCCCGGGCCGGCCCGGTGAGCTCGTCCTTCTTCGACAGGGGCAGCACCGCCACCTTGTACGGCGCCAGGCGGGGGTGGAGGCGGAGCACGACGCGGGTCTCGCCCCGCACCTCCTCCTCGTCGTAGGCCGCGAGGAGGAAGGCGAAGGCGGCCCGGGTGACCCCGGCGGCGGGCTCGATGACATGGGGCGTGTAGCGCTCGCCGGTGGCCTGGTCGAAGTAGTCGAGCTTCTCCCCCGAGGCCTTGGCGTGGGCCGAGAGGTCGTAATCGCCCCGGTTGGCGATGCCCTCCAGCTCGTCCCACCCCCAGGGGAAGAGGAACTCCACGTCGGAGGTGCCCGACGAGTAGTGGCTCAGCTCGTCGGGGTCGTGGGGCCGGAGCCGGAGCTTGTCGGCCGGCATCCCCAGGTCGAGGTACCACTGGAAGCGCTCCTGGCACCAGAACTCGTACCACTGGTCCGCCTCGTCGGGCGGGACGAAGAACTCCATCTCCATCTGCTCGAACTCGCGGGTGCGGAAGACGAAGTTGCCCGGGGTGATCTCGTTGCGGAACGACTTGCCCATCTGGGCGATGCCGAACGGCGGCTTCTTGCGGGCCGTGGTCATCACCTGGGTGAAGTCGACGAACATGCCCTGGGCCGTTTCGGGACGCAGGTAAGCGGTGGCCCCGGCGTCGGCCACCGGCCCGGCTTGGGTGGAGAACATGAGGTTGAACTGACGGGCTTCGGTGAAGGACCCCCGCTTGCCGCACGAGGGGCACTGCTCGGGGTCGTCCAGCTTGTCGAGGCGGAACCGCTCCTTGCAGTTGGTGCAGTCGACGAGGGGGTCGGTGAAGTTCTGGAGGTGGCCCGAGGCCTCCCACACCGCCGGGGGCGAGAGGATGGCGGCGTCGAGGCCGACCACGTCGGGGCGGAGCTGCACCATGGAGCGCCACCAGGCGTCCTTCACGTTGCGGAGGAGGAGGACGCCGACAGGCCCGTAGTCGTAGGTGGACCGGAAGCCGCCGTAGATCTCGGCCGAGGGGAAGGCGAAGCCCCGGCGCTTGGACAGGTTGACGATCGTGTCGAAGAGCGACGCCTCGGCGTCGGGCGAGCGGTCGGTGGCCATCCGGCGAGGCTACCGGTGCCGGCGCGGCCGCTCGGTGCGGTTCGCCTTCCTTCGTCTACGGTCCCCGTTCGTGTCCGACCTGTTCAGCATCGAAGGGAAGACGGCTCTCGTCACCGGGGGCACCCGGGGCATCGGCCTGATGATCGCCCGGGGGTTCGTCGAGGCCGGGGCCTCGGTGTGGATCTCCAGCCGCAAGGCCGACGTGGTCGAGGAGGTGGTGGCCGAGCTGTCACCGCTCGGCCCCTGCCGGGGCGTGCCCGCCGACCTGTCGACCGAACAGGGCTGCCGCCAGCTCGTGGAAGCGGTGGGCGCCGAGACGGCGTCGCTCGACATCCTCGTCAACAACGCCGGGGCCACCTGGGGCGCTCCCCTCGCCGAGTTCGACGACGCGGCCTGGAACCGCACCCTCGACCTCAACGTGAAGGGCGTGTTCCACACCACGAAGTTCGCCCTGCCCCTCCTGGAGGCGGCGGCCACCGACGGCGACCCGTCCCGGGTCATCAACATCGGCTCCATCGACGGCATCCACGTCCCCATCCTGGAGACCTACTCGTACTCGGCCAGCAAGGCGGCGGTGCACCAGCTCACCCGCCACCTGGCCAGCAAGCTCGCTCCCCGCATCACGGTCAACGCCATCGCCCCGGGGCCCTTCGAGTCGAAGATGATGGCGGCCACGCTGGCCGCCGCCGGCGACCAGATCGCGGCGTCGGCGCCCCTGAAGCGCATCGGCCGCCCCGACGACATGGCCGGGGCGGCGATCTTCCTGTCGTCCCGCGCCGCCTCGTACATCACCGGGACGGTGCTGCCCGTCGACGGCGGCATCGCCACCTGCAAGTAGGAGCGACGTGAGCGACGACGACACCTCCGCTTGGCGCCCCGAGGACGATCCGGCCTCCATCGGGGGGAACGATGCCCCGCCCCCCACCCCGGAGGACGCCACCCGGGCCTGGGCCACGGGCGATCCCGAGGCCACTCCGCCCCAGGGGACGGCACCGGTGGGCCCGACCCAGGACGCGACCCAGGTGCTCCCGGCCGCCGGACCGGCGGCGACGGCGGCGGTCCCCGCCGCCGACCAGGGCCCCTACTACCCGGCGGAGGAGGAACCTCCCCGGCGCGGGGGCAGTGGTCCCCTGGTGGCCGCCATCGTCGTGGTGCTCGTGGCCCTCCTCGTCGTCATC
>CAZXRA010000282.1:0-9477 GCA_964643485.1 uncultured Iamiaceae bacterium | reverse complement strand
CAGGCCGAGGCCGGTGCCCCCGTGGGTGCGGGTGGTGGAGCCGTCCAGCTGGGAGAAGGGCTCGAACAGGCGGTTGCGCTCGCCCTCGGGGATGCCGCAGCCGGTGTCGGTGACCTCGAAGGCGACCGACTCCGCCCCGGCGCTGCCCCGGCGGGCCCGGATGACGACGGTGCCCCGGTCGGTGAACTTCACCGCGTTCGACGCCAGGTTCAGCAGGATCTGGCGCAGGCGCAGGGGATCGCCCCGGCGCCGGCTGTTGAGGTCGGGGTCGCAGTAGGCGATGACCTCCAGGCCCTTCCGGTGGGCGCTGTCGGCCACGATCATGGCCACCTCGCCGACCAGATCCTCGAGGTCGATCTCGATCTCCTCCAGCTCCAGCTTCTGGGCCTCGATCTTGGAGAAGTCGAGCAGATCGTTGATCAGCCCGAGGAGGCCCTCGGCCGAGATGGCCACGCCGATGGCCATCTCCCGCTGCTCGGCGTCGAGGTCGGAGTCGAGGAGCAGGCCGGTGAGGCCGATCACCGCGTTCATGGGCGTGCGGATCTCGTGGCTCACCGTGGCCAGGAAGTCCGACTTGGTGATGGACGCCTGGATGGCCTCGTCGTGGGCCGTCGACAGCTCGGCGCTGAGCTGGTCGTTCTCCACGATGACGACGATGTGCAGGAGGACGCTGAGGCAGAGGATTCCGAGAGCGATCCACACCAGGGCGGGGTCGAGCTGCTCACCGGTCATGCGGAAGACGCTGGCCACGGCGAGCACGGCGACAGCCGACACGCTGGGCACGGTGGTGAGCACGCGGGTGCGCCGGGCCGCCGGCGCCAGCGTGTCCCCGACCTGGGGGGCCAGTGAGCGCACCGTCGCCACGATGAGGAGGGCGAAGCCGCCGATGCGGCCGATGTCGTCGAGGCGGATCCCGGCCACCGGGTCCAGGGAGCTGAGGGGGGTGAAGGCGGCCTCGGCCACCATCACCACCCCCAGGCCCACGGCGAGGGGCACCCACCAGGGCGAGCGGTTCCGGGGCATGCGGGTCGAGGCGGCCAGGAGCACCGACACCACGGCGATGTGGAGCATGGGCCGGGCGAGGATGACCGTCCGGTCCAGCGGGGAGTTGAGGGCGGCGGAGGCGAAGGTGGATCGGAAGACGAGGGGCCAGCTGACGAACAGGGTGCAGCTCCCGATCATCAGGCCTTCGAGGAGGGCCCGCAGCCGGGTGACGGGGCGGGTGGGACCGTCGACGAGGAGCAGGACCCCGACGAGGATGGCGAGGGCGGTGGCCAGGCTGCCGATGTCGGCTGACGAGGCGGTGGCGTCGGTCTCCGGGGTGCCCTGGAACAGCCAGCCGGCCCGGCCCGCGGCCCACAGCCCGGCCCCGGCGGCGAGGAACCACCACGCCAGCTTGGTGCGGCCGGTGTGGCGGCGGGCGGCGATGGCGCAGGCCGCCCCGGCGGCCATGGCCACCAGGACCTGGGCCACGTCGCGCAGGTCGCGTCCGGTGCCCCACCGGAGGAAGAAGGTGAGGAGGAAGAGAGCGAGAGCGGCGTGGAGGACCATCCGGGGGTGCACGGTGACTCGCCGGGCCACCTCCCAGAGGCCGGTGCGGACCGGATCCAGGGGGCTGGGGTCGTCGAGGGGGCGCGTCGGGGAGGGGGTCTGGCTGCTCGTGCTGTCGCGGAGGTGTGGTGTCCCTCCCATGCATGTCCTCCCAGCCGGCCTCGAATCCCAGCCGGGCGTCCCATCGGCCCTGCGTTGCGGGAAGTGAGCACCACGCGTGAAGTTGTGTCGATCGGCCCACACCGGGCGGGGTCGGGGCGATGGGCGATCAGCCCAACCAGTGGGCGTGGCGATACGGCGCTGGGTGGTCCTCGGCCCAGCGCGCCAACCTCTCGGCCAGGGCGGGGGCCAGCGCGCCGGCCGAACGGGGAAGGTGGCGCTTCGGCGCCACGACGACCGGGGTCACGGGTAGCCCAGCCGCCGTCCGCTGCTCCAGGAGGATCAGGAAATCGGCTGCGTTCTCCGTCACAACGATCCGCCCCTCGGCGACGGCCCGGGCCAGGACGTCGTCGTCGGGAGCGCCACCCATACCCAGTTCCCGCACGTGGACGGCGTCGTGGCCCAAGGCACCGAGGCACGACGCCACCTCGGGCCCGAACATCTCGTCGATCAGGAACCTCACGACGCCAGGAGGGCATCTCGCTTCCGGGCAAGGATCCGGGCTCGGTCGGCGGCCACCTCGTTGTCGGCGATACGGGCCTCGACCTCCTCGGCATGGGTGGCGGCGAAGTCCACGACCAGGCGGACGAGGTGCTCAGCCAGCCCGAGCTCCGTGGCCGCGGCGCCGATCTTGCCATCGCCCCGCCCGGCGGCGTGGCGGACGGCTACCACCACCTCCCAGACGTCGGGCCCCCCGGCCAGGGCGGCACGACGGCCGGTCGGGCCGGCCCGGTAGACGATGCCCGGATGAGCGGTCGTGGCCAGCCCCTCGGCCAGGAGGCGGGTGACGAGAGCCGTCTCGGTCACCCCCTCGGCCGCAGCTTGGTCGGCGAGGCGCTGCTTCAGATCCTCGTCGAGTCGATACGACGTCGCTGCAACCATGGGCGGCTCCTTCCGTAGATGTAGCGCATCGTAGCGCTTGTGCAGTCTCCCGGTGGTCAAGGGATACCGCCGTTGCTGCACGGTGATGGCACCTCATGCGAGTCCCGCCGTCCAGAGGCGAGGGGGACGCCCTCCGGAGACGGCGAGGCCGGCGACGGAGGTACCGCGCTCGATGAGCTCGACCACGACGACGGAGCGGGTGCGCACCTCCTCGGCCAGGTCGGAGCAGGGGCAGGGATGCGACGTATCGTCGGGCTCAGTGTCACACTCGGGGTGCTCGAGGGCTTGGCTCATATCGTCGGTGCCCTCGGTGGCAGGACATTTCTTGCCGGTCCTCGGGCGCGCCGGAATGTCGGGACCTCCCAGGGTCTCGGCCGGGCCCCGGGGTGTTCCACCACCGCCGGGGCCACTTGGTTGTGATGGGTGGAGCCTAAGGAGGGGGTACGACAGCGGGCTGGGGCCGCTCAGGGCTTGCCGACGCCGATGGTGGCCATGGGGACGTAGCGGTGGTCAGGGCCGAGGACGCTGCGGACGACGGCGATGCTCCCGACGGTCCAGCTCCGGCGGCCTCCGCCGCTGTCACCGACCGACACGCCGATCGCCCCGGCCGGCAGCGATCCCCCTCCTGCCGCTCGAGCCACGGTGACGTGCCCCCGGAAAGGCCGAGCGTCCGGCAATGGCCCGAGGTGGGCCGTTGCTTGGATCACCGCCACGGCCAGGGCATCGAGGCCGGCGACGGGCACGGCGGCCACCGACGCACCCAAGCGCTCCACCCGGCGGCCCAGGTGGGCCGTGGGCGGGGTGACGCCGTCGACGGCGGCCGTCACCGCCTCGATGACCGGCTCGGGCTCGTCGACCTCGCCCAGGAAGTGCAGGGTGACGTGCCAGCGCGCCTCGGGGGTCCAGCGCGCCGCGGGCGCTCCGGCCCGATCGATGGCCCGGAGGTGGTGCTTGACCTCCTCGGGCAGCCACGCCGCCACGAAGAGCCGCATGGCCGGCACCCTAGGGCCGCCCGCAAGCTCGGCGGCGCCGATCAGCCGGCGGCGGCCCGATCCCGGGCGGCCAGGCGGGAGCGGAGGAGGCCCAGGCCGGAGATGACGGCGAACTGGCGCACCCGGATGCGGTCGCCGGGCAGTTGGAGGCGCACCGAGGCCACCTCGCCCTGGAGGTCGAGTCCGACGAAGACGGTGCCCGGCGGCTCGTCCTCGCCCGGCTGCGGCTCGGGCCCGGCCACGCCGGTGAACGAGAGGCCCACGTCGGCATCGAGCACCCGGCGGGCGCCGGCCGCCATGGCCTCGGCGGCTCGCGCCGTCACCACCGGCCCCTCGGGCACGTCGAGCACGTCGAACTTCACCTCGCTGGCGTACGACACCACCGCTCCCCGCACCACCTTCGATGCCCCGGGCGCATCGACCAACCGGGCCGTGGCCAGGCCGCCGGTGAGCGACTCGGCCAGGCCGAGGGTGAGGCCGGCCTCCTCCAGGAGGGCCAGGACGGCGTGCTCCATCGTCTCGTCGTCGACGCCGAAGACCAGGTCGGGCCCGAGGACGGCCCGCACCTCGGCCTCCTCGGCGGCCAGCAGGGCGTCGGCGGCCTCGTCGGTCGCGGCCTTGGCCGTGAGCCGCACCTTCAGCCCCTCCATCCCCGAGGCCAGGAAGGCGATCGTCACCGCCGGCTCCCCCGCCGCCGCCCGCCGGTCCATCTCGACCAGGCGGTCGGCCAGCCGCTCGGCCAGGCCCGACTCGCTCTCGCCCCACGTCCGCAGGGTGCGGCTGCGGATCACCGCGGCGACCCCGGCCCGCCTTCGCAGGTCGGGCAGGATCGCCTCGGTCATGATCGCCTGCATCTCGTAGGGCACGCCGGGCACGGCGTAGATCACCTTCTCCACCGCGCCGCCGGGGCCGGGTCGGGTGACGGGGCAGATCAGGCCGGGGGCCGTGCCGGGCAGCGGGTCGACGATGGCCGTGGCTCCTGCCGGCACCTCGGCCTGGCGGAAGTTGTTGGCCGGCATGCGGCGGCCCCGGCCCCGGAACAGGCCCTCGATGCGCATGGCCAGCTCGTCGTCCAGCTCCAAGCCCACCCCCATCACCCGGGCGATGGCGTCGCGGGTGATGGCGTCCTGGGTCGGGCCCAGACCGCCGCAGACGACCACGGCGTCGGCCCGATCGATGGCCTCGTCCAGGACGGCCACGATGCGGTCGAGGTTGTCGCCCACCTTGGTCTGGCGCAGCGAGTCGATGCCGGCCAGGGCCAGCTGCTCCCCGATCCAGGCCGAGTTGGTGTCGACGATCTGGCCGAGCAGCAGCTCGGTCCCCACGGCCACGACGTCACAGCGCATGGCGGGAACCTATCGGCGGGCGACGACCACCGACGTCACCAGCAGGGCCAACCAGCCCGGGACAGCACCGACGACGGCGGCGAAGAGCCACATCCCCAGGACGTCCGACAGGGAGAGGGTGTTCCATGGCGAGATGACGTTCTCGACGGCAACGCCGGTGGCGAAGCCAAGGCCGCTCACCAGAGGCGTCATGACGATGAGGAACAGGACCGACAGCCAGATCCCGTCTCGGCGCAGAAGGCTGCGATAGGTACCGAAGCCGATCCCCAGGACAGCACCGGCACCCGCCCCGTGGAGCGCCTGCTCGTCGAGGTAGGCCACGGGGTCACCCTGGAAGCCCCACGACGACAGGTGCCCGATCACCATGGCCAGCGCAAACGGCGGGCCGAGACAGACGAAGGCCAGGCGCCATTGCCTCAACCCTCGCCCTTCTGAGCTCACCTGCTGGTACCCCCCTGATCAGTTACAACCAGAATCGGGATGATTGGCGATCTTGATGTGACCGCCGTCGGTGCTCCTCCAGTGATAATGGTCGTAGCAGATGTTACCGAACGGAACGGCTGACACTGCCAACTCGAAGGTATTCGCCGCAACAAGACATGCCCAACCACCGTCGCAGATCTCCGACATGTCCCACTGGAACTGGTCGTCGATCTCGTCCCGGTTCGAGTTGTTCCACGAGTTGACCTCGTGGTGGTAGTACTCGATCTCGTAGAAGTTCTTCCAACTGAAATCATGCCGCCCGCAGGCCCTGAAGAACCGGATCCTGTATTCCTCAGGACCACTGGAACACCCATCCGTGCGCCAATCGAACCACCAGTACCGATCCGTCTCGGTTCCGACACTCTGAATGTTGTTGAACGAGGTCAATGACATGTTCAACCCCAGATTGACCGCATGCTGGAACTGCTCGACAGGTGGGGGGGGATCCGGGTTGCAACTGACGAGCGCCAACGTCGCCACCATCAGGACCGCAACCCGCCGCACACGCAGCTTCCTCATCACGTCGTTCCTCATCGTCACCACCTACCCTTCGAGAAGATCAGCGAGTGCTTCGGGATGGGCCTCGAGCCAGGCCACCAGTTCGTCGGGCGAGGGTTCGGGTGGCGGTCCGAACTCGCCACACGCCGCGATGGCGGCCTGCACCCGCTCGGCCGCATCGGCCTCGATCTCGGCCAGGTGGGCCTCGAACCGCTTCCTGTCTGCGGCCAGGCTCTCCTCGATCCGGCCGGCCAGGCTCTCCAAGGCCGGTCGGAGGGCCTTGGGCCCGTCCGACGAGTCGGCCGCCACGGTGCGGGCCTCCTCCGCCAGCCGGGACCAGCCTTCGAAGTCCACCCGAGAGGCATCGGATCGCATCCCGGCCACCTTCTCCTGCATCCCGGAGATCACCTGCCGGAGGCCGTGACGAGCGGTGACGCTGAGGCCGGCGCTGACGCTCCTCTCGGACTCCTCGAGGACGGGGAGGGAGGATTCCGTGAGGCGGGTGAGGTCATCGGCCAGGTGTCGAGTCGATGTGCTGGACGACGCTTGCCCGACAACCATCGACTCCTCGATGACGAGCTCTCGCTCGTTCTGCACGGAATCCAACACCGATGCCGGCACATCAATGCCCTGGTCGTGAAGGCAGGGCGTCGACGGACGACTCGACGCATCCGAGGAATCGACCAAGGTGGCCAGATCGGCGAGCTGTTCCTGCCAGAAGCGGCTGAGACGGGCTCGATGGTCCTCACATTCCGAGAGAGGGCGACCGCCATCGGCCAGATCTTTCGATGCGGAGCCACACGATGCCGTGATGACATCCATGCGGCGGTCGACGAGCTGCAGGAGTGCCGGCGACCCTTCGGACCGGACGAGAGCCAGCAACTCCTCTCGACTTTCGGGCGTAGGGAAAGACTTCTCGGCATCGGCGTTCGCGCTGACCGGGATCGACACCCTGAGGAGAACAGCGGCAAGTGTCACCACCGTTGTAAGGAGACCCGCTCGCTTCACGCGCCGCAGAGATCGATCTTTTCTTCTTGCCCGCATTCGCCGCTCCCGCTTCTGGCACAGAACTGTGACCCAGTGAGGAGCACCATATAGGAGACGATTGCTCCGGACAAGCATCTAGAGGCAAGACATCTATGAAGGGTAAACGGCGATTCCGACGTACTTGGTCTCCAGGTATTCGCCGATGCCCTCGGGGCCGCCCTCCCGACCGAAACCCGATGCCTTGATGCCCCCGAAGGGGGCGGCCGGGTTGGACACGATGCCCTGGTTGACGCCGACCATGCCCGTCTCCAGGGCCTCGCTCACGGTGAGGGCTCGCTGCAGGTCGTCGGTGTAGATGTACGACACCAATCCGAACGGCGTGGCGTTGGCCGCGGCCACGGCCTCCTCGTCGGTGGCGAAGGTGGTGACCGGGGCGACGGGCCCGAAGATCTCCTCCTGGAGGAGGCGGGCGCGGGCCGGCACCTCGTCGAGCACGGTCGGGGCGTAGAAGTAGCCCTGGGCGCCCACCAGGTCGCCGCCGGTGCGGACCCGGGCCCCGCGCTCGACGGCATCGCCGACCAGCTCGGCCACCTTGTCACGGGTGGCCGCGTCGACCAGCGGCCCCACGTCGACGCCCTCCTTGCTCCCCCGTCCCACGGTGAGCGCCTCCATCCGCCGGGCCAGCTCCGCGGTGAAGTCGGCGGCCAGCGATTCGTGGACCAGGAAGCGGTTGGCCGCCGTGCACGCCTCCCCGCCGTTGCGCATCTTGGCCACCATGGCCCCGTCGACGGCCTTCTCCACGTCGGCGTCGCCGAACACGAGGAACGGGGCGTTGCCCCCGAGCTCCATCGACACCCGCAGGAGCTGCTCGGCCGACTGCTCCACCAGGCTCCGGCCCACCTCGGTCGACCCGGTGAAGGACAGCTTGCGCAAGCGGGCGTCGCGTATCAGGGGCTCGATCACCTCGCCGGTGGACGACGTGGTGATGACGTTGAGCACGCCGGCGGGCAGGCCCGCCTCGGTGAGGATGCCGGCCAGGGCCAGCATGGTGAGCGGCGTGGACCGGGCCGGCTTGACCACCATGGTGCAGCCGGCGGCGACGGCCGGCCCGATCTTGCGGGTGCCCATGGCGAGTGGGAAGTTCCACGGCGTGATGAACAGGCACGGGCCCACGGGCTGGCGCATGGTGAGCAGCCGGGTGGCGCCGTTCGGAGCCGTCGACCACCGTCCGGCGATGCGCACCGCCTCCTCGGAGAACCAGCGGAAGAACTCGGCGCCGTAGGCCACCTCGGCCCGGGAGTCCTTCAGAGCCTTGCCGTTCTCCAGGGTCATGAGCAGGGCCAGGTCGTCGGCCCGCTCGGTGACGAGCTCCCAGGCCCGGCGCAGGATCTCGCCCCGGTCACGGGGCGGCGTGGCGGCCCACTCGGGCTGGGCCGCGGCCGCCGCGGCCAAAGCGGCCTCGCCATCGGCGACCGTGGCGTCGGCCACCGTGGCGATCACCTCGCCGGTGGACGGATCCTCCACCTGGATGCCGCCACCGCCCGACCCCGGTCGCCACTCCCCCCCGATGAACAAGCCGGTGGGGACGTCGGCGACGACCTGGGCCTCACGTCCGGTCAGTGCGCTCATGGCAGACCTCCTGCGGTGGCGGGCCATGCCGAGGGTACCCACGGACACCACACCTACGGTTTCTCACCCTCCCGGCGGGGGTCGTAGGTTCCGGGGGTCGCTGAACCGCCTCCGCAGGAGACCATCGTGCGCAGCCCCAAGGACTTCTTCCGCCCCCTCGCCGCGGGCGCCCCCGAGCCGGTGCGGGAGATCCCGGTCCGGCCGTCGCGGATGATCCACTTCTTCCCGCCCCACCTCGACAAGGTGGTGGCCAAGCTGCCCGACATCGCCCCCACGGTCGACGTCCTCCTCGGCAACCTGGAGGACGCCATCCCCGCCGATTCCAAGGAGGCGGCCCGGGCCGGCCTGGTGAAGGTGGCCCAGAGCGTCGACATGGGCGACACCCAGCTCTGGACCCGGGTGAACAGCCTCGACTCGCCGTGGGTGCTCGACGACCTGACCACGCTCGTCACCGAGATCGGCGACAAGCTCGACGTCATCATGATCCCCAAGGTCGAGGGGCCCGAGGACATCCACTACGTCGACCGCCTCCTCGCCCAGCTCGAGGCCCGGGCCGGGCTCACCGAGCCGCTCCTCGTCCACGCCATCCTGGAGACGGCCCGGGGCGTGGCCAACGTCGAGGAGATCTGCGCCGCCAGCCCCCGCATGCAGGGCCTCTCGCTGGGCCCGGCCGACCTGGCCGCCAACCGGCGGATGAAGACCACCCGAGTGGGCGGCGGCCACCCCGGCTACCTGGTGCGCCAGGACCCCGTCGACGGCGACATCGAGGCGGAGCGCGCCACCTACCAGCAGGACCTCTGGCACTACACGCTCGCCCGCATGGTCGACGCCTGCGGCGCCAACGGGAGCCTTCCCTTCTACGGCCCGTTCGGCGACATCAAGGACGTCGAGGGCTGCGAGGCGCAGTTCCGCGCGGCCTTCCTGCTCGGCTGCGTCGGCGCCTGGTCGCT
>CAZXRA010000281.1:0-2799 GCA_964643485.1 uncultured Iamiaceae bacterium | reverse complement strand
CGGCAGCCCGTCGGCCTCGGGCGTTGTGCTGGAGCCGTCGGGGGCGACCATCTCCAGTGCTCCGTAGAAGGCGGCCACGTCCCCGTCGAGGGAGTAGACCGCCCGCTCCACGCCGTCGAACTGGGTGACGGTGGCGTCGAGCTGGGCGAAGAGGGCGCCGCTTCCGCACGACGTGCTCGCCGTGGGCATGGCCTCGAGGACGTCGCCCCGCAGGTCGACCAGGGCCACGCCCTCGACGATGTCCACCGAGTGCAGGCCTCCGGCCGTCGCATCGGAGAAGGTGCTGGTCAGCCCGGCGGCCTGCTCCGCTTCCCTCGGTCCCCGGAGCAACTCGTCGAGAGCGCCCCGCAGCACCGCTGTGCCCTCGACGCGGCGTTCGACGGCCCGGGTCGTGGAGCAGTCGGTCGACGTGTCGGCCAGGAAGAACACCTCGACCACGGACCCATCACCCGGTGGCGCTGTCGTGCCCGGTGTGACCTCCGAGGTCGTCGCAGTGACCGGTGGCGCAGTGGGCGCCGGGTCGTCCAGTCCCTCCGTCGGGGAGGGGCCGACATCGGTCGACGGGGTGGCAGCCAGGCCGCTCTCGACCGTGGTGACGTCGTCGCTGTCGAGGACCACGATCCCCGCGATGGCGGCGACGGCGATGGCGGCGGCGGTGACGCCCCCCATCGCCATGAGCCGGCGTCGCCGTAGGTGCGCCGCTCGGGCCCGGGCCGCGCCCAGCACGTCATCGGGCCCGCGAGGTGCGCCGGCGTCGGCCAGGGCCTCCAGGGCATCGGTGAGTCGCGTCATCCGTCCTCCTCGATGATCCGGCGCAGCTCGTGGCGGGCCCGTGAGGCGCGGGCCCGGGCCGCCTCGGGGCTGCAGCCGAGCAGGTCGGCCACCTGCTGGAAGGGGAGTCCCTCGACGTCGGCCAGCCACAGCACGGCCCGTTCGCCGGGGGCGAGTCGCAGGAGGTCGGCGATGTCCGACGGATACTCGGCGAGGCGGCCGGCCTCGCCTCCCAGCCGGCTCACGGCTCGCCGGCGCCGCCCCAGTCCCCGGCGCTCGTTGGCGGCCAGGTTGATGATGGTCCTCCGCAGGTAGGCGACGGGGAGATCGAGCTCCGACAGCGGGCCCCGGCGCAGGGCCCGGGTCGTCGCCTCCTGCACGAGGTCGTCCGGGTCGCCGCCAGGGGGGCCCACCACGGCGGCCAGGCGCCGCAGCATCGGGTAGGCCGCGGCGAAGATGTCCTCGTCGGTCACCCGGACGCCGGCCCCCGCCACAAGGGTCCCGGCATCGAGAGAGGCGTCACTGGCGTGCATCGTGCCTTAGACACCGCAGGCCCCCCTCTTGTGACGCCGGGCCGTCAGCGGAGCGCGAACCCCAGCTCGAAGTGCTGGACGGCGCCCACGAAGATGTTGTCCTCGATCCGGGGCGGGCTCACGACCCGGAGGTCGGTGATGCGCCGGCTCAGCTCCGTGAAGAGGAGGGTGAGCTCCATGCGGGCCAGGTTGGCGCCCAGGCAGAAGTGAGTGCCCCGGCCGAAGGCCACGTGGGGGTTGGGGTCACGGGTGATGTCGAAGGCGTCGGGATCGGCGAACACGGCCTCGTCGCGGTTGGCCGACGGGTAGAGGAGGACGACCCGGTCGCCCTCGGCCACCGGCTGGTCGCCGATGTGGTCGTCGCGGGTGACGGTGCGGAAGAAGTTGTTGAGGGGCGTGACCCAGCGGATCACCTCGTCGACGGCCCCCGGCACCAGGGCCGGATCGGTGGCCATGGCCTCCCACTGGTCGGGGTGATCGCAGAAGGCGGCCAGGCCCCGGCTGATGGCGGTGCGGGTGGTCTCGGCCCCGCCCGAGATGACCAGGCCGGTCTCGTTGATGAGCATGCCCTGGCTCATGGGGCAGCCGCCCACCGTGGCCTGGACCCAGTCGGTGGCCATGTCGTCGGCCGGCTCCTGACGGCGCGCCTCCAGGGTGGCGTTCAGGACCGGCGCGAACTCGAGGATGGCCAGCAGGAAGTCGTGGGCCGCCGCCTCGTCTGTGTCGATCTCGTCGTAGCGCATCAACCGTTCCGACCAGGTCTTGATGGCCGGCCAGTGGCTCTCGTCGAACCCGAGGAGGTGAGCGGTGAGCCGGGCCGGCAGCGGGGCGGCCAGCTCGTGGACCACCTCCATCGACCCGCCGGCCAGGGCGCCGTCGAGGAGCTCGTCGACCAACCCCCGGACGTAGGGCTCCAGGGTGGCCACGCCCCGGGGGGTGAATCGTCGGTTGACCAGGCGGCGCTGCTCCAGGTGCCCGGGATCGTCCTGGGCGATCATGTTGTCCTCGTCGGGCTCGTGGTGGGACCGGTAGCCCCGACCCGAGCAGAACACGTCGGCCCGGCGCTCCACGTCCAGGACGTCGGCGTGGCGGGTGACGCCCCACAGGCCGTTGGCCTCGTCGCGGTAGACGGGCTGGTGGGCCCGCATCCACCGGAAGGCGGCGTGCATGCCGTCGAGGTCGCCGTAGAAGGAGGGGGCGAGCAGGTCGAAGGTGGGCAGGGCGGTGTCGGTCATGGCGACGGGACGGCTACAGGCCGCCGGGGCCGGCCCCGGCCGTCGACGACGTGGTGCCCCCCTCGGTGGTCGAGGTGGTGCCCGGGTCGGAGGTGGTGGTGCTCCCGGGTTCGGTGGTGGTCGATGGCGGGGCGGTGGGCGGCGTGGTGTCCGGCTCCGTGGAGCTGGGCGGGCTGCTCGGGGTGCTCGACGGCGCCTCCGTCGACGACGGGGGATCGGTGGTGGTCGACGACGGCGTCGTGTTCTCCACGGTGGGCGGC
>CAZXRA010000280.1:0-3316 GCA_964643485.1 uncultured Iamiaceae bacterium | reverse complement strand
ACCGCTCCCGCGTTATCGGACTCGTTGGCCTATTTGTCAAGTTGAGACGGGTTCGCGGAGGAATAGTGGATGTACGAGGGGGCTGCGTCGGGGCTGCTAAGCGCCTTGCCGGTGCACCACCAGTACTCCTCCAGCGTCTCGCCCTTCCAGGCGTAGACGGGCACGCCCCGCGGGGCGTCGACGGTGCCGTCGGGGCCGACGACGGCGGCGGCGGCGGCGTGGTCCTGGGTGGAGAAGATGTTGCAGGAGACCCAGCGGACGTCGGCACCCAGGGCCACGAGGGTCTCGATCAGCACCGCCGTCTGGATGGTCATGTGCAGCGAGCCCATGATGCGGGCGCCGGCGAGGGGCCGGGCGTCGGTGAGCTCGGCCCGGGTGGCCATGAGGCCGGGCATCTCGTGCTCGGCGAGCTGGATCTCCTTGCGGCCGAAGCCGGCCAAGGTGAGGTCGGCGACCTTGAAGTCGTCAGGGTTGAGGGCCATGGGGCTTCCTTCCATCGGGGACGGCGATGCCGGCGGGCCGCAGTGCACGCCGAGGGCATCGTGTGGTTGTCACCGGGCCGGAACCAGCTGGCTCACTCTCGACAGCCCTGCACGGACGCGCCCGTCGGGCAGGTCCGGGGCCGATGGTAGCGCCCCGATCCGGGCCCCCCCGACCGAACTGGCCCGCGATCTGGCACCTCCGACGACCGATCCGCGGGCCAGTTCGAGGGGCATCTGACGTCCAGACCGAACGCCGGAGCGGATCAGGCGGCGGCTCGGAGCGACCGACGGGCAGCACGAAGGCGATCGATGACGTGTCGTGCTCGATGCCAGATGTCGAACTCGTCCACACGGATCACGGCAAAGCCGGCCCGGGTCAGTGCCGCCTGTCGCTTCTCGTCCGCCTCCTTGTCGACCAGGGCCGCATGGAACCTGTCACTGTCGACCTCCACGACAAGGGGCACGTCTTCGGCGAGGAAGTCCACCCGCCCGCACCAGTGGACGTCATCGCCCAGATCCACCTGGGAACGCATCGGAGGCAGGCCGGCCTCAGCCAGCAGCGACCGGAAGCGGGCCTCCAGGTTGCTTGCGGGAGGGACGTAGCCGTCAGGCAGTGCATCCAACAGGTCCCGCATGACCTTCGTCCCTGCTCGTCCCCGATGCAGAAGAGGTGCCAGCTCGGAGCACACCGAAGGACCAGAGAGCAGACGTCGACTCCACAGGCCATCGAGAACCCGCCGCAGTCGATCAGGATGGAGGAGCGGTGCCAGCTGCAAGAGAAGCAGCGCCGGTCGCACGACGGGGACGCCGTCCAGCACCGCCGCAAACGGATCCGGTAGATGGCGAGGAGTGTGCACCACGGCGAGAGCCGAAGACGTGTGCCGAGCCCGCAACGTGATCACCTCGACTGGCTCGAGCCGAAAGCCCGGCACGCCCCACAACCCAGCCGCCGACCGATGGGAGACGAAGGTCGAGGGCCCCACATCGAGGACGGCAGCGAGAGCACGCTGCGCCTCGCTCCGCGGCGCACCGGTCCGCCGGACGACCCGTGGCCCCAGGCGCTCCCAGCCGGGCCCCTCGACCCGATGTCGCCACGCGCCACGTGTCAGGCCGAGGCGAGCCACCTGCCGGTCGCCGACCAGGCCGTGCTGACGCTCGGCCAGGCGAGCGAGGGCGTCGTCGGGATCCATCACCCCATCCAACCAAGGTGGTGTGACAACCACCGAGACGGGAGGCTCTCCCGTCTTCCGTTCTCGAAGTGGCCCGCGCAATGGTTCCCCTCACAGCCAAAGTCCGGGCCAGTTCGTCTCAGGGGGCGAACTGGCCCGCGATCTGGCACCTCGAGCGACCAGAACCCGGGCCAGTTCGGGACGACGCGGTCAAAGAACCTCGACGCCGGTGAGGTCGTCGGGGCTCCCGGGGTACTGCGGATCGAGGCGCTCCAGGGTCTCGACCAGGATCGTGCTCACCGCCCAGTTGCGGTACCATTTGCGGTCGGCGGGCACCACGTACCAGGGGGCGTCGTCGGTGGTGGTCCGCTCGATGGCCTCCGTGTAGGCAGCCCGGTAGTCGTCCCAGCGATCCCGGATCTCCAGGTCGGCCCGGCGCATCTTCCAGTGCTTGGTCGGATCGTCGAGCCGGGCCTGGAGGCGCTCGGCCTGCTCCTCCGGGGAGATGTGCAGGTACACCTTCACCACCGTGGTGCCCTCGGCTCCCAGGAGCTGCTCCCAGGCCCAGATGGCGTCGTAGCGAGGGCGCCACACGTCCTCGGGGACGAGCTTGTCGACCCGGGCGACGAGCACGTCCTCGTAGTGCGACCGGTTGAACACGCCGATCTCGCCCCGAGCTGGGACCTCCCGGTGGACCCGCCACAGGAAGTCGTGGCCCAGCTCCACCTCGCTCGGCGCCTTGAACGACGCCACCCGCACGCCGGCCGGGTTCACGCCCTTGAACACGTGCTTGACGGTGCCGTCCTTGCCCCCGGCGTCGAGCGCCTGGAGCACCAGCAGTAGGCTGCGCCGCCCCTCGGCCCACAGCCGCTCTTGCATCTCGGCCAAGCGGTCGGTGAGGAGGGCCGTGGCCGCCACCGTCTCGGCCTTGTCCCCCGGTGCCCCGATCGGATCCCGAGTGTCGACGACCCCGAGGTCGAGCGCGGCGCCGGGACGGATCCTCCACAGGTCGGACGTGGCCATGCCGCAGGGTACCGCCCGGCGGGTGGACGTCCCCGGGGTGGGGCAGGGTGGACGCCATGGCCCAGGGCTCGACGGCAGTGATGTGGTTCCGGCGCGACCTCCGCCTCGCCGACAACCCGGCCCTGGTCGAGGCGGCCACCCAGCACGACCGGGTCGTCACCCTGTTCGTCGACGACCACCACCTCCGGACGCCGGCCGGCGCCAACCGGCGCTGGTTCCTGGCTGGCTGCCTCGCCGAGATGCACGAGCGCACGGGTGGGGCCCTGGTGGTGCGCCGGGACGACCCGGCCCGGGCCGTGCGGGCCGTGGCCCGCGAGGCCGGCGCCGAGGCTGTGTACGTCACCGAGGACGCCGGTCCCTACGGCATCGAGCGCGACCGCTCCGTCACCGCCGGCCTCCGGGAGGACGGCATCGAGCTCCGCTCGATCAGCACGCCCTACGCCGTCGCCCCCGGCACCCTCCGCACCGGCGGGGGCACGCCGTTCAAGGTCTTCACCCCGTTCGCCCGGGCGTGGCGCTCGCACGGCTGGGACGCGCCGGTCGACGTCCCCCGGGGGATCCGGTGGGTCGAGGGACTGCGCTCCGACGGGCGGCCCGAGGCGCCGGCCGTCTCCGCCGATCTGCCCACCCCGGGCGAGGCCG
>CAZXRA010000279.1:0-6966 GCA_964643485.1 uncultured Iamiaceae bacterium | reverse complement strand
CGATGCCGTCTCCGCGCTCGGCGAGGCGAACGCGCGCTACTTCCGCACCGACGTGACCGACGAGGACGGCGTGTCCACCAACGTCGCCGCCGCGAAGGATTTCCTCGGTGGCCTCAACGTCGCCGTGAACTGCGCCGGCATCCTCGGCGCCGGCCGCGTGCTCGGGCGCGAGGCGCCGATGCCGCTCAGGACCTTCAGCACCACGGTGATGGTCAACCTGGTGGGCAGCTTCAACGTGGCCAAGGCCGCGGCGGCGCTGATGCAGCACAACGACGCGGGCGAGGACGGCGAGCGAGGCGTGATCGTCAACACCGCCAGCGTCGCCGCCTACGAAGGCCAGATCGGACAGGCCGCCTATTCGGCCTCCAAGGGCGGCGTGGTCGGCATGACCCTCCCCATCGCCCGCGACCTGTCGGCCGTCGGCATCCGGGTCAACTGCATCGCCCCCGGCCTGATCGACACCCCGATCTACGGCCAGGGCGAGGCCTCGGAGCAGTTCAAGGACCGCCTCAAGGCCGGCGTGCTCTTCCCCAAGCGCCTGGGCACCTCCGAGGAGTTCGCCTCTCTGGCCGTCGAGCTCCTCTCCAACAGCTACCTCAACGCCGAGACCGTCCGCATCGACGGCGGGATCAGGATGCAACCGAAGTGACGCCGCAGGCGTCGCCCCTAGGGTGGCGGGTGGGGTCGGCGGACGTGCAGCCGAAGTGAGGCCGTAAGCCTCTGATCCGGCCAACGCAAGAGGCCCGGGGTGATGCCCCGGGCCTCTTCATGTGTCGGAGCGACTCGACTACTCGACGACGAGCTCGGCGTACATGCCTTGGACGAAGTGAGGCGGTCCGGCGTCAGGATCCTCTGCGGGCGGGCCATCGCTGTTGAGGATCTCCTCGGGGTCGGCGCCGGTGGGGATGGAGCAGATGAGGGCGTAGCGACCGGGCTCGGTGAGGGTCCCGTCGCCGAGAGCATCGATCTGCTCACCGCCGGGCCCGGCGATCAGGACGGTGGCCGGTTCACCGGCGAAGATCGTCTCCAGCTCCTCCTGGGGCAGCTCGGACAGCTCTTCGACCGACCGCTCCTCGTCCTCGGGGATGAGGAGGGCCACCAGCTCGTGGGCCTCGGCCTCCGAGCTGTTGGTGACGGTCAGCTTGGTACCGGCCGGCACCGACTCGGGCAGGCCCTCGAAGGCGTAGTCGACGAGCTCGACCTCGACGACGTCGCCTTCATCCTCGGGGGCCGAGCTCTCGGACGTCTCGCCGTCGGTGCTGTCGGCGGAGGAGTCGGTCGGCGCGTCGGTGGTGTCGGTGGCCTCGGGATCGTCGTCGTCACCGCAGGCGACGAGCAGCAGCCCGGCGGTGAGCAGGGCGGCGACGGCGAGACGTCCGGCGCGGCGGGTCCTGGTGGGGGTCATGGGTGCTCCTGCAGTCGGGGGGTGCGAGGGTCGATCGGACCCTAGTGCCGGCCGGCGACATCGGCACCCGGTCGCCGGACGACCGAGCGGCCCTCAGGCGGCGGGCCGATCGAGGAGGTGGCGGAGGGCCGGTTCCAGCTCGGGCTGGGTGAAGGTGAACCCGGCCTCGGTCAGCGCCGCGGGCAGGACCCGGGCCGAGGAGAACAGCAGGTTGTCGACCAGGGGCCCGATGCCGCCCGGGAGCTTGGTGACGACCCGGGGGATGGGGATCACCGCGGGCCGGCCCAGGACCCGTCCGAGGGTGCGGGCGAAGGCGGCGTTGGTGACCGGGTGGGGAGCGGTCAGGTTGACCGGGCCCCGCACGTCGGCCTCCAGCAGGAACCGCACGGCCCGGACGTGGTCGTCGAGGGTGATCCACGGCTGCCACTGGTCGCCTCGCCCGGCCTTGCCTCCCAGGCCCAGCTTGAACGGCAGGAGCTGCTTGGCCAGCGCCCCGCCGTCGGGGGAGAGGACGATGCCGGTGCGCAGGCGGGCGACCCGGATGCCGGCGGCCTCGGCCATGCCTGTCGCCGCCTCCCACGCCTGGCACAGCTCGGGGAGGAAGCCCTCGCCGGGGGGCGCGGCCTCGGTGAGCTCCTCGTCGCCCCGGTCGCCGTAGTAGCCGATGGCCGAGCTGGAGAGGAGCACCGACGGCGGACGGTCGAGGGTGGCCAGGGCTTCGCTGAGCAGGGCGGTTCCCTTGGTGCGGCTCTCTCGCACCCGGCGCTTGTGCTCGTCGGTCCATCGGCCGGCGGCGATGCCTTCGCCGGCGAGGTGCACCACCCCGTCCACCCCTTCCAGGGCGTCGCCGTCGATGTGGCCGGCCGTGATGTCCCAGCGGACGTCGCCGGGCCCGGCGTCGGCCCCGGGCCGGAACAGCCGGGCGACCTGGTGCCCGTCGCTCTCCAACGAGCGGACGAGGGTGGAGCCGATGAGGCCACGGGATCCGGTGACGGCGATGCGCATGGGCCCCGTCCTACCCCAGTGGCCGTCGCTTGTCGCCCGGGACCGCGGTCAGTCCCGCCACGGTCCTCTAGGGTCGACGGCCCATGAGCACCCGCCGCCTCATCGCCGCCGCTCTCCTGTGCGGCCTGGCCATCCTGGTGGCCTTCGCCCTGCAGGTGGTGCTGGCCCGCTGAACGGCGGGCGAAGGGCCGGTGCGGCGGTCCTCGTGCGCAGCCGGCCACGATAGGGTCGGCGGCATGGCCGACACCCACGACCTTGTCATCATCGGAGGGGGTCCCGGGGGCTACGCCGCCGCCCTCTACGGGGCCGCCGCCGGCCTCGACGTGGCCATGATCGAGAACCGCCGCATCGGCGGCACGTGCCTCAACCGGGGGTGCATCCCGGCCAAGGAGCTGCTGCAGACGGCAGAGGTCGCTCGGGCCGTCGCCGAGTCGAGCCGCTTCGGCATCACCACCGGAGGCGACGTCACCCTCGACTTCCCCACGTCCACCGAGCGCATGTGGTCGGTCGTCGACCAGCTCGTGAAGGGGCTGGGCAGCCTGCTCAAGGGACGCAAGGTCACCGTCATCGAGGGCACGGGCACGCTCGGCGCCGATCGGGCGGTGACCGTCACCGCGGCCGACGGCCAGACCTCCACCGTTCGGGCCGAGAACGTCATCCTCGCCACCGGGTCGGTGCCCCGCACCATCCCCGGCTTCGACGTGAGCAACCGGGTCCTCACCTCCGACGAGGTGTTCCAGCTCGACCACATCCCGGCCAAGGTGGCGGTGATCGGTGGCGGGGCCATCGGCTGCGAGTTCGCCTCGATGCTGGCCGACCTGGGCTCCGATGTCACCGTCCTCGAGGCCCTGCCCAGCATCCTCCCGGGCGTCGACGCCGACGTCGTGAAGCTGGTGGTCCGGGCCCTGGAGCGCCGGGGCATCGCCATCCGCACCGGGGTCAAGGTCGAGGGCCAGCAGACGGGCGACGACGCCGTCACCGTGCGCCTGGAGGGGGGCGAGACGGTCCAGGTCGACACGGTCGTGGTGTCGGTGGGCCGCCGTCCCCTGTCGGACTCGCTGGGCCTCGACGGCACCGGTGTCGAGGTCGACGACCGGGGCTTCGTGAAGGTCGACGAGTGGTGCCGCACCAGCGTCGACGGCGTGTTCGCCGTGGGCGACCTCATCGCCACCCCGGGCCTGGCCCACGTGGCCTACGCCGAGTCGGTCCTGGTGATCAAGCAGATCGTGGGCGAGCCCGCCGTGCCCGTCGACTACGGCCGGGTGCCCTGGTGCGTCTACTGCCACCCCGAGGTGGCCTTCGTGGGCCTCACCGAGGAGGCGGCCAAGGCGGCGGGGCACGACGTCGTGGTGGCCAAGCACCGCTGGCTGGGCAACGGCCGGGCCATGATCCTGGGTGAGACCGAGGGCATGGTGAAGGTCATCGCCGAGAAGCAGCCCGACGGCACCGGCGGTCGCATCCTCGGGGTCCACATGGCCGGACCGTGGGTCACCGAGCAGCTCGGGCAGGGGTACCTGGCCGTCAACTGGGAAGCGACCGTCGACGAGGTCGCCCAGTTCATCCAGCCCCACCCGTCCCTGTCGGAGAACTTCGGCGAGACCGTCCTCTCCCTCACCGGCCGCGGCCTCCACGGCTGAAACCTCCCCTCACCCCTCAGGAGTCCCACCCCCATGGCCGAGATCCAGATGCCCCAGCTGGGCGAGACCGTCACCGAGGGCACGATCACCAAGTGGCTCAAGTCCGTGGGCGAGGAGATCGCCGAGGACGAGGCCATCGTCGAGGTCTCGACCGACAAGGTCGACTCCGAGATCCCGTCGCCGGTGAGCGGCACCCTCACTGAGATCAAGGTGCAGGAGGGGGAGACGGTCGACGTGGGCACCGTCCTGGCCCTGGTGGGCGACGGCGCCGCCGCTCCGTCCGGGGGGGACGACGACGGCGGGGCCGCCGAGGCGGGGGGGGCCGAGGAGCAGGCCCAGGCTCCGGCCGAATCTGCAGTCGAGTCGACGGGGAAGCCGGAGGACCAGGGGGCCGAGGCGGAGGCCAAGGAGGCGGAGGCCGAGGCCGAGATCGACGCCGCCACCGAGCCCGAGGCCGGCGAGAGCGGCGACGCGGCCCCGGAGTCCTCCGAAGGGGAGCGGGACGCCGCTCCGAGCCCGGCCCCTCCTGCCGGGGGCGCCGGCGAGGGCCAGGTCCTGTCGCCGGTGGTGCGCCGCCTCATCGCCGAGCACGGCCTCGACGCCTCGTCCATCGCCGGCACCGGCGCCGGGGGCCGCATCACCCGCAGCGACGTGCAGGGGGCGATCGAGAGCGGGGGCACGGCTCCGGCTCCGGCGCCCTCCCCGGAGCAGCCGGCCCCGGCGGCGGAGCGGCCGGCGGCGGCATCCGCGGCCCCGACCCCGGCGGCCCGCCCCGCGCCGGCCCGGGCCGGTGAGGGTGACGAGTCGGTGCCTCTCAACAACATCCGGCGCCGCACGGCCGAGCACATGGTGCGGTCCGTGGCCACCAGCCCCCACGCCTACGCCTCGATGGAGGTCGACATGGAGGGGGTGGAGCGGGTGCGCCGGGCCCAGAAGCAGCGCTTCCGCGACGAGCTGGGTGTCAGCCTCACCTACCTGCCCTTCGTCACCCGGGCCCTGGTCGACGCCTTGGCCGAGTTCCCCCACGTCAACGCCAGCGTGGGCGAGGGCGAGCTGGTCGTCCACCACGACATCAACGTGGGCTACGCCGTCGACCTCGACTACGAGGGCCTGATCGTGCCCGTCGTCCACGACGCCCAGAACCTGCGCCTGCCCGCCATCGCCCGGGCCGTGGCCGATCTGGCCGACCGGGCCCGTAGCCGGAAGCTCTCGGCCGACGAGATCACCGGGGGCACCGTCACCATCACCAACGCCGGGTCGTCGGGCACGCTGGTGCTGCTGCCCATCATCAACCAGCCCCAGGTGATGATCCTGTCGACCGACGGTGTGCACCGGCGGCCGGTGGTGGTCACCGACGACGAGGGCCGGGAGTCCATCGCCATCCGGTCGGTGGGCAACCTCACCCTGGGGTGGGACCATCGGGCCTTCGACGGGGCCTACGCCACCAACTTCCTACGCCGGGTCGTCGACATCCTGGAGACCCGCGACTGGGAGGCCGAGCTCTAGGTGGCGATGCCGGCCGTGCCTGCCGCCCCGGCGGTGCCCCCCCTCCACATACGGTGGCTGGGGCGGGTGCGGTACCGCGACGCGCTCGCCCTCCAGCACGGCCTGCACCGCACGCCGGGGCACGACCACCTGCTCCTGCTGGAGCACCCCAAGGTCTTCACCCTGGGCGTGCGGGCTGACCTGACCCACGTGCTCGTGCCGCCGGCCGAGGTGGGGGCGGAGCTGGAGCGGGCCGATCGGGGGGGCGACGTCACCTACCACGGCCCGGGCCAGCTCGTCGGCTACCCGATCCTGACCGTGCCCGGCGCTGGGGGCGGGTCGAAGCCCGACACCGTGACCTTCGTCCGCTCGGTCGAGCAGCTCGTCGTCGACACCCTGGTCGACCTGGGGGTGGCGGCGGGGCGCCTGCCCGACTACCCGGGGGTGTGGGTGGGGCTCGACTCGCCCGAGCCCCGGAAGATCTGCGCCATCGGCGTGCGGCTCACTCGGGGCCGGTCGATGCATGGGTTCGCCCTGAACGTCGACCCCGACATGGAGATGTTCCGCGCCATCGTGCCCTGCGGCATCGCCGACCGGCCGGTGACGTCGTTGCGGGCCGAGGGGGTCGACGTCTCGCTCCGGGAGGTGGCCGAGATCGTGGCCCGCCTGGCCGCCGAGCGGTGGGGGGCCGGGGGCGTCGACCGGGCGGATGTGGTGTGGCGGACGTCGGCCGCCGATCTCACCCCCTTCAGTCGGGGCGAGGGGCCGGGCGAGCCGGCCCAGCGAGTGCCGGACGGCCTGTCGGGCGTCGATTCGCTGTCGATTCGACGGCCGACGGCACGGATCGAAGGGGGTGCGACACCGGCTGCGGTCCCGGAGGGCCTGCGGGTGGCAGCCGAGGAGGGCACGTCGGTGCGCCTGCTGGGCCGCCTGGCCGAGGCTGGGGTCACCCAGGGCGTGGCCATCGCCGAGCGCAAGCCGGAGTGGATGAAGGCCCGGTTCCGCATCACCGACGACTACCGGCGCCTGAAGCGCACCCTGCGTGACCTCGACCTGGTGACGGTGTGCGAGGAGGCGGGCTGCCCCAACATCTTCGAGTGCTGGTCCGACGGGACGGCCACGTTCATGATCAACGGCGAGCGTTGCACCCGGGCCTGCGGCTTCTGCCTGGTCGACACCCGCCATCCCGAGGCCCTCGACGCCGGCGAGCCGGAGCGGGTGGCCGAGGCCGTCGATCGCATGGACCTGGCTCACGCCGTGGTCACCGCCGTGGCTCGCGACGATCTCGACGATGGCGGAGCCGCGGCTTTCGCCGCCACCGTCAGGGCCGTCCGGGCTCGGCGCCCGGGGACGGCGGGCGAGGTGCTGATCCCCGACTGCCAGGGCGTTCCCGAGGCCTTGGCCGTCATCTTCGAGGCCCGGCCCGACGTGCGG
>CAZXRA010000278.1:0-7547 GCA_964643485.1 uncultured Iamiaceae bacterium | reverse complement strand
GACCAGTACGACGCGGTGTGGATCTTCGACGGGTGGGACGGCATCCGCCTCGGGGAGATCGACGAGCTCGATACGACGACCATCCCCTTCATCGACCACGACGACTGCATCCCTGACTGGTACACGCCCATGCTGGCCGCCAACGAGGACACCATCGCCGAGCGGCCCGAGGCCCTCTCCACCTTCCTCGAGGTGACGGCTCGGGGCTACCGCCAGGCCATGGACGACCCCCAGGGCGCGGCCGATGCCCTCCTGGAGGCCGTGCCCGAGCTCGACCGGGAGCTGGTCGAGCGCAGCAGCGCCTACCTCTCCACCCGCTACGCCTCCGACCCCGTGGCGTGGGGGCGCATGGAGGCCGACCGGTGGACGACGTTCGTCGACTTCCTGGTGGAGGCTGGCCTCATCGAGGAGGCCATCGACGTCGAGGCCGCCTACACCGACCGCTTCCTGCCCGAGGGCTGAGGTCGCCGAGATGACGGCGGGCGCCGGCGCGGTCGAGGTGCGGGACCTGTCCCACGCCTTCGGCGCCACGCCGGTGCTCGCCGGCGTCGATCTGGACGTGGGACCGGGGGAGTTCGTCGCCGTCCTCGGTCCCTCGGGCTGTGGGAAGAGCACCCTGTTGCGGGTGCTGGCCGGGCTGGTCGTCCCCGACGCCGGCACCGTCCGGGTGGACGGCGCCGACGTCGGGGGCCGGCCCGGCCGGTGCGCCTTCCAACCCCAGCGCGACGCCCTCCTGCCCTGGCGGCGGGTGGTGGGCAACGCCGCCCTCGGGGCCGAGATGGCCGGCGTGCCCCGCCCCGAGGCCCGGGCCCACGCCGCCGCGCTTTTGGACCGCTTCGGCCTGGCCGGCTTCGAACGGGCGTGGCCCGCCCAGCTCTCGGGAGGCATGCGCCAGCGGGTGGCCATCGCCCGCACCTTCCTCACCGGCCGGTCCCCGCTGCTCCTGGACGAGCCCTTCGGGGCCCTCGACGCCCTGACCCGCCGCGACCTCTACGGCTGGCTGGAGGAGGTGTGGGAGGACGACCGGCGCAGCACCGTGCTCGTCACCCACGACGTCGACGAGGCCCTCACCCTGGCCGACCGCATCGTCGTCCTGTCGGCCCGGCCCGGCCGGGTGGTCGCCGCGGAGGACGTGCCCTTCGCCCGGCCCCGGATGGCCGAGCTCCTGGTCGACCCGGCGTGGGCCGCCGCCCGGGCCCGGCTCCTGTCCGCCCTCCGTTCCTGAAGTCGCCCGCCGGTCGGGCATGCTGGCCGGCGTGGACGTCACCGCCGAGATGGGCACGACCGCCGCCCCCGAGGCCGTCTTCGCCTGGGTGGACGACCTGGCCCTCTACCCGGAGTGGCTGGGCCTGGTCAGCCGGGCCGAGCCCGTCGACCCGCACCCCGACGACGAGGGCCCGGCGTGGTCGATCGACCTCCGGGCCCGGCTGGGGCCCCTGGCCCGGGCCAAGCGGCTGCGCATGGTCCGCACCCTCAGCGAGACACCCCACCGCGTCACCTTCGAGCGGCGAGAGCACGACGGGCGCGACCACTCGCCCTGGATCCTGCGGGCCGAGGTGGCCGACCAGGCCGCCGGCGCCCTCCTCGTCATGCACCTCCACTACGGAGGCGGCCTGTTCGGCCCGGTGCTGGAGAAGTTGCTGCGGGACGAGATCGACCGGTCCCGGCCCCGCCTGGCCGGCCTCGTGGCCGGGGCCGCGCCGGGGGACCCGGGCCGGAGCGGCGCCGGGCCCCGATAGGTTGACGGCCCGCCCCCCGAGGAGACCACGATGGACGTCACCGACGCCACGTTCGAACAGGACGTGATCGAACGCTCCAAGACCACGCCCGTCGTGGTCGACCTGTGGGCCCCGTGGTGCGGTCCCTGCCGCCAGCTCGGCCCCATCCTGGAGGACGTCGTCGACGCCACCGACGGCAAGGTCGTCCTGGTCAAGGTCAACGTGGACGACAACCCCCAGATCTCCCAGGCCTTCCGGGTGCAGGGCATCCCCGCCGTCTACGGCCTGAAGAACGGCAAGGTGCTCGACGGCTTCGTCGGGGCCCAGGGCCGCGACGCCGTCGATGCCTTCGTCCAGGCCCTGCTCCCCACGGCCGAGGAGGGCGAGGTGGCTGCCCTCCTGGCCGTGGGCGACGTGCCGTCGCTCCGCCTGGCCCTGGAGCTCGACCCGGGCAACGCCGAGGTGACGGTGGCCCTGGCCGAGGCCCTCGTGGCCGACGACCGGGCCGACGAGGCCCTCGACCTGCTGGGCCGCATCCCGGAGTCGGCCGAGACCCGGCGCATCGCCGCCCTGGCCCGCACCGGGGCCACCCCCGACGACGGCGTCGACGAGCGCCTCGACGACCTGCTGGAGCGGGCCCCGGGCGACGAGGCCGCCCGCCAGGAGCTGCTCGACCTGCTCGAGCTGCTGGGGCCCGACGATCCCCGCACGGCCCAGTACCGCAAGGCCCTCACCACCCGCCTGTTCTGACGCCGGTGGGTTCGAGGGCCGAGCCCCTGGGGTAGGAGGGCGCCGCCGGACCCGACCGGCCCGCTTCCCCCTCGCATCCGCACGGCCACCGGCGCGCCCGCCCGCTGGCCCGAGCCGGGAGGCGCCCCTTGGCCGGCCCCGCACCTTCGTCCCCCGTCATTGGCCCTGTCCACGCCTCGGCTGACGGGATCCCTCCCCCTCCCCTCCCGACCTCCGACTGGCGGGAACGCCTCGCCGACCTGCGCCGACGCACACCGTTCGACGGTCGGTGGGCGGTGTGGGCCCTCGTCGCCATGGCCGTGATCGGTGTGGGCCTCTGGCTGCTGCGACCGTCCCCGACGCCGGTGGAAGAGGCGCTGCCTGTGGCCTCGACCGCCGTGCCGGTCACCAGCACCCCGACGGAAGGGAGAGGAGCGCCCGGTGGCTCCCTCCCGGCATCGGGCTCGTCGGCGGTGCCGGACGAGGTCGTGGCCCATGCCGCCGGAGCGGTGGGGCGCCCTGGTGTCTATCGCCTGGATGCCACGGCCCGGGTCGACGACCTGGTCCGGCTGGCGGGAGGCCTCGCTCCCGATGCCGACCCGTCGCGCCTCAACCTGGCCGCCCCGCTGGCCGACGGCACGCGGGTCTACGTCCCTCGCCTCGGTGAGGACGTCCCCGCCGCCATCGGTCCTGACGGGCCTCCTCCCGATCCTGTTGCTCCTCCAGGAGGACTCGACGACGGTGGTGGTGGTCTCGGTGGCCTGGTCGACATCAACACCGCCGACGAGGCCGAGCTCGACGAGCTGCCCGGGGTCGGGCCGGCCACGGCGGCGGCCATCGTCACCTTCCGGGAGGAGAACGGCGGCTTCCTCGCCGTCGACGACCTCCTCGATGTCCGGGGGATCGGCGAGGCCAAGCTCGAGCAGCTCCGCCCCCTGGTCACGGTGGGATGAGCGCACCGTGGCTGCCCCCCGCGCCGGCGGCGGTGCGGGCCCTGACGCCGATGGGCGCCGCCGCGGTGGCCGTGGCGGCGGGGGCCGGAGCCCTGGCGGCCCGGCCCCTCACGCTGCTCGTCCCCGCCGCTCTGGCCGGCATCGTCGTCCTCTCCCGGCGGCCGGCGCTGCTGGCCCTGCCCGTGGCCCTGGCCGCCTCGGCGCTTGGGGCGCGGGCCCTCGACGGGCTGGCTCCGCCGCCCCCTGGCCCTGTCGCGGGCACCGCCACACTTGTCACCGACCCCGAGGGGCGGTGGGGCACGGTCGAGGCCGTGGCCCGGCTCGGACGGCGCCACGTGCTCCTCCGGGCCGAGAGCGCCGCCGGCGAGATCCTCGCCGCCCGCTTGGCGGGCGAGAGGGTGATCGTCGCCGGGAGCCTTCGGCCGCTGCCCGACGACATGGCCTTCCTCCGCATGCGGCACGTGGCCGCCGAGGTGCGGGTGCGGTCGGCCCGGGCCGGCCCCGACGCTGTCCCACCCTGGCGGGCCGCCAACCACCTGCGCCGTCTCCTCGATCGGGGGGCGGCGCCGCTCGGCGACCAGCAGCAGGCGCTCTACCTGGGGCTAGTCCTGGGTGACGACCGGGCCCAGGCCCCGGAGACGGTCGACGACTTCCGGGGCTCGGGCCTGGCCCACCTGTTGGCGGTGTCGGGCCAGAACGTGGCCTTCGTCCTGGCCCTGGCCGGTCCCGGGCTGACCCGGCTGCCCCCGGGAGGGCGGCTGGTGGTGATGGGTGCCCTGCTCGGCCTGTTCGCGGTGGTGACGCGATGTGAGCCATCGGTCCTGCGGGCCGTGGCCATGGCGGCCGCCGGTGCGGCCGCCGCCGCTCGGGGCCGCCCCACGGCGGGGGTGCAACTCCTCGCCCTCGCCGTGACGGCCCTCGTCCTGATCGACCCCCTGCTCGTCCGATCGCTCGGGTTCCAGCTCTCGGTGGCCGCCACCCTGGGGATCCTGGTGATCGGGCCGCGGCTCCGGCCGTTGCTGCCCGGTCCCGAGGCCCTCCGCGCCGCGGTGACGGTGAGCGTCTCGGCTCAGCTGGCCGTGGCCCCCCTGCTGCTGGGCAGCTTCGGCGGAGTCCCCGTCGCCTCCCTCCCCGCCAACGTGCTGGCCGCGCCGGCGGCCGCCGTGGTGCTCACCTGGGGGCTGCCGGCCGGCCTGGCCGCCGGGGCGCTCGGGGGCCCGTGGGACGGGTGGCTCCACCTCCCCACCGGGATCGCTCTCGGTGCCCTGGGGACGGTGGCCCGTCGGGCGGCATCGGTCCCCTTCGGGGAGCTGGGCCCCGTCCACCTGGCCGTGGTGGCGGGGGGCCTCGGCGCGCTGCTGGTGACCCGCCGTTGCGAGGACGGCGGAGACGCCACGGCGATGGCGGCCCCCGATCCCCGCGGGCCAGGGCCTCGGCCCGGGCTCGTCATGGCTACCTCCGGATGGCCGAGGCTTGTGCTGCGCACGGCCGGCCTGGTGGCGTTGGCCGGGGCCGTGGCCGCCCCGGCGGTGGCCCTGGGGCGGGCGCCTCCGGTCGTCCGCCCCCACCCCGGCGTCACCGTGTGGCGGGCCGGGGGCGCGGCCGTGGCCGTGGTCGATCCCGGCACCGGTTCCATGGCGGTGCTGGAAGGCCTGCGCCGGGCCGGGGTGGTCGACCTCGACCTGCTCGTCCTCGGGCCGGGGGCGACCCCCGCCGACGAGGAGCGGGCTGCCCGCCATCGGGCCCGGGTGGGCCGGGTCTGGATCCTGGGGCGGGACCCTGCGGGCGGAGCCACGATGGTGCGCGTCGGCCCCATCACCGTGTCGCGCCAGGCTGCCGGTGAGGCCTGCGTCCGCCTGCCCGCCGATCCGCCCTGCGACGGCAACGAGCCCGACCGGTCGCCTGAGCGCGGGCGGTAGGGTCGGCCGCCGTGGCCGACGACGTGGCGACATCCCCCTCGGCCCCGGCCCCGCTCGTGGTGGTCGATGCCCGCTACGACGGCCCCGTCGACCTCGACACGGGGACGCAGGGCCGCGACGAGGTCGCGGCCTCCGTCGCCGCCGCCCGCATGGCCGGGGCCGTCGTGGTGCGCACCATCGAGCCCCGGGCGGCGCGCCGGGCCGCCCACGTGATCGACGCCCTCGCCGCGGCCCGATCGGGAGGGGACGCCTGATGGGGTCGGTCACCCTCCTGAAGGGAGCGGACGACGTCCTGCGGGAGGAGGCCCTCGCCGGCCTGGTCGACCGCCTCGTCGGCGACGGCGACCGCAGCCTGCTGGTCGACGAGCAGTCCGGCCCCGAGTACGAGCTCGCCGTCGTCGTCGACGCGGCCAACACCCTCCCGTTCCTCACCGACCGGCGCATCGTGGTGGCCCGCCACCTCCAGCGCTTCACCAACGCCGAGTCCCTGCGCCCCCTCCTCGACCACCTGGCCGACCCCGTCGCCACCACCGACCTGGTGCTGGTATGGGAACGCAGCCCCGAGCCCGGGGCCCGGACGGCCAAGCTGCCCCCGTCGCTCAGCAAGGCGGTGAAGGACGCCCGGGGCGAGGTGCTGGACGCCGACCCGCCGGCCCGCAACCGCGAGGCGTGGATCGCCGAGCAGATGGCCCACCACGACCTGCACCTCGACCGGGCCGCCGTCGGGCTGGTGGCCGAGCAGCTCGGGGAGAACGGGGGCGCGGTGGTGGAGCTGGCCGAGCGCCTCGCCGGCATCCACGGGGACGGTGCCCGCCTGCACGCCGACGACGTGCGCCCGTGGCTCGGGGAGGCCGGAGGGGTGCCCCCGTGGGAGCTCACCGACGCCATCGACTCCGGCAACGCCGCCCTGGCCCTGGCCAAGCTGCACCGCATGCTCAACGGCGGTGAGCGCCATGCCCTCCAGGTGATGGCCACCCTCCACGGGCACTACGCCCGGATGCTCCGCCTCGACGGGGCCGGGGCCCGCTCCGAGAAGGAGGCGGCGGAGATCCTGGGCCTGAAGGGCTCGACCTTCCCGGCCAAGAAGGCGCTCAACCAGGCTCGATCCCTCGGCCCCGACGGTGTCCGCCGGGCCTTCGGGCTCCTGGCCGACGCCGATCTGGCCCTGCGGGGCACCAACGTGGCCTGGCCCGACGAGCTCGTCCTCGAGGTGCTCGTGGCCCGCCTGGCCCGCCGGCCCCGCTCCCGCCGGTAGCGCTCCCGCCATCGCCGGTCAGAGGCGGGATGGATCGGTGGCAGTCGGTCGCATCTCGGCCAGCTCTCGCCTGAGGGCAGCGACCTCGGCCTCCAGCGCCAGGATGCGGCGGATGCCCACGAGGGTCATGCCGACGTCGGTCATCCGGGTGACGTGAGCCACCGCGGTGATGTCGGAGCGGCTGTAGCGGCGCTGGCCCCCGGCGGAGCGGGCCGGGCGCACCACGTGCTCGGTGTCCAGCCGGCGCAGGAAGGCCGGCTGGACGTCGAGGATCCCGGCGACCTGGCCCACCGTGTAGAGCGGGGCCTGGTCGTCGTCGAGGGCCAGCGTCATGGTCGCCCTCAGCCGCTCGCACCGACCAGGTCGGGCTCGCTCTCGCGGCGCACGCCGGCATCGATGGCGGCGGGAGAGCCCCGACCGTGGGCGATCGGTACCCGGCGCGGCTTCGCTCGCTCGGCGACCGGGATCCGGAGGGACAGGACGCCGTCGGCGTAGCGCGCCTCCACGGCGTCGGTGTCGAGCGCCTCGCCGAGGAAGAGCTGGCGGCTGAAGGCGCCGTGCGGGCGCTCCCCGACCAGGAGCTCCACCCCGTCGAGGGCGGGGCGCGGGCGCTGGGCTCGCACCGTGAGCACGTCCTTCTCCACGGTCAGGTCGATGGAGTCGGGCTCCACCCCGGGCAGGTCGAACTCGACCACGAACTCGTCGCCGTTGCGATAGGCGTCGATCGGCATGGCTGCCGGCCGGGTCGGAGCGCCGAAGGCCTGTTGCGTGAGGCGGTCGAGGTCACGGAACGGATCGGTACGCATCAGCATCGGTCTCCCCTTTCGTCGTTGTGGACCGGTGGGCTACTTATACCTCCAGCACCCAGAAACCATCAACCCCAGTTGCAAGTTTTCCGACACTCCGCACGCGAGACGAGCGCCGGCCAGGCCGGCGCTCGTGTGGCGGTGACGGGATCCCGGACGAGCCGGCC
>CAZXRA010000277.1:0-8008 GCA_964643485.1 uncultured Iamiaceae bacterium | reverse complement strand
CGCACCACGGCCGACCGGGCCCGGGCCCGGGCCACGCTGGGCCTCCCCGACGACGAGCACGTCTTCCTCTGCATCGGCTTCGTCCAGCCCCACAAGGGGTTCGACCGGGCGGCCCGGGCCTTCGCCGACCTGGGGCGCCGGGGCGCCCGCCTCGACATCGTGGGCTCGGCCCGGGTCGACGACCAGGCCACCCTCGACCACGTGAACGAGCTGCGGGCCATCGCCGCCCGGGAGCCCGGCGTCCACGTCCACCTGGGTTTCGTCAGCGACGAGATGTTCGACCGGTGGATCGTGGCCTGTGACACCGTGGTGCTCCCCTACCGCCACATCTGGTCCTCCAGCGTGGCCGAGCGGGCCGCCCTCTTCGGCCGCCCCGTCATCGCCACCCGGGTCGGCGGCCTGGCCCACCAGGTCGAGGCCATGCCCGGGGCGGTGCTGGTCGACGACAACGCCGGCCTGGCCCGGGCCCTGGCCGCCGCCGTGGGCGCCGCTCCCGGTGAGGGCGCCACTCCCGTCACCTGGCCCACCGGGGATGGCCGGGACGGTGCGGTCGACCGCGACCAGGTGCAGGAAGAGATCCGGGCCCGGGCCGCCGCCGCCCGGGGGGGAGCCGTGGTGCCGGGCACGACGACGACGGGCGCCCCCGCCGTGTCGGCCTCCGCCCCCGTACGCCGCCTCCGTCCCCTCCAGGCCCCGGCCCCGGTGTCGGCCCGGCCCGGCGTGAGCGTCGTCAAGCGCCTCATCCACCGGGTCATCGCCTGGGAGCTGACCCCCATCAACGACCAGGTCAACAGCCTCCAGCGGGCCACGGCCGATGCCCTCGACCAGATCAGGGCCGAGAGCCCACCCCAGTCGACCCCGCCTCCCGCCGATCGCTGACCGCCCTCCCCCGACGAACCCAGCACGATTTCCAACCCCGGTGGTAACAAAAGGTGCCGGGTTGCGGGAGGGGTGGGGAGCTAGGCCGGGAGGATCTCGCGCAGGGCGCCGGTGTCGACGTCGTAGACGAAGCCCCGCACCTTGTCCCGATGGGGGACGAAGGGGCTGACCCGGATGCGGGCCATGCTCTGGCGCACGTTGGCGTCCAGGTCGGAGAACGACTCGACGGCCCACGCCGGGCGGATCCCCGTGTCGCGCTCCAGGTCGTCCTTGAACTGGTCGTCGGTGAGGGTGAGCATCCCGCAGTCGGTGTGATGGATGAGGACGACCTCCTCGGTGCCCATGAGCCGCTGGGAGATGGCGAGCGAGCGGATGGCGTCGTCGGTGACGACCCCGCCGGCGTTGCGGAGGACGTGGGCCTCCCCCTGGTCGAGCCCGAGGAGGCCGAAGACGTCGAGGCGGGAGTCCATGCAGGCCAGCACGACGAGCTTCCGCGACGGGTAGCGCACCCGGCCGGCGGCGTCGAAGGTGGCGGCGTAGGCGGCGTTGTGGGCCAGCAGCTCGTCAATGGCGGACACGGGGGACAGCTCCTCAGGGGTTCTTCGGCCCGCGGCACTCGGCGATCAGCCACGGGAAGCAGGGGTGCAGCTCCACGTCCCGGAAGCGGCGGCGGAGGGCCCGCACCAGCTTCCGGGGCGTGAAGGCCTGGACGTGCTCCGGGTCGTTGCCCAGGCGGCCCAGGTTCTTGCCCCGGCCCAGGTTGCCCAGGCGGAACCAGGGCTCCCACGGCACCGACACGACGCAGCGCCCCTCGGGGCGGGTGATGCGGGCCAGCTCGGCGACAGCGGGCCGGAACGTCGGGAGGTGCTCCAGCAGCTCGATGCAGGTGACCAGGTCGGCGCAGTCGTCGGGGAAGGGCAGCATCCCCGCATCGCCGACCGTCGGGGCCAGCCAGGCCAGCCGGTCCTTGGCCGCCCGGGCCTTGTCGAGGCGGTACTCCAACCCCACCGCCGGGCAGCCCCCGGGGATCATCCGCTCCAGGGCCAGGGCCTCGCCCACCCCGATGTCGACCACCACGCCGCCGACCGGACCGAGGATCCCGTGGATCTCCCCCATCCAGCGGTTCAGCAGCTTCTGCACCACCGGGTTGGACGTGCCGTACTTGGCCGCGTCCTGGCCCGCCGCCTCGGTGGGGGCGCCGGGGGCCAGGCCGATGGTGCGGGACGAGCCGCCGCTCACAGGTCGCCCTCGGCCGAGGCATCGAGGCTCCGGCGGCGGCGCAGGTTGACCATCAGCTCGCCCAACAGGCCGAGCGAGACCATCTGGACGGCCACCACCACGAGGAGGATCCCCGCCTGCAACGCCGGGCGGGTGCCGATGTCGTGACCGGCGATCTTGGAGGCGGCCATCCAGCCCAGGAGGCCGGCCCCCACCAGGCCGATCAGGATCCCGATGCCCCCGAAGAGGTGGAACGGGCGGGCGGTGTAGGTGGTGAGGAACTTCACCGTGACCAGGTCGAGGAAGCCCCGCCAGAAGCGGGCCCGCCCGAACTTGGAGCGCCCGTGGCGGCGCTCGTGGTGGGCCACGTCGAGCTCCCCCACCCGGAAGCCGTTCCACACGGCCAGCACCGGGATGTAGCGGTGCAGCTCGCCGTACAGCTCCAGCGACCGGGCCAGCTCGGTGGACATCACCTTGAGGCCACTGTTGAAGTCCCGCCCCGGCACGCCGGTGACGACGGCCGTCGCCCCGTTGTAGAGCTTCGACGTGGTGCGCTTCACGAAGCGGTCGTTGCGCACCGACCGGCGCCCGGTGACCAGGTCGAGGCGGGCCTCACCGAGGTGGGCGAGGAGACGGGGCAGCTCCTCCGGGTCGTCCTGGCCGTCGGCGTCCATCAGGGCGACGTACTCGCCGTGGACGTGCTCGATCCCGATCGAGAGGGCGGCCGACTTCCCCGAGTTGCGGCGCAAGCGGATGGAGCGGACATCGGCGCTGCGCAGCTCGGTCATCACCCCGCGGGTGCCGTCGGAGCTCCCGTCGTCGACGACGACGATCTCGTGGTCGATGCCCGCCGCTTCCAGCACCTTGGCAATCTCCGGCACCAGCTCGGCCAGGTTCTCGGCCTCGTTGTAGGCGGGGAGCAGGACCGACAGGTGGGGCACCGGGTCTCCTCTCGCATCCGCCGAGACCGGATCGTCACGGGCGCGCCACCGGGCAGATCGAGCGTAGTGGAGCGACCTCCCGGGCCCGGAGACCGCCGCTCCTCGACGTGATGGCGATCACGACCCCGGCACTACGCTCCCGCCTCATGCCATCGATGAGGGTCCTCGTCACCGGGGCCGGGGGGTTCGTCGGTCACCACCTCGTACGGCACCTCACCGACGCCGGGGACGACGTCCACACCACCGATCCCGCCCACGGCGGCGCCGACATCACCGACGCCGCCGCCATCGCGACCGAGATCGCCACCATCGCCCCCGAGGTCGTCTACCACCTGGCCGGCTGGGCCGACGTGGGCGGCTCGTGGGCCCACCCCGTCGAGGCCTTCCGGGCCAACGCCGAGGGCACCCTCAACGTCCTCACCGCCTGCCAGGCCGCCGAGGTGCGCCGGGTCGTGGCCGTGTCCAGCGCCGACGTCTACGGCGCCGTCAGCCCCGAGGAGCTGCCCCTCACCGAGGAGAGCCCGCTGCGGCCGGCGTCGCCCTATGCCGCCTCCAAGGTGGCGGCCGACTACCTCGGCCTTCAGGCGTGGCTGGGCCACGGCCTGCCCGTCATGCGGGTGCGGGCCTTCAACCACCTGGGCCCAGGCCAGTCCGACAAGTTTCTGGCCTCGGCCCTGGCCAGCCGCATCGCCCGGGCCGAGCGGGAGGGGGGCGAGGTGTTGGCCATCGGCGACCTGTCGCCCCGCCGCGACTTCACCGACGTGCGCGACGTGGTGCGGGCCTACCGGTTGCTGGCCGAGAAGGGCGAGCCCGGGGAGGCGTACAACGTCTGCTCCGGGGTCGACCTGGCCGTCCAGCAGGTGGCCGACGTCCTCTTGGGCCTGGCCAAGGTCGATCTCCGCTTCGAGACCGACCCCGCCCTCCTGCGGCCCGTCGAGGTGCCCGTGCTCCGGGGCTCGCACGCCAAGCTCACGGCGGCCACGGGCTGGGAGCCCGAGATCGCCATCGAGGCCACCCTGGCCGAGCTCCTCGACGACTGGCGCGCCCGCCTCGACGCCTCGCCCTCGCCCTGACCGAACCTCCTCATCCGTTCTGAGCCAGCCAGACGCCCAAAAGGGCGTTTTCCCGGCTCAGAACGGAGCGGATGGGGGGAGGTCGTCGTTGAGGTTGCCGCTCCGGAGTCCCTCCAGGTCGAGGGTGACGCGGCGGTAGCCGGCGGCCTGGACGGCGTCGACCACCGCCTGGCGCCGGGCTACCACGTCGGCCAGGCGGGCCAGGGGGACCTCCACCCGGGCCGTCGCTCCCCCGTGACGCACCCTCACCTCGGGGAAGCCGAGAGCGTGGAGGGCGGCCTCGGCCCGCCCCACATGGTCGAGGGTGCCCAAGGTGACGGGGGTCCCGTAGGGCAGGCGCGAGGCCAGGCAGGCCGCCGCCGGCTTATCCCAGGTGCGCAGGCCGAGGGAGCGGGACGCCTCCCGCACCAGGGCCTTGGTGAGGCCGGCCTCGACCAGCGGGAACCGGGCCCCGGCCGCGGCCGCCGCCTCCTGGCCCGGCCGGTGGTCGCCCAGGTCGTCGACGTTGACGCCCAGCACGACGGTGGCCCCCCGGGCCGCGGCGACGGGGGTGAGCACGTCCATCAGGGCCGTCTTGCACCAGCGGCAGCGGTCGCCGTCGTTGGCCGTGTAGCGAGGATCGTCCATCTCCGCTGTCACCCGGGCCTCCCAGGCCAGGCCCCACTCGGCGGCCAAGGCCCGGCAGTCGGCCAGCTCGGCCGGGGCGAGGGAGGGCGACACAGCGGTGACGGCCAGGGCCGCCAGCCCCAGCTCCTCGTGGGCCACCCGGGCCAGCAGGGCCGAACCGGCGCCGCCACTGAAGGCGACCACCACGGAGCCGAGGGTCCGGAGCCCCGCCCGCAGGGCCTCCAGCGCCGAGGCCGGATCGGCCAGGGGGGGGGCCTCGACGGCAGCGCCGGGCGGGTGCGGGGGAGGCACCCCGCCAGTCTGGCACCCGCGCCAGGGTGGGCCCCGACCCCGCGGGCGGACCAGGATGGCGGGATGGACGAGCCCGCCCTGCGCGCCCTCCTCGCCGCCGTCCAGGCCGGCGAGGTCACGCCCGACGACGCCGTGGCCCGGCTCCGGCGCCTCCCCTTCGCCGACGTGGGCTTCGCCCGGGTCGACCACCACCGGGCCCTGCGCACGGGCCTGCCCGAGGCGGTGTACGGGCCGGGGAAGACCCCCGGCCAGTGCGCCGCCCTGGTGGGCGAGCTGCTGGCCGGCGACGGTGGGCCGGTGCTCCTCACCCGGGCCGACGCCGCCCAGGCCGAGGCGGCACGGGCCGCCCACCCCGGCGGCGTGGTCACCGGCGACCGCCACCGGCTGGTGGCCTGGCGCCCGGCGGCCCCCCTCGGCTCCCGGGTGGTCGTGGTGGCCGCCGGCACCGCCGACCTGCCCGTGGCCGACGAGTGCGCCGCCACCCTCACCGCCCTCGGCCTCCCTCCCGACCGCCTCACCGATGTCGGGGTGGCCGGCGTCCATCGACTCCTGGCCGACGCCGATCGCCTGACCGGTGCCGACGCCGTCGTCGTCGTGGCCGGCATGGAGGGGGCCCTGGCCTCGGTCGTCGGGGGCCTGGCCGCCGCCCCCGTCGTCGCCGTCCCCACCAGCGTCGGGTACGGCGCCGCCCTCGACGGCGTCACCGCCCTGCTGGCCATGCTCTCCTCCTGCGCCGCCGGCATCACCGTGGTCGGCATCGACAACGGCTACGGCGCCGCCTGTGCCGTGCGCCGCATCCTCGGGCCGGTGGCCTCCCGTGCCTGACACCGTCGCCTGGTTCCACTGCTTCTCCGGCGTGGCCGGCGACATGGCCCTGGGGGCCCTGCTCGACGCCGGAGCCGACCAGGACGAGGTCGAGGCCCTGGTCCGGCGCCTCCCCGTGGCCGGCTGGGAACTGGAGGCGGAGCCCGTCCTCCGGGGGGGCATCGCCGCCACCCGGGCCCACGTCCGGGTCCCCGAGGAGCACCACCACCGCACCTGGCGGGTCATCCGGGAGATGCTCGCCGGTGCCAGCCTGCCCGAGCAGGTCCACGCCCGGGCCACGGCCACCTTCACCGCCCTGGCCCGGGCCGAGGGCACTCTCCACCGGATGGCCCCCGACGACGTCCACTTCCACGAGGTGGGAGCGGTCGACGCCCTCGTCGACGTCGTCGGCACCTGTGCCGCCCTGGAGGTGCTGGGCGTCGACGAGGTCACCTGCTCACCGGTCGCCGTGGGGCGCGGCACCGTCGCCGCCGCCCACGGCACCCTGCCCAACCCGGCCCCGGCCGTCACCCGCATCCTGGCCGAGGCCGGGGCGCCGGTCCACGGCGTCGACACACCGGTGGAGCTGACCACCCCGACCGGCGCCGCCCTCATGGCCAGCCTGGCTCGTCGGTTCGGTCCGGTCCCCGACCTCACCCTCACCGCCACCGGCTTCGGGGCCGGGCACGCCGACCCCGACGGCACGGTGAACGCCACCCAGGTGGTCCTGGGCACCGCGCCCGCCGCCCCGCCGGGCGCCGGCCAGCCCGTGGTCGTGCTGGAGGCCACGCTGGACGACGCCACCGGGGAGGTGCTGGCCGCCGCCCTCCCCGCCCTCCTGGCCGCCGGGGCCCGGGACGCCTCGATCACGCCGGTGTTGATGAAGAAGGGCCGACCCGGCCACGTCGTCGCCGCCCTGGCCGACGAGGGCCAGGCCCCGGCCGTGGCCGAGGCCCTCCGGGCGGCGACGGGGAGCCTTGGCATCCGCGCCGCCAGCCATCACCGCTGGCCGGCCACGCGGGCCGTCGAGGAGGTCGAGCTGGAGGGCCATCGCATCCGGGTGAAGGTCTCACCGGTGCGGGCCAAGGCCGAGCACGACGACGTCGTCGCCGTCGCCGCCGCCCTCGGCCTGTCGGTGCCGGAGGTGGCGGCCCGGGCCGAGGCCACCTGGTGGTCCGCCCAGGACCCGAGCGGGTAGCCGCGAGCGGAGCTCAGGTCGGGAGGACGACCAGGTCGTCGCGGTGGACGACCTCGTGGGGGGTGCCCTCGGGCAGCTCGGCGGTGCGGACGCCGGCCACGGCGAGGAGGGCTTCGGCGGCCAGCGAGGCGATCCCCTTGGCGAACACCACCCCGTGGTCGTCGGCGATCTCGACGGCCTCGCCGGCACCGAAGCTGCCCCGCGCCCCCACCACGCCGGCCGGGAGCAGCGAGCGCCCCGACCCCTCCAGGGCCCGGCGGGCCCCGGCGTCGACCACGATCGTGCCCGACGAGCCCACGGCAAAGGCGATCCACAGCTTCCGGGCCGCCAGGCGGCGGGATCGGGGCCGGACGACGGTGCCCACGCCGGGCACGTCGGCCAGGGCGTCGGCCACCACACCCGGTCGCTCGGCCGCAGCGATGACGGTGCGCACCCCCGACCAGGAGGCGATCTTGGCCGCGGCCAGCTTGGTGGCCATCCCCCCGCTGCCCCGGGTTGTCCCCGCCCCGCCGGCCAGGGCCTCCAGGGACTGGTCGACCTCGCGGATCTCCTCGATCAGCGACGCCTCGGAGTCGAAGCGGGGATCGGCGGTGAGGAGCCCCACCGTGTCGGTGAGCAGCACGAGGGCCTCGGCCCCCACCAGGTGGGCGACCAGGGCGGCGATGCGGTCGTTGTCGCCGAAGCGGATCTCGTCGTCGGCGATGGCGTCGTTCTCGTTGACGACGGGCACCACGCCCAGATCCAACAGGCGGCCGAGCGTGGCCCGGGCGTGCAGGTACTGGTCGCGCACGGCGAAGTCGAGGGGGGCGAGCAGCACCTGCCCCCCGACCAGCCCGTGGGCTGCGAGGTAGCGGTCCCACACGCCCATGAGGCGGCTCTGGCCCACGGCCGAGAGGGCCTGGAGGGTGACGGGATCCCGCGGCCGCCGTCCCGTCAGTCCCAGCACCGGCAGGCCGGCGGCGATGGCCCCGGAGGTG
>CAZXRA010000276.1:0-5097 GCA_964643485.1 uncultured Iamiaceae bacterium | reverse complement strand
TACCGCTTCTGGTCCGACGAGCACACGCAAGACGAGAAGGAGTGGCGGCGCCTGGGCAAGGACATCCGCGGCCTCATCGGCCGCGACGTCGACACCGTCTTCGAGCACCCCGGTCGCCAGACCTTCGGCGCCTCGGTGTTCGCGGCCGCCCGGGGCGGCAAGATCGTCACCTGCGCGGCCACCAGCGGCTACATGATCGAGTACGACAACCGCCACCTGTGGATGAAGCTGAAGAGCATCGTCAGCTCCCACTTCGCCAACTACAAGGAGGCGTGGGCGGCCAACCAGCTCATCAGTGAGGGCAAGATCCAGCCCCTCCTCTCCCGGGTGTACTCCCTGGAGCAGACGGGCGAGGCGGCCCTGGCCGTGCACCGCAACGAGATCGAGGGCAAGGCCGGCGTGCTGTGCCTCGCCCCCGAGGAGGGCCTGGGCATCGACGATCCCGAGTTCCGGGAGAAGGTCGGCGAGGACAAGATCACCCTCTTCCGCCGGGCCGGCGCCTGACTGGTCGGCCACCCCGATGCTCTGGGTGGTCGACGGCAACAACGTGATGGGGGCGGGCGCCGACGGGTGGTGGAACGATCCCGTCGGTGCCGCCGCCCGCCTGGCTCAGGCCGTCGGCGTCTGGTGCCGCGACCACGACGACGTGGTGGTGCTCGTCTTCGACGGACGGCCCGAGCTGTCGGTGTCGGCGGCGGCGGGCGGGAACCTCACCGTGGACTTCGCCCGCCGGGCCGGGCGCGATGCGGCCGACGACCGCATCGTCGAGGTGGTCGACGAGCGCTACGGCGACCACCCGGACCTCACCGTCGTCACCTCCGACCGCGGCCTCCGTGATCGCCTGCCCCCCGGCGTGGCCGTCGAGGGCGCCGGCCGCTTCCGGGCCCGGCTGGGCTGAGACCCTCCTCCCGTTCTCGGCACCTTTTGTTACCTATGCGGTATGAGATCGTGCTAGGTCGGCGGAGGAGGGGAGCTGCGGCTGGGAGCGACGGGGAAGACGGGCGTAGCGTCGGCCGACGTGCCCGCTGACGCCGCCGCCGCCCCGATCGGTGACGACGTCGAGGACGACGACGGCCACGATCTGCCCGTCGATCCCGGGCACCTCGTCGCCCTGCGCCGGGCCCGGCGCCGCCGCCGCGTCGCCGAGGTGCACTGGGTCGACGCCCTCTACCGGGTCTACATGGCCGGCCTTCTGGGGGTCGTCGCCGTGGTCGTCATCGCCGGCACCGTCGGCGACGAGCCCCTGACGTCCGGCCAGGTCACCGACGTCACCACCCACGGTCCGGCGGTGATCGGCCTGGTCGCCGCCCTGGCCGTGGCCGTGGGGCTGCGCTCCGGCAGTCGGGGCGGCCCCCTGGCCGTCGAGCCGGGCGACGTCCGCCACATCCTGCTCGCCCCCGTCGATCGGGCCCGCGCCCTGCGGGGACCGGCCCTGCGCCAGGTCCGCTCCGGGCTGTTCATCGCCGTGCTGCTCGGCGCCGCGGCCGGGCGCTTCGCCGATCACCGGTTGCCCGAGCCGGTGGCGGCCTGGATCGCCGCCGGGGCCCTCGCCGCGGCCACCCTCGTCGCCCTCAGCCTCGGCGCGGCCCTGGTGGCCAGCGGTCGCCGCCTGCCGCGGTTGGCCACCACGGCCGTCGCTGTGGTGCTGGTCGGTTGGTCGGCCCTGGACGTGGCGCGCGTCGAGGTCGGGGGCATGCCGATCCCCGCCTCACCCGGTCGGGCCGTGGGCTGGTTGGCCCTGGCCCCCCTCGACCTCCACATCGCCGCCCTCGCCGCCCTCGTCCTGGCCGTCGTCCTCGTCGTCGCCGGGTTGGTCGGCATCGGTGGCCTCTCGGTGGAGGCGGCCGAGCGGCGCACCGCCCTCGTCGGCCAGATCCGCTTCGCCGCCACCCTGCAGGACGTGCGCACCGTCCTGGTGCTGCGCCGGCAGCTCGCCGCCGATCGGCCCCGCACCCGGCCCTGGATCGGCGTGGGTCGGGGCCCGGCCCGGTTCCCGGCGTGGCGGCGGGGGTGGAACGGTGTGCTCCGCTTCCCGGCCGTCCGGCTCGGCCGCCTGCTGCTGCTCGCCGTGGCGGCGGGGGCCGCCCTCCGGGGGGCGTGGTCGGGGACGGCCCCGCTCGTCGTCCTGGCCGGTCTGGCCCTGTGGGTCGGGGCCCTGGACATGGTGGAGCCCGTGGCCGAGGAGGTTGACCTCCCTGGGCGCCGCGAGGGCTACCCCGTGCCCGAGGGGTCCCTCTACGTCCGGCTCCTCTCGGTGCCCCTGGTGGTGGCGACGGGCCTGGGCTTGATCGCCGGGTTGGTGGCCGTCGCCCCGGGTGGTGGCCGGGTGCCAGCCCTGGCCGGTCTGGTGGCCGGCGTGGTCACCGCCCTCGCCGCCTGTGCCGGCGCCCTGGGCACCGTGGTCTCCGGAGCCCCCTCGGGTGGGGATGAGCTCGGCCTCATCGCCCCCGAGGTGGCGGGGATGCGGCTGGTGCTGCGGGCGGCCTGGCCCGTGGTGCTGGCCATCCTCGGGGCCCTGCCTCTGCTGGTGGTGGAGGCCGACCTGCACGCCGGCCGGCCGGCGGCGGGGACGGCCTCGATCCTGTGGGCGGTGGTGGCCGGCCTGGGCCTCCTGGCCATCGGCTGGGTGCATCAGCGGCAGGCCATCCAGGAGTGGTGGCGTCAGGCCATGGAGGCGGCGGGCCAGGGCCCGGCGGCGGCTCGGAGCGAGGGCGCCGACGACGACGACGACGATGATGAGGACGAGGAGGAGCGAGAGCGATGAGCGTGGACGAGCATCCGGCCCTGTTGGTCGAGGAGGTGCGCCGGGCCTACGGCGGGGTGCCGGCCCTCGGCCCCGTCGACCTGGAGGTGGCGACGGGTGAGGCCGTCGCGCTCATCGGGCACAACGGCTCCGGCAAGTCGACGCTGCTGAAGGTCGTGGCCGGCCTCCTCGACGCCGACGGGGGCACGGTCGAGGTGGCGGGCTGGGAGGGGGGATCGGTCCACGCCCGGGCCACCACGTCCTACCTGCCCGACGATCCCGTCCTCTACGACGACCTGTCGGTGATCGAGCACGTCGAGTACGTGTCCCGCCTCTTCGGGGGCGACGGCTTCGACGGCTACGCCGAGGACGTGGCCGGGCGCCTGGGGCTGGCCGGGCGCCTCGACGACCTGCCCAGCCGGTTCAGCCGGGGCCTGCGCCAGAAGGCGTCGTTGCTCCTGGGCCTGGCCCGGCCGTTCTCGCTGCTGTTGGTGGACGAGCCCTTCGTGGGCCTCGACGCCCCCGGGCGGAAGGCGTTGCTCGAGCTGCTGGACGAGGTCCACGGCGACGGTGCGGCCGTCGTGGTGGCCACCCACGACCCCGAGTTCGTGGAGCGGGTCGACCGGGTGGTGGCCCTGCGGGACGGCGAGGTCACCTTCGACGGCCGGGCCACTCCGGCCGAGGCCCTGGCCCTGGTCGGGGCCTAGCGCGACTCGGCGGCCAGGGTGGTGGCGGCCCAGACGAGCAGGTCGAGGGCATCGAGGAAGGACTGGGACCCGAGCATGACTTTGTATCTCAACGCGGATGCCCCGCCTCGGGAGAGAGCGCCCCGCCTGCGCGCCGCCCTGATCACGCCCGGACTGATGGCCTTCCTGGGCTCGTCCCGCATCCGCGACACCCCCCACTGGGCCTACCGCCTCCTGCAGCGCCGCGACCCGGTGCACCAGAGCCCGTTCGGCTTCTGGGTCCTGAGCCGCCACCTGGAGGTGAGCGCCGCCCTCCGTCACCCCGACCTGGGGGTCGATCCGGGGAGGATCGACTCGTCTCTGTTGCGCCTCGGCCCACTGCGGCGCCTTCTCGATTCCCCGGCCTCGAACCAGATCGGACGGGGCGACTTCCTGGAGATGAGCGGCGACCTGCTGCTGATGCGGGACCCGCCCGACCACACCCGCCTGCGCGGGCTCGTGAGTCGGGCCTTCACGCCCCGCCAGGTGACGCGGCTGGAGGGGCGCATCGTCGCCCTGACCGAGGAGCTGCTCGCCCCGCTGCGTCGCCGCCGCCGCCGCTTCGACCTGATGGCCGAGCTGGCCTACCCGCTGCCCGCCCGGGTCATCTGCGAGCTCATCGGCCTGCCCCCTGACGACCACGAGCTGATCGCTGCGCATGGCAAGGATCTGGCCGTCGGCCTCGACCCGTTGCCGTCGGCCGACCAGATGCGGGGCGCGGATCGGGCCGTCGTCGCCCTGCGCGATCACCTGGCCGGCCCCATCGCCCAGCGGCGGACGACGCCCACCGACGATCTGCTCACGGCCCTGGTCCAGGCCGAGTCCGGCGGCGATCGCCTCAGCCACGACGAGCTGGTGGCCACGATCGTCCTCCTGCTCATCGCCGGGCACGAGACCACGGCCAACCTCATCGGCAATGCCGTGGCCCTCCTCGACGGCCACCCAGACCAGCGCGACGCCTTGCGCGATCGACCGGAGCTGGCCGAGACCGCCGTGGAGGAGCTCCTGCGCTACGAGCCGCCGGTGCAGATGACCCAGCGCACGGCCTTGGAGGACATCGAGCTGGGCGATCGGGTCATCCCGGCCGGCAGCATCGTCATCCTCCTCGTGGGGGCGGCCAACCGGGACCCCGACGTGTTCCCCGACCCGCACCGCCTCGACCTGGGTCGGGCCCCCAACCCCCACCTCAGCTTCGGTGCCGGGGTCCACTACTGCCTGGGCGCGGCCCTGGCCCGGATGGAGGGGCGCATCGCCCTCCCCGCTCTCTACCGGGCCCTGCCCGGATTGCGGGTGGTGTCCCCCCGGCCCCGGCATCGCTCCGGCTTCGTCATCCGGGGCTACCCGGAGCTGCCGGTGACGACGTGACCGGGGCCTGACGTCACGCTTGCGTCGATCGTGGCCCGGTCGAGGTTCGGTTGGTCGCCGCGGGCCGACGAGGCTCGAGATTGAAGTGACGCCGGGGATCTATATCGCGCATGTTCAGCAAGGTTTGGTCTGGGAGGGTGTCGGGTGGTGTCATCACGGCTGCGGTGTTGTTGTGGTGGTGTCGCTGTTGGTTGTTCTTCGACAGGGGGGATCCCTCAAGATGTTGTTTCGACGTGTGTGGACTTTGGTGGCGGCGGTCCTCGC
>CAZXRA010000275.1:0-28824 GCA_964643485.1 uncultured Iamiaceae bacterium | reverse complement strand
GGGGTCTCCCTTGGTCGTGGTCTGCCGGCGTCGGATGTCGTCGAGTCGTCCCCGCCTACGCGGGGGTCTCCCGCAGTGGATGTTTCTGGCGATCGCCGGCCTTGTGTCGTCCCCGCCTACGCGGGGGTCTCCCCCGCAACGAGGTGCGAGAGCTAGAGGACCGGCCGTCGTCCCCGCCTACGCGGGGGTCTCCCGCGCTACACCGAGACCTGGAAGTACGGGCAGGGGTCGTCCCCGCCTACGCGGGGGTCTCCCGCGGGGCCACGTTGGCACGATCCTGACCGTGGAGTCGTCCCCGCCAACGCGGGGGTCTCCCTCTGATTCAGGTCATCACCCACGACGACGTCGTGTCGTCCCCGCCTACGCGGGGGTCTCCCCGCCTACGTCCTCGTCGTCGGAGATCCGCTGGGCGTCGTCCCCGCCTACGCGGGGGTCTCCCGGCACTCAGAGCCTTATCGTCTTCTGCTACGACCCCGGGGCAGACTCCGCAGCCCGCAGCCACTCTCTCTGCAAGCATCCGACTCATGAGCGGGGAACTGCCATTCGCTGTACTTGATTTCGAGACAACTGGTCTTCGACCACGACGGGGCCATCGCATCGTAGAGGTAGCCATCCTTCATCTCGACCCTGATCTCATCATTCGTGACTCATGGGAGACCCTAGTGAACCCCGGAAGGAGCTTCACTCCCAGGCCCCACGGAATCACGCCACAAATGGTCCGGCAGGCTCCTCGACCTGAAGAGATGATCGGGGAGATGGCGTCCAGGCTTGAAGGACGAGTCGTCATTGCTCACAACGCCGCCTTCGAGAGGCTCTTCCTCGAGGCCGAACTCCGTCGATCGAGGATCTATGGATCAGGCGGAATCGCCTGCACGGCAGAACTCAGCGAACAAGCTGGTCTGCCACGCTCGCTTGCCCGATGTTGCCAGATACTGAGCATTCTGAACACCCAACCCCATAGCGCAATGAGTGATGCCCTCGCCACCTCCAGCCTGCTGCAACACCTCGCCCTGACAACAGCATTTCCAAGGCTCAGCCCATGGTCACTATCCACGGTGCTCCCGCCGGCCACGGGTGTCGCATGGACACGAGAGCAGGCAGCAGAGCACGAGACCGCAGGCAATAATCGATGATGTCCTCGACGCGGGCGGCGTCGTCCCTCACAGGGGGAGGCCTCCGCCAGAACCCGACGACGAAGACGCGGCTTGAGCGACGCCTCGGTCACGACATCGACCTCGACATCGAGCAGATCGGTCAGATCCATCAGCAGGCCACCGAGATCGAACAGGCTTCGATCCGGTTCAAGATCGACCAGAAGATCCACGTCGCTCGACGCATCCGCATCACTCCGGACGACGGATCCGAAGACGCGAATGTTGCTCGCCCCACGGCGAGCGGCCACGGCGGTGATGGCCGCTGCCGAACGACGCAAGGACTCCAAGGTCACCGGGCTCGGTGAACCTTCCGACATCCCATCATGTTGACACAGGTCCCCACGCCTCCCGGCGACTCGCGCAGGGAGACGACGTCAAGGGCTGCCACCAATCTCTCGGTACGGCTCACCTCAACAACGCGGGGGTGATGGTCGATGGAGCGGCATGGGATTGCCGCGGCACGAGCGACGTCTGGGGGAGCGCCGTGTCTTGGGGCCGGTGGCCGTGCGGTGGCGGCTCGACGAGGGGGAGGAGGGCGACGGGCCCGAGCGGGCCGGTCTGCTCGACCTGTCGGCCAGCGGGGCCCGCATCATGGCCCGCTCCTGCGACGACCTGGCCATCGGTGACATCACCCGCGTCCAGATCTGCGACGCCTCCGGTCCAGTCATCGTGCGCCGCATCGAGCCCAGCAGCCAACCTGGCCTCAGCACCTACGGCATCGAGTTCGCCGACCCGCTCTCGCCCCTCCCGCAGCTGATCCACCAGGAGCTCGCTCGCCGCTCCGCCACCGGCGCCGCCAGCCATCGGCCCGGGCCCTCCACCCACTGACGAGCCCCGCCCGAACGGCATCACGCCGTGGCACCATGCTCGACATGAGCGTCGAGGACACCGTCCCCGAAGGCGCACCGCCGCCCGGCGGGCCCCACGCCCCCGCGGCCGAAACAGACGGCATCGAGCTCATCGACGCCCGCACCGCCGAGGTCGGCGGCCTGCCCGTGCGACGGGCCCTCCCCCGCCGGCCCCACCGCACCATCGGGGCCTGGTGCTTCTTCGACCACTTCGGTCCCAGCGATCCCCTCGACCAGGTGGGCATGCGCGTCGGTCCCCACCCCCACATCGGGCTCCACACCGTCACCTGGCTCCGCGCCGGCGAGGTGCTCCACACCGACAGCCTCGGCCGCGAGCAGGTCGTCCGCCCCGGCCAGCTCAACCTCATGACCGCCGGCCGCGGCATCGCCCACGCCGAGGTCTCCACCGCTCGCCACACCGGCGGCGTCCACGGCGCCCAACTCTGGGTGGCCATGCCCGAGGCCACCCGTCACGATCCGCCCGCCTTCGAGCACCACGCCGAGCTGCCCCAGGCCGACCTGGACAGGACGACGGCCACCGTGCTCATGGGCGAGCTGAACGGCGCCCGCTCCCCGGCTCGGGCCGACACACCCCTGGTGGGCGCCGAGCTCGACGTCCGCCCCGGCACTACCACCGTCCCCCTCGATCCCACCTTCGAGCACGGCGTCGTCGTCCTCGATGGCCAGGTCGAGCTGACCGGCCAACCCGTCACCCCAGGCCGCCTCGCCTACCTGCCCGTCGGCACCGCCGCCCTGGAGCTGCGGGCCACCGCCCCCGCCCAGATCCTCCTCGTCGGCGGCCCGCCCCACCCCGACCCCGTGCTCATGTGGTGGAACTTCGTGGCTCACACGTGGGACGAGATCGCCGCCGCCCGCACCGACTGGCAGGACCGCACCGGCCGCTTCGGCCCCGTCCGCTCCGACCAGGCCACCATCGACGCGCCGCCACCCTCCTGGCCCGGCGCTGCCGGCCCCCCACGTCAGCCCTGACACCGATCAGGGTCCGGCCCTGACCAGCTCCTACGCTCTTCCCCGATGCCCGAGAGCCGCCTCCACACGCTCCGGCGCCGGCTCCTCAACGCCGCCCTCCACCGCGGCTACCGCTGGGCTCGCACCGCCGGCGCCATCGCCCCCGGCACGGCCGCCGCCCGGCGCTTCGGCTCGTTCGGGCCCGGCAGCGTGATCGGCTTCCCCTCCTCCACCCTCTACGGCGAGGCCCAGATCCACATCGGGGCCGACACCATGATCGGCGGATGGACCACCCTCTCCACCGGCTACTCCCCCACCCAGGAGACCGTCCCCTCCCGGGCCCTCGTGATCGGCGACCGGTGCGTCATCGGCCTCCGCTGCGGCATCGTCGCCCACGAGTCCATCGAGATCGGCGACGACGTCTGGTTCGGGCAGGACGTCTTCGTCACCGACGCCAACCACGGCTTCGCCCACCTCGACGTGCCCATCGGCCGTCAGCTCGGCAAGCACCAGCCCGTCTCCATCGGCGCCGGCTCCTGGATCGGCCACGGTGCCGTGATCCTCCCCGGCACCCGCATCGGCCGCATGTCCATCGTCGCCGCCGGGGCCGTGGTGCGGGGCGAGGTGCCTGACCACTGCATCGTCGGCGGGGTGCCCGCCCGGGTGATCCGGGTCATCTCCGACGAGGAGCGACCGGACCTCGCCGATCAGTTCGGGCCGCTGTCGACCTGAGCGGCCAGCCGTTGCCGGGCCCGGCTGAGCCGTGAGCGCACGGTGCCGATCGGCACCCCCAGGTGATCAGCCATGGCCTGGTAGGTCGCCCCGGGCTGGGCCGCCAGCTCCAGCACCTCCCGATCGGTCCGCTCGGCCCCGCTGAGGGCCACGTCGACCTGGGACATGCGCTCCGTGGCCACCACGGCGTCGCACACCTCGTCCTCGACCACGTCGGCGAAGCCGGCCAGTCGGCGCTGGGCCGTCAGGGCGACGTGGGCCGCCGAGCGGCGTCGCTCCTGCCGGAAGTGGTGGCGGAGGACGTTGCCGGCGATGCCGAAGATCCACGCCTGGGGCGTGCCCCGCTCGGGGTCGTAGGACGCCTGCTCGGACCACGCCTCCACGAAGGTCTGGGCCGCCAGCTCCTCACCCAAGTCCTGGCCCACCTTCGACGTCAGGTAGCGCAACACGTCCTGCACGTGAGCCCGGTACAAGTCACCAGGGTCGTCGCCCCAGGGCGAAGGCGTGTCGGAGACGGCCGGGTCTGCACCCTCACCCTGCACCCTGGTCACCCCCTGTCAACTCAACTGCCTGCACCAGCCGTGCGATATGAGACTACGCCGCACATTGCGCGTCGTGCGCGACACCCGGCCGGCCAGGCTGCTCGCACCGGCCGCTGCTACCCCGACGCCGGGTCTCACCCGCTCCTCCCGGGTCGGTGTCCCGGCGCCGTCACCCGCCCTCCGGGTCGTCACCCGCCCTCTGGCCGGCCCGGCGTCGCCTCTGCGCCCGCTGGCTAGCCTGGCACCGTGGCACTGGTGCTCCTCGCCCTCCTCGTGGCCGGGGCCGCCGCCGTGCGGTCCACCTGGTCGCCCTGCGGCCTCTCCATGCTCTCGACCATCACGCCGCTGGCCGAGCGGGCCCGCGGCCACCGCTACGGCGTCACCGCCACCTGGTTCGTCGTCGGCGCCGCCCTCGGTGGCGCCACCCTCGGCCTCGGTGCCGCCGCTCTCGCCGCTGGCGCCGCCGCCCTCGACCTCTCCAATGGCACCCTCCTCGGCACGGCCGCCGTCTTCGCCGCCGTCGCCGCCCTCGTCGACGCCGGCGCCGTCGGGCGCCGCCCCCCGTTCTTCAAGCGCCAGGTCGACGATGCCTGGCTCTCCACCTACCGGGCCTGGGTCTACGGCGCAGGCTTCGGCTGGCAGATCGGTGTGGGCCTGGCCACCTACATCATGACGGCGGGCGTGGTCCTCACCGCCGTCCTCGCCGCCCTCACCGCCTCCCCGCTGGCCGCCTTCGCTGTCTGCGTGGCCTTCGGGACAAGCCGGGGCGTGGTCGTCCTCCTCGGCGCCCGCCTCCGCTCCCCCGCCGCCCTCGGCGCCCTCCACGCCCGGCTCGATGCTCTCGAAGCCCCTGTGCGGTGGGCCGTCGTGACCGTCCAGGCCGGCGTCGCCGCCCTCACCGCCGGCCTCGCTTGGGGCCCTATCGGCGCCGTGGCCGCCACCGCGGCGTGCGCCCTCGTCCTGGTGGCCCGCCTCCCCCTCGCCCTGCGGGCCGAGCCGGCTGCCTCCTAACCCGCACTCCCCGGGCCGCCATCAGCCATCAGGTCGCGCAGGGTGCGCTTGAGGATCTTCCCCGCCGCGTTCCGGGGGAGCTGCTCGTCCACCACCAGCACCCGGGACGGCACCTTGAACGCGGCCAGGCGCCCGGCCACGTGTCGCCGCAGGTCGTCCACGTCGAGGACGTGCCCCGGCTTGGGCAGCACCGCCAGCGCCACCTCCTCCCCCAGCCGCTCGTGGGGGACGCCGAACACCGCGGCCTCGTACACGTCGGGGTGCTCGTACACCGCCGCCTCCACCTCGGCGCACGACACGTTCTCCCCGGCCCGCAGCACCAGATCCTTGGCCCGGTCCTCCACGTAGACGAAGCCCTCGGCGTCGATGCGCCCCACGTCCCCCGACCGCAGCCATCCGTCGACGATCGTCTCGGCCGTGGCCTCGGGTCGGTTCCAGTACCCCCTGATCAGGTGCGGGCCCCCGAACCAGATCTCCCCCTGCTCACCGGTCGGCACCCGCCGGCCCTCGTCGTCCCGCACCTCGATGGCGAGGATCGGCGTGCCCCGGCCCGTGCTCGTGGGGTGGGTCACGTAGTCGTCGCCCGAGTTCTGGGGCCCGTAGGCGTTGGTCTCGGTCATGCCGTAGCCGATGGACGGACGGCCCCGCCGGAAGCCGGCCTCCACCCTGGCCACCAGGGCCGGCGGTGCCGGTGCTCCGCCCCCACCCACGCTCACCAGGCTCGACGTGTCGAACTCGGCGAAGCGCGGCGACTCCAACAGGTCCCACGACTGGGTGGGCACGCCGACGAAGTTGGTGACCCGCTCCCGCTCGATCAGCTCCAGGGCCCGCTCGGCCGACCACTTGCGCATCATCACCAGCGGGACGCCGGCCGCCGCGCACGACAGCAGCACGGCCACTCAGCCGGTGACGTGGAACAGCGGCACGGCCAGGATCAACACCGGCGGCTGGGCCGCCGCCGCCGCGGCGTCGGCGGGCCGAAGCAGACGCTGGATCGCCGTCCGGCAGGCGAACCCCATGAGGGCCTGGGTGACGGCCCGATGCGTCGACACCGCCCCCTTGGGCCGGCCCGTCGTCCCCGACGTGTAGAGGATGGTGGCATCGTCGTCGGGACCGATCTCGACCAGCGGGAGCTCGGCCCCCACGATCACCACGTCCTCCCAGCGATCCGTATCGGGCGGGACGGGCTCCCCCTCGGGCAGGCGCACGCCGATGGTCGCGATGCCCAGCCGGGTGCACGCCTCTCGCGTCCGCTCCACCCGCTCGGCGTCGGCCAGCAGCACCGACGAGCCGCTGTCCTCCAGGCCGAAGGCCAGCTCGTCCGCCGTCCACCACCCGTTGAGCGACACCGACACCGCCCCGACGGCGGTGATGGCGGCGAAGGCGATCACCCACTCGGGCAGGTTCCGCATGGCGATGGCCACCCGATCACCGGGACGCACCCCGTAGCGGCCCACCAGCGCCGCCCCCAGGGCGGCCACCTCGTCGGCCACCTCGGCGAAGGTGCGCCGCTCGTCCTCGTAGACGAGGAACAGGGCCTCGCCCCGGGCCGGCCAGGACATCACGATGTCCCGCAAGGACGACGGCCCATGGCGGAACACCGTCATCTCCACCCCATCGACGGTCGCCGTCGTGGTTTCGAAGCGCTGACCTGGGGCAGTCACCGCGGCAACCGCCTCGTCCCACCCCATCGTCGCGGCCCCCGGATCCACCTGGCTGTCCATCCGCTGCACCCTGCCACGCGACAGCGGGTCCCGGGGACACACCGGCACGATGCCAGGCTCCTCACCGATCCCGGACAGGATGGGCCGATCAACCCATCCACGCACCGAGGCCGGTGCCGACAGGAGGAGAGTGATGGCCGAGCGACCCGCGACCGATGCGGCCCTCATCCTCGACGGGTGGGGCCCCCCCGACCCGTCCGCCGTGCTGGCCCAGCTCCCCGACCCCGTGATCGTCACCACGGCTGACGGCCGCCTCACCTGGGCCAACAAGCGGGCCATCGAGACCTTCGGCATCGACCCCACGGCCGGCCGCAACCGCTCGATGGCCGACTTCCTGCACCCCGACGACATCGTCACCGCCATGTCGTCGGTCGAGTCCGTGCAGCTCAAGGCGGTAGGCACCCCCATCCAGGTCCGCGTCCGCGACCGCCATGGCATCTGGGTCAAGTACGAGGCCCGGGGCTGGTCCGGCCTGCATGACCCCCACGTCCGGGGCATCGTCGCCGTCCTCCGCAAGATCGAGGACCGGGGCCAGTGGGACGTCTCCGGCGGTGACACCAACCGGCTGGCGGCCGTGCTGGAGTGGTCGCCCGGCCTCACCATGCTGCTCGACCGCGACGGTCGCATCCTCGGCGTCAACCGGGCCTTCAGCGCCCTCCTCGGGCGCGACGTGGAGTCGACCATCGGCAACCCGCTGCCCGACCTCGTCATCGAGGAGCAGGCCGCCGAGGTCGCCGACGTCCTCGCCACCATCGCCTCCGAGGGCGGCACCCGCTCCTTCGAGGCGACGCTCCGTCCCCGCGGTGATCGACTCCCCACCCCCTTCGGGCTCACCGCCGTGAACCTGCTCGACGACTCCGACGTGGAGGCCATCGTCGTCAGCGGCGTCGACATCGCCTCGCTGGTCGAGAGCCGGGCCGAGCTGGCCCACCGGGCCACCCACGACCCGCTCACCGACCTGCCCAACCGGGTGCTCGTGCTCGAGCGCCTCGACGTGATGCTGCGGGCCAGCGTGGGCACCACCGCCCGCGTCGGCCTCGTGTTCTGCGACATCGACGGCTTCAAGGCGGTCAACGACGCCCACGGCCACGCCGTCGGCGACGAGGTGCTCGTCGAGATGGGCATCCGTCTCCAGTCGGTGCTGGGCCGGGACGACACGGCCGGCCGCCTCGGCGGCGACGAGATGGTCGTCATCGCTCTCCGCGACACCGTCGAGGAGGTGGAGGGCGTCGCCCGCCAGGTCACCGAGGTGATGGCCCGCCCCATCGAGACCAGCGTCGGCCCGCTGCCCATCTCCGTCAGCGCCGGCTGCGCCGCCGCCCGCGACGGGGCCCGGGCCGACGACCTCATCCGACGGGCCGACGCTGCCATGTACGCCCGCAAGCGAGCCCGCCGCTCCTCCGCCAGCAGCTGACGTCTCTCCGATCGGCGGCTGCCGGCCGCCACCCGGACTGTGGTGGCAGGCTCGGGCCGTGAAGATCCGCATCGGTGTCGGCCTCGGCACCCACACCCCGACGAACGACGCCGCCCGCTTTCTCCCCTACGTCGACCAGGTCGAAGCTCTGGGGTTCGACTCCCTGTGGCTGTCCGAACGCCTCACCGGTGACGCCCCCGACCCACTCGTCGCCCTGGCCGTGGCGGCGGGACGGACGACCCGGCTCAAGCTGGGCACCGGCGTGCTCGTGATCCCCGGCCGCAACCCGGTCGTCCTGGCCAAGGAGCTGGCCTCGCTCGACCGGCTCTCCGGCGGTCGGTTGCTGCCCGCCGTCGGCCTCGGTGCCCCGTCACCAGTCGAGCACCGCGCCTTCGGCGTCTCCCGGGGCGAGCGGGCCGCCTGGTTCGACGAGGCCGTGCCGCTCCTGCGCCGGCTCTGGACCGAGGACGACGTGCACCACGACGGGCCCCGGTTCCACGTCGACGGCATCACTCTCCGGCCCCGCCCTGTGCAGGACCCCATCGACGTGTGGCTCGGCGGGACGGCTCCGTCCGAGCTGCGCCGCTGCGGCCGCCTGGGCGACGGATGGCTGCCGTCGTTCTGCACCGTCGCCGACGTGGCCGAGGGATGGCCGATCATCACCGCCGAGGCTGCCGCCCACGGGCGGTCGATCGACCCGGAGCACCTCGGGGCCCTCGTCACCTACGCCCACACCGGGGTGCCCGACCGGGTGCGCGCCCTGCTCGCCGCCCGCCGGCCCGACCTGGACCCCACCGAGGTGGTGCCCGTCGGCCTCGACGCCCTCCGGGATCGGCTGGAGGATCTCATCGCCGTCGGGGCGTCCAAGTTCGTGGTGATCCCCCTGGAGGAGCCGTCGGACTGGGAGGCCGAGCTGACCGACGTCGCCGCCACGGTCCTCCCCCTGGAGACCTGAGCTCCGCCAGCCTGGTGTCTCCCGATCGAAAGGTCGATCTGCCCCCTCATACGGTGGCAAATCGACCTTTCGATCGGTCCTTGTTCGTCGGATCAGCCCCGGGCCGGATCGTCGGCGAAACGGGGCGTCCGCTTCTCCTGCCAGGCGGCCACGCCCTCGACGAAGTCGGGACCGGTGGTGAGCTCGTCCAGCAGGTTCTCGCTCCGGGCGACGGCGGTGCCCACGTCGCCGTGGAGGTCGGCGTAGAGCTGGGCCTTGGTGGTGCGCAGGGCCACGGGAGACACCTCGGTGGCGAGGGCACGGGCGTAGGCCTGGGCCTCGGTGAGCACCTGGTCGGTGGGCAGCACCCGGTTGACCAGGCCCATGGTGGCCGCCTCTTCGGCCCGCACCACCCGAGAGGAGAGGAGCAGATCGGCGGCGTGGCCGATGCCCACCAGGCGGGGCAGCACCCAGGAGAGGCCGTACTCGGCGGGGAGGCCGAGGCGGGGGGCCGAGGTGGTGAGCTTGGCCCCGGCGGCGACGAAGCGGAGGTCGCAGTAGCAGGCGAGGACGAGACCCACCCCGGCGGCCGGGCCGTTGACGGCGGCGATGACGGGGATGGTGAGGCCGTAGTGCCAGGCAAAGGCGTGGTCGTACTCGGAGCGCACGCCGTGGCCGGGGTTGGCCATGTCGTCGGGGGTGCCGGGGTCGTAGCCACCGGCGGCGACGTGGCCGGACAGGGCGGTGGCGTCGGCCCCGGCGCAGAAGGCCCGGCCCTCCCCCGTCACCACCACGGCGCGCACCGACGGGTCGCCGTCGGCTCGGGCCAGGCACCAGCGGTACTCGGCGTGCATCCGCCCCGTCCACGCGTTCATGCGATGGGGACGGTTCAAGGTCACCGTGGCCACCCCGCCGTCGACCTCGTAGCGGACGACCTTCAGGTCGGAGAGCTCCATGGGCCGCATCCTGCCATCGCCGAGCCCGGATGCCGGGTGGCCGTCAGTCGTAGCGACCGCCGAAGAAGACCTGGGCCTCGACGATCTGCCCATCGGCCACCCGCTGGACCTCGACGTTGCGGTGGCGCTCACCCGTCTTCAGCTCGTACTCGTAGAGGACGAAGACGTCGCCGTCGCCCGCCGCCTCCACCTTCACCAGCTCCTGGCTCCGCAGGCGGTCGGCGGTGGGGAAGCAGCGCTCGTAGAACGCAGCCCGGTCGATGTGGTCGTCCTGCGGGCTGGTGAAGCGGAACTCCTCGGCGAGGAGGGCCTCGGATGCGGCCCGATCCTGACGGAGGTAGGCGTCGAAGCCAGCACGCACGATGTCGGTGTCGTCCATGCGCCATCCCCTACCCATCGAGCCACGGGACCCCTGCTGGGTGGCCAGGACCCCCTGCCGTAGGCTGCCGGGTGGGAGCGGCTCGGACCTTGGTGCCCTCGCCTGTCCCGCCCTCGTAGCTCAGGGGATAGAGCGTCGGTTTCCTAAACCGTGCGTCGGAGGTTCGAGTCCTCCCGGGGGCGCCATGTGAGCCATGTAAGCAAGAAGGGTGCCGGCTCCGGAAAGCGGCGAGGCGGCGATCGCGCCCACAACCAGGTTGTGGACGGGGGCTGCGTGTGGAGGTACCACACCGATCCCAGCGGGTCATCCCGTAGGACGGGCAGGTCGATGAGCTGCCAGCTCGAGGCCAGCGCGGAGCCGGTCACCCCTCCACCCGCTCGTAAGACCTCAGCGACCACGGCGACCCCGAGGACACCTGCAATCGCCGGCCGGATCCGGGTCACGTCGGACGATGTCCGACGTGACCCGAGTCATCTGGACCGAGCAGTCAGTGGACCGCGCACTCGGTGGGCACGCCGGCGGCGGCACCCGCAGCGTCGACCGCCGTGCTGACCCCTGCCAGGACCCCTGTGGTGGCCCCGCTGTCGCCGGCGCTCGGGTCGGCCTCGAAGGCGAACTCCATCCACAACCGGCCTGGACCCTGATCGTTGCCACCTCCGTCAGCGAGGATCACCCTCCAGCCTGTCAACCCGTCGACCTGGTCCAGTGCTGCTGCCAGGCTCGGGTCGATGCCCCACACCGAGCCCGGGGTCGTCGTCGCGTCCGGCACGAAGCACATCCCGCCCAACCGGTTCGTGACGACGTTGTCCTCGACGATCGGGCCCGGTCGGGACGAGTCTGCGACATCGACCTCCGGCGACCACACGGTGCACGTCCAGCCCGGAGCGAGCGCGGCGACGAACGTCGCGCCTCGTGCCGCTGTCCCGGCGAGATCCTCGCCCTCCGATGCGACCAGGGTGCCCTTCACGTCGTTCACCGACCCGCTCGTCGAGGGCTGTGCCTCGGGATCATCGACGTCGATGGCCCGCCACTCCGCGACGTCCGTGGAGTCGTCGAACACCTCGGTCGAAGCGCCGCTCTCCACATCCGCGGCAGAGCAGTCGAACCACGGCCCACTCGATGGACCGGGATCCGGCAGCTCGGCGGCGGGCTGCGTGGGTTCGGCCCCTGGCCCGATCGCCACGTCGGTGTCAGCCGAGGAGATCGTCGTCGCGGCGAGCCCTGCAGCGGCGAAGACGGCGGCGGCAGCGGCCACCGCAGCCAACAGCCGTCGCCGCGTCGCTGCCGGCCGTCGCCCGCGGACAGGAGAGAGCTCGACGTACACCGGCGTCGCATCCGGATCTGCTGCGGACACGTCGCCGGCCTCGGACCGGGCCATCGGGGCGACGGGTCGGACCACCGGCTCCGGGTTCCACGCCTCGAGGCTCCGGTGGGCCTCGGTCGTCCATTCGTCAAACTTCATCGTCATGCTCCTTCGCGTGGCCGGCCGGGTCAGCCGGTGGGTTACGAGCCGCTGACGCGACGGTCGGCGACGGTTGGTCATCCGTGTCCATGTGCAGCACGGCGGACAGCCGTGCTCGCGCCGCGTGCAGGTGTGCTCGCACGGTGCCGGGATCGAGGTCGAGGATCTGGGCGACCTCGACCGCGGGCAGGTCAGCGCCGTAGCGCAAGGCCACCGCCTGGGCCTGTCGAGGCGGCAGCGTCCGTACCGCCGCCCAGAACACCTCGGCCGCGTCGGACAGCTCGGTGCCGTCCCGCGTGGCGACACGCGGCCGGAGCCGTTGGAGGCCGATCGTCTCAGTTCGGCGCCGCCGCGTCCGGCTGTACACCAGGTTGACCAGCACCCGCCGGGCCCATGCCTCGGGACTGACGTAGCTGCCAACGGTCGACCAGTGCTCGAACGACCGCACCAGCGCCTCCTGGGCGAGATCCTGAGCGTCGTGGCGGCTGCCCGTCAGCGCGTACGCCAAGCGAGCGAGGGGCGCATGCTGGGCCGCGAAGAACGCCTCGTAGTCGGGTGGCGGCAACTGGCCGCGATCGGTGCCTTCCATCGAGGTGGTGTCCGCTGTCGAACGCATCGACATCACTCACGTCCAACAAGCCCGAAACGTTGAGTCGCCATGAGAAGATCTCAAGGCCGCGATGCGCGTCGCAGCCTAAAAGGCCCCCGAACCCGCCGTCACGAGAGATGTTCGGCAGCCAAGCGACGACGAGGCCGGTGTCGGCGTGGGTCCAGGCGTCGTCGTCGTCGCAGACGGGTCGTCACCAGCCGGAACCTCCAGGACTCGGCCTGTAGGCCACCGGAGGCGCGAGCCGACGGCCGACCTCCGGCTGGGCCGCTCCTCACCGCTGTGGCTTCCCGCTCCCGAAGGAAGGAAGCGGGAAGCCACGCCTCAGTTGAGGGCTAGCAGTTGTGGTTGTTGATGAGGTTCTGGGCTTGACCGGAGATGAAGGCGGCGTAGACGAGCTCACCGGCTTCGGTCATGTGGACGTTGTTGGGCAAGAAGATGCCCGACTGGCCGGCGGCGAACGCGTCCCAGTTGGCCACGAAGACCCGCGAGCTGGCGGCAGCCAGCTGGTTCATGTTGTTGTTGACCTGAAGGGCGGCCGCCGCGGTCATCGTCCCCGTCACGTTCCGCCGCCGGACGTTGACCAGCATCACGCAGTACGAGTGCTGGCGGGTCACGTTCACCGTGTTGGCCATGATGTTGTACTGGATCTGCGGCGTGTAGATGGTCGGGTGGTTGGTCAGCAAGATGGCGTCGTTGGTGGCCAGGGCACCGATCGACAACCGCGGGTTGAGGAGATCGGCGAAGTCCTGCATGAGGGCCGCGCCGTTGGCCTGCTCCCCCGGCCAGCCGTAGTTCATCCAGCTCGCCCCGGGGGTGGCGTTGACGAACGTGGACCGACCGGTGACGGTCTTGATGTGATCCGACACCGGCTGCGAGCCACCGGAGCCGACGTAGTCGATCAGGCTGTCACCGACGAGGAGGATCCCCGGCGACGTGCCGGGGGTGAACCCCGTCGATGACCACGGCCAGGTCTGGTAGGGGAAGGTCTGAGCACCGGCCGGTGAAGGGGCGAGAGTGGCGAGGACGGCCGCGGCGGCGACCACTGCGAGACGTCGGCAGAACCGCCCACGACGGGTGGAGCGTTTGCTGTGCATGGTGAAGGTGTTCCTTTCGGTTGGTGTCTCCCGGAAGCACGAGATGTCCTCCCGGGACGGGTTTCTGGCTCGCGTGGGCGCCAGGGGACACCCGCCGTCATCGGCGAGCGGCCCGAGGCTGAACGCGAGGCGAGGGCCACCGCGCGAGGTCCGCACGAGACGTGACCCTCTCCGCGACCGGGGAACCGCCGCACCCTGGCCGCGCAGCTGCCCGCCCCTCCTGCCGGAGAGGCGGGCAACCGAGCTCTGCGAGCGGGCTAGCAGTTGTGGTTGTTGATGAGGTTCTGGGCCCGGCTCGAGATGAAGGCGGCGTAGATCAGCCGGCCCTCAGGGGTCATGTGGGTGTCGTTCGGGATGTAGATCCCGGCCGGCCCGCCCAGACTGGTCACATGGGCGTTCCAGTCGGCCACGAACACCCGGCCACTGGGACTGGTGGCGGCCTTCCAGGTCAGGTTGTTGTTGAGCCTGACCATGTTGTCGTAGCTCAGGTACGGCAGCAGGGTGGTACGAGGCCGGATGTTGACGAGCATCACGCACCGCGAGTGGGCCAGGGTGTTGTTCACCGTCCACGACAGGGTGTCGTACTGGTTCCCCTGCGTGTAGAGGGTCGGGTGCTCCGTCATCAACTTGGCATCGTTCGTGCCCAGAGCAGCGATCGACAATCGGGAGCTCACGAAGGCGGCATAGTCCCAGAGCATGGCGTTTCCGGCACTCTGGGCCGGCACCCCATAGTTGACCCAGCTGGCCCCGCCGAGCGCGTTCACCACCGTCGTCCGGCCCGTGACCGTCTTGATGTGGCTGGCCAGCCCCGAGACGCCGATGTTGTGGATCAGGCTGTCGCCCACCAAGACGATCGGGGGATTGGCCCCGTTTGCCACTCCATCAGCTGGCGGCCCATAGGTTCCCCAGGGGAACGTCTGAGCTCCAGAGGATGAAGGAGCGAGGGTCGCCACGACGGTCGCGACGACAACCACGACGAGGCAACGGATGGCTCGCCCGCGGCGGGAGGAGCTTTTGCTGTGCATGTGAGACATGCCCTTTCAGTTGGCGGTCTCTCGGAAGCACGGAGGGCTCCCGAGACGGTTCTTGCTGGCGCGCCAGGCCCAGGACAGCCCGTCGTGGTCGACGAGCTGTCACAGACCGAGCGCGAGACGAGGGCCACCGAGGGAAGTCCGCGCGGGACGTGGTCCTCTTCAGGCATCAGGGAGACCGCCGCGCCCCTGACGCCCCACCTGGCCGCCTCCACGCGAGAGGCCGACAGGCGGATCTTTGCTAGCGAGCTAGCAGTCGTGATTATCGATGAGACCCTGAGCCTGGTCGAAGACGGTTCCGCCGTTCTCGCATGAATAGTGCGACCGGAAAGTACCACCCGTTGTCAAGGGCGAGATGGCCTCGGACGAGGCCATCTTGAGGGCAAGGATCAGCCGTGCATCTCATGACATACGCCTACGAAAGACTCGAACCACAGCGACACTCCGCCGACGATCCGGCCAGCGTCCATTGGCCGAGCGGCTCGTCGCTGGGGGCCGAGCCGTCGCCGCTCAGGACGAGGTGGTGGCGGCTCGAGGCCTACAAGGGTGCCTGCGCCTAAGACGTGTCCTGGGCCGCATGGCTCGGGCGGCAACGATCGTCGCCCCTGGTCCCCGTCACCACCCCTCGGCTGGTTTGTCGCGCCGCCTGCGGGTAGGGCGCCAGGGCAACCGACCAGCCGCTGGAGGATCCACCCATGGCCGATGTCCTGGACCACCTGATCGAGGAACATCGCAAGGTCGAGCGGATGCTCGCCGATCTCAAGGAATCCGACGCCGGCCCGGAGCGGGACGACCTGTTCCACCAGCTCACCGAGGCCCTGCAGACCCACATGGCCGTGGAGGAGCGCTTCGTCTACCCCGTCATGGCCGAGCACCTCGGCGAGGACAAGGCGGACGACGCCACCGACGAGCACGAGCTGGCCCGCGCCGGGTTGAAGGAGGCCGAGCAGCGCCTGAAGGAAGGCGCCTTCGAGGCCGCCGTCGACATCCTGGAGAAGGGCATCGACCACCACGTCGAGGAGGAGGAGTCGGAGCTGTTCCCCGAGCTCCGGGAGAAGGCCGGCGCCGAGCTGGCCCGCCTGGACCCCGACGAGCTGGAGGCCCGGGTCGAGGGCGACGACAAGACGCGGGACGAGCTGTACGAGGAGGCCAAGGAGGCGGGCATCGCCGGGCGCTCCGACATGACCAAGCAGGAGCTGCAGGAAGCCCTCGCCCACCACTGACCACCGTCCTCGTCCGATCCAGGTCGGAGCGTCCGCGCCGGAGGGGAGGCGCGGGCGCTCCCGCGTCCGGAGACCATCCATCGGCCAACATGGAGCCGACCCAGGACGGAGAGGCGATGGCCCGAGCCACCGGCACCGAGGCGAGCGACGCCGAGAGCACGCTCACCGTCGACGGCCACGACGTCACCGTCACCAACCTCGGCAAGGTCTTCTTCTCCGAACGGGGCGAGACCAAGGGCGACCTCATCGACTTCTACCTCGCCGTCGGTGCACCCCTCATGGCGGCCATGGGCGGCCGGCCGGTGCTCCTCCAACGCTTCCCCGACGGAGCCGAGGGATCGTCGTTCTTCCAGAAGCGGGTCAAGCCCGGCTCGACGGAGTGGCTGCAGACCACCGTCGTCAGCACGCCCAACGGCACCACGTCCGATGCCCTCGTCGCCGCCGACATGGCCCACGTGATCTGGGCCGTCAACCGGGGCTGCCTCGGCTTCCACGTCTGGCCCGCCCACGCCGACGACCCCGACCACACCGATGAGCTCCGCATCGACCTCGACCCCACCCCCGGCGTCGACTTCGCCATGGTCCGCCAGGCCGCCCACCACGTGCGCCACCTCCTGGAGGAGCTGGGCCTCACCGGCTGGCCCAAGACCACCGGCAACCGGGGCATCCACGTCTACCTGCGCCTGGAACCCCGCTGGGACAGCTACCAGGTGCGCTCGGCCGCCGTCGCCCTCGCCCGCGAGCTGGAGCGCCGCCACCCCGACCTGATCACCGCGGCCTGGTGGAAGGAGGAGCGGGGCCGGCGGGTGTTCGTCGACTTCAACCAGAACGCCCCTCACAAGACGGTCTTCGGGGCCTGGTGCGTCCGGGCCCGGCCCGGCGCCCAGGTGTCCACCCCGTTCCACTGGGACGAGCTCGACGCCGGCTTCCACCCCGACCGCCTCACCATGCCCGTGGTGATCCAGCGCATCGCCGACGACGGTGACCCCTGGGAGGGCATGCACACCCGCCCCCAGTCGCTCGACCCCCTGCTCGCCCTGCACGAGCGAGACATGGCCGCCGGCCTCATGGACGCCCCGTGGCCGCCCGTCTACCCCAAGCAGCCCAACGAGCCGCCCCGCGTCAACCCCTCCCGGGCCCGCAAGCCCGAACCCGAGGAAGGCTGAGGCGGGCCCGGAGGATCAGGGGCGGGGCTCGCAGATGACGACGGGGATGTCGCGCTCGGTGCGCTTCTGGTACCCGGCGTAGCCCTTGTAGGCCGCCACGACCTGCGGCCACAGCTCGGCCTTCTCGTCCTTGGTCGCGGTGCGGGCCCGCCACGGACGGGTCTCGCCGTCGATGGTCAGCTCCACGTCGGGCTGGGCGACGAGGTTGCCGTACCAGAGAGGGTTGCGGTCGTCGCCGCCCTTGGACGCGATCAACACGACCCGGTCGTCATCGAGGATCGGGGCGGTGAGCAGGGTCGAGCGGCGCTGGCCCGTCTTCCGCCCGATGGTGTGCAGCTCGACGGCCGGCATCCCGAACGGCGCCTTGAGCACCCGGCCGCCCGAGAGCTTGAGGATGGCCCGGTGGCTGGCGTTCATCGCCTTCATGCCGACATCGGTCAGCGTGTGCTTCAGGGCCATGGCCCCTCCTTGGGATGACAGTTCGCTTCGACTGTACGGCCCCCTGCTCCTCACCCCACAGGTGGTGCCGCCCCCGACGGAACCATCCGGCCCCTCGTCCCGTCTGGCTGGGCATGCTCCGCTCCCGCCGCGCCCGGATCGTCCTCGCCCTCGCCGCCACCGGCCTGGTCGCCGTCACCGCCACGGCCTGGGTCCGAGCCGGGGACAGCCCGCCCGACGATCGCCTCCTGGTCGCCGGCGAGGATGGGACCATCGCCCTCCTCGACCCGGCCACCGGAGACGCCGTCTACGAGGTCTCCGACGCCACGGCCACCCCCGACCGCTCAGCTCTCCTCACCACCCGGGACGCCGGGGACGAGACGGTGCTGGAGAGCCGGGACCCGCAGACCGGCGACGTGTCGGGCTCGACCCGCCTCGACGGTGCCGGTCTCACCGTGCGCACCGTCAGCCCCGAGGGCACCGCTGTCGCCCTCATGCCCGGGCCCCGGGGCCACGGCATCTACGAGCCCCAGGCCCGCGACCGCACCAGCATCACCGTGTCGTACCTCGACGACCGCGCCCCCCGCACCTACGACCTCGAGGGGAACATCGAACCCGAGATGTTCTCCGTCGACGAGACGGGCCTGTACGTCCTCGAGTTCGTGCCCCCCCTCGAACCCGACAGCTACTACGTCCGACGGCTCGACCTGGCCACGGCGGAGATGACCGACACCGGCGCCCCCCAGGTCGGCCTCAACCCCCGGATGCGGGGCCGGGCCCGGGCCTCGGCCCTCCACCCCGAGGGCCACCACCTCTTCACCCTCTACACCCTGCCCCAGGATGGCGACCCCGTCTTCGCTCCCGACGGCCGCGATCCCCACCACGCCTTCGTCCACGTCATCGACCTGGAGGAGGACCAGTCCTACTGCATCTTCCTGCCCGTCCCCATCGGCACGGCCGACGAGGCCGCCGTCGGCATGGGGATCAGCCCCGACGGCGACGAGGTCGTCGTCGCCGACCCCTCGACCTCGACCATCGCCCGCATCGACGTGGACTCGCTCGAGGTCGCCGAGACCGTCACCGTGGAGAAGCTCCGTCCCGCCGACGCCCCGGCGGTCGTGGCCGTCGCCCCCGACGACACCGTCTACGTGGGGGCCGGCCACGTGGTGCTGGAGCTGTCCCGGCCCACCCTCCAGGCCGCTCGGGTCTGGTCCCACAACGCCCTGATCTCTGGCGTCTCCCTCTCGTCCGACGGCGACGAGCTCCGCGTGGGCGGCGGGGGCACCATCGCCCTCATCGACCGGGAGACCGGCAAGGAGACGGCCGAGCTCCGCACCCCCGGACGTGGGACGCTGAAGCTGCTGGGCCCGCCCCAGGGCTCGGTGTCGCAGTTCCCGCTCGAATGCGCGTGCTAGGCCATCGCGGCCACGAGGGAGACCATGGAGGAGCCGGACCCGAAGGTCATCCGGGCCGCGGCCGCCGGTGACGTGGATGCCTTCGCCACGCTCGTCCGCACCAGCCAGGCCCACGTCTGGCGCTTCACCCGCCACCTCCTGGGCGACGACGACCTGGCCGCCGACGTCACCCAGGAGACCTTCGTCCGGGTCCACGGGAACCTCGCCCGCTTCCGCTACGAGGCCCGCTTCTCCACCTGGCTCTTCCGCATCGCCCGCAACGCCGCCGTCGACGAGCAGCGTCGTCACGCCCAACGCCAGCGGGTGGCCGCTGCCCTGCCCCCGCCCCGGGCTGCCCCCGATGCCTCGCTCGACGTCGAGGTGCGAGCGGCGCTGGCATCCCTCTCCCCTCCGCTGCGGGAGGCCTTCGTCCTGGTCGAGGTGTTCGGCCGGCGCTACCAGGACGCCGCCGAGATCCTCGGCGTGCCCGTCGGCACCGTGAAGTCCCGGACCTTCCGCGCCCGGGCCGAGCTGGTCCGCTGGTTCGAGCAGGACGACAGCCGGGAGGGCCACGGTGCCTGATCCCGACGACCAGCTCCGCCGCGTCTCGGCCGCCCTCGACGGCGAAGGCCCCATGCCCGAGGTGCTCGACGCCGAGGGACAGGCCTTCCTCGCCGCCGCCACCCGATTGCGGGCCCGGGTCCGCATCGAGGAGGCGGTCACCCCGCCCGACGTCACCGACGCCGTCCTGGCCCGCCTCGCCTCCGAGCCTTCCCCCCGCACCCCTCGCCTCCGCCCGCGAACGGCCCTCCTCCTGCGCGCCGCCGCCGTCTTCGTGCTGGCCGCCTTGGCCACCGTGCTGCTCACCCGGCCCGACGGCCCCCTTGGCCCCGACGCGGCACGCGCCGACGTCGGGGAGCGGCTCCTGGCCGCCCAGCACCGGGTGACCGGGATGGAGGCCACCCTCCACCTGGTCGAGCGGGGCGCCCATCCCCGCCTGCCCGTCCGCCGCTACGACGGCACCCTCCGCTACCGGGCCCCCGAGCAGCTCTGGCTCCGACTGGAGGAGCGCACGACTCCCCCCGCGGAGTTCCCGGCCAACGACTTGGAGCTGGTGGTCGACGGCGGCCGGGCGTGGAGCAGCGGCTTGCAGGGGTGCCCGGTCGGCGCCCAGCCGTCCTGCCTCGGGGCACCGCGGTCACGGGTCACCACCGGCCTCGCCCCCTTCGCCCCCGACTGGGTCGCCCCCCTCGACCTGATCGTCCCCACCGGGGCCTTCCTCCCCGGCGCCGCCCTCGCGGCCGAAGAGGACGGCGACACCGTGGCCATCGACACCACCGTCGCTCGTCTCCGCCACACCATCGACGGCCTGCGCACCGCCGGGGCCCTGCGCGACGTCCACCCGGCCGACGCCGTCCACCTCGTGCTCGACCGCCACGCCTTCACCATCCGCCGCCTGACCGTCCGGGCCCGCGACTCGGCCGCCCGGGAGGCCTGGGCCGCCAGCCACGGCTACGGCGAGGCCCCGGGCACGGTCGTCCTCGACCTGTCGGTCAGCGAGGGATCGCTGCCGCCGGTGCCGTTCCCCGACCCACCGGCTCCGGCCACCGCCGACGCCGGGTTCGTGGAGGGAGCCGGCGACATCGGCCTCACCCCAGGCTGGCTCCCCGACGACTACGTCCCCGGACGCCACGGCACCCGCCCGGGGGGGAACGACGCCAGCGTCACCGTGCAGTCGTGGAGCGACGGGCGGGGCTGGATCCGCCTCGACACCACCAGCCAGTGGGACGGCCCGCCGATCTTCGGCACCTTCGGCACCCTCGTCCGCCGCATCGCCGTGGGTGAGGGGGTCGGCTACACCGACCCGAGCGGGACGGTGGTCGCCCTCCACACGGGCGATCTCGATCTCACCGTCACCGGATCGCTGCCCCTGGACGTGCTGATCCGCGTGGCCGCCTCCCTGCCGGCCACCGGGGCCCGCATCCCCACCGGCTGGCCCCAGGGCCAGGTGCTCGACGCCCTGCCCGCCGGCGCCCTCCGCCCCCCCGGCGACCTGGTGGCCCGCTACGACGGCGACAGCCTCGTCGTCGCCGTGCCCGGCCCGGGCCAGACCAGCGCCGTCCTGCGCCAGCAGCCGGGCACCTCGCTCGGTCGCCCGTCCGGGGCCAGCATCGTCGAGGTGCCCGTCCGGGGGACCCTCGGGCGCCACGACCCCCTCGCCGGCACCCTCACCTGGATCGAGGACGGGTGGGTTCGGGAACTGCGCAGCGACGGCCTCGACCTGGCCGGCCTGCTCGTGGCGGCGGCCCGCCTGGAACGGGCATGAGAGGGCGAGCCCTCCGTCGCGCCGTGCTGGGCGGGGCCGCCCTCGCCGGAGCGGCCGCCGGCCTCACCGTCGCCCTCGCCCTCCCCGACCCGGTCCGGACTGACGACTTCACCCCGGTGACGGAGACCCTTCCCACCCCCCTGCCTCGTCTCCCGGTCGCCACGCCCCACGTCCTCCTCGTCTGGACCGCCGGCGGGCTCCCCGCCGGGCTGGCCGACCACGTCCGGGCCCTGGACGGCGTGACGCGATCGACCGTGGTCCGGGGGGACGAGACACCTCTCTTCGCCTCCCGCGACGCCGACGGCCGCCTCGTCGACCGGACGGAGCTGGGCTGGCACCTCCCCCTCGACACCTTGGCCATCGATCCCGCCGGCTACGCCCCCTTCCTCCCCCCCGGGGCGGCGGCGACCGTGCGCGCCCTCACCCCCGGCCAGGTGCTGCTGACCGAGTCGTCGGCCCGCCTCCGGCGCCTGGGGGTGGGCGCCCGGCTCCGCCTCGGCGGCCACGACCTCACCGTCGGCGGGATCATCGGTGACGCCGACGGGGCGGGGGCCGAGCTCCTCGTCACCACGGCCGACGCCGACCGGCTCGGGGTGACGACCGAGCGCTACCTCCTCGTGGCCCACACCGGCGACCGGGACGCCCTCCAGCGCGCCATCGCCGCCCCCCTCGACGGGGGTGCCGTCCGCTTCCGCAGCCCGACCGAGACCCTCTGGCTCCGGCACGGCGACGCCGTCGATCCCCCGCTGGTCCTCAAGCAGGCCCTCGGGGAGTTCGCCATCCGGGACGGGACCGGCCGCGACGTGGAGATCGACCCCGCCTGGGTGGCTCGCTCGATCGTCACCGCCACCGTGCCCGTCCTCGGCCGCGTCACCTGCCACCGCGACGTGCTGCCCGTCCTGGAGGAGGTGATGGGGGAGCTGGAACAGGACGGGCTCACCCACCTGGTCGACCCCGAGACCTACGCCGGGTGCTTCGTGGCCCGCCGCACCGCCCCGGGCCAGCCCCTCTCCCACCACGCCTGGGGGGCGGCGTTCGACCTCAACGTCGGCGGCAACCCCCGGGGGTCGTTCTCCACCCAGGACCCCCGCCTGGTGGAGGCCCTCACCCGACGGGGCTTCACCTGGGGCGGCACCTGGCTCGTTCCCGACCCGGCCCACTACGAGGCCCCGCTGGGCCGCTGATCCGCGGGCTCAGGCGAAGCGGACCGCGGCCAGGATCAGCGTGGCCAGGGTGAGGGTCCAGCCGATGTTCCAACCGATGATCCGGTTGGTGGCCCGGTGGATCTCGGTGCGCACCTCGGCGATCTCGGCCCGGACGAAGTCCTTGGTGGCCAGCTCGTCGACGTCGTGGGGGATGGATGCCAGCATGTCGCCAACCGCCTCCTCATCGTCGAGCAAGTCGCCCAGGCCTCGGTAGATGACCGAGCGGCTGCGTTCGGGCATGGACATGACACGTCTCCTCATCGCCTTCGCTGTCGATGGGGAAGCGGTGCCGACCGTACCCCACGGCGACGACAAGGACTGCTGGTCACACCTGTGGGGTGTCAGGCGAGGGGGAGCGAGGCCAGCGGGGGACGGTCCCGCACCTCGATGGGAGCATCGGGACGCCCGGCCCGACGGAGCACCGCCTCGCCGTCGACCTCCTGGCCGGCTCGGCGCAGGGCCAGGTGGAGCACCTCGGCAGCCTGGACCGACAGCACATCGAGGGGGTGGTGGCGGTGGTGGCGCTCGCCCAGGTCGACCTGGGCGATGGCGTCAGGACCCTCCTGAGCGGCCACGTCGATGAGCAGCCCCAGGTCGACGCCGTAGCCACCAGCGAAGGGCAGCGCCTCCAGCACCGAGCGGCGCCCGGCGTACTCCCCACCCAAGGGCTGTCGCATCATCACCAGGTCGGCGTGGAGGGCCGAGATGAGGGGACGAGCGACCAGCTCCGTCACCCGACCCCCGCCCACCTGGGCATCGAGGCCGGTGGGACGGCGGTAGTAGCCCTTCACCAGGGCCACCGTCGGGTCGACCACCAGCGGGGCCACCAGGCGACTGATCCACGTGCCGTCCACCCCGACCAGGTCGGCGTCCAGCCACACCACCAGGTCGCCGACCGATGCGGCCAGCGACTTCCACAACGCTTCGCCCTTGCCCCGGCGGTCGTCCAGCTCGGGCAGGACCTCGGCCGCGGCGACCACCTTGGCCCCGGCGTCGACGGCCACGGCGCCCGTGGCGTCGGTGGAGTGGTCGTCGACGACGATCAGCTCGTCAACCAGCGGTACCCCGTCGACCACGTCGCGGCGGACGGCCTCCACGATGGCGCCGATGGTGTCGGCCTCGTTCCGAGCGGGCAGGCACACCGACACGGTGGCTGTCCCCTTGCGGTCGAGCAGCTCGGTGGCGGAGAGGGCCGCGGCGGCATGGGGCACACCCGCGCTCACGACCGCGCTCCCGCCTCGACGGCGGACGGGGGACGGCCTCGCTGCCAGCGCAGCTCGTCGGTCAGCACCAGGCCCGGATCGACGTCCTCGGCCCCGGAGAGGGCCCGGGCCACGGCGAGGTACTCGACGGTGGCCCGCACGTCGTGGACCCGGAAGACCGCCCCTGGCCCCACACCCACGTGCCCGATGGCGGCCAGCGTGCCCGCCCCCCGATCCCGGGGTCGGGTGGCAGTGATCGCCCCGACGAAGTCCTTGCGGGACAGGGCCCACAGGATCGGCCGGCCCAGCGCCCGCACCGGGCCCAGGTCGCGGAGCAGCGCGACGGTCTGGAACGGCGTCTTGGCGTAGTCGACGCCCGGGTCGACCACGATCCCCTCCGGGTCCACCCCCAACGCCTCGGCCTGCCGCACCCGGTCGGCCAGCACCGCGGCCACCTCGGCGCTCACGTCGCCGTAAGCGTCGGGCTCCTGGAAGCGGACCTTGGGCGCGACCTTGGTGTGCATCACCACCAGGCCGGCACCCACCTCGGCGCAGGCCCGGGCCACCTCGGGGTGGCGCAGGCAGCTCACGTCGTTGACCAGGGCCGCCCCCGCGTCGAGCACCGCCTCGGTGACGGCGGGCCGGTAGGTGTCGACCGACACCAGGGCACCGGGCCGGGCGGCCACGATCCCGGACACGACAGGGAGGACCCGCTCGATCTCCTCCGCCTCGGCGATCTCGGGGACGCCGGTGATGCCCGACTGGCCTCCCACGTCGACCAGGTCGGCCCCGGCGTCGAGAGCGGCCACGGCCCGCTCGACCCGGGCGTCGGCACCAGCGTCGCCGTCGGCGTCGGCGTCGGAGAAGGAGTCCGGCGTGGCGTTGACGATGGCCATCACCAGCGGCCGGCTCGTGTCCATCCCGCGGCCCCGCAGGACCAGTCGCGGCCCGCCGTCGGGTCGTCCTGCGGTCACGGCCCAGACGTTAGAGGGCGCGCCAGGCCATCCCGACCTGCCTGCGGAGGAGGTCCCGCCGATGTCGTTCACACGTTTCGCCGATACCGGCCCCCCACCGCGAAGAGGGTGTCGGTGATCTCGCCCAGCGAACAGCACCGCACGGCGTCCATCAGCACGGCGAAGAGGTTCTCGCCGGCCAGGGCGGCGTCGCGCAGCCGGCCCAGGGCCGCCTCCCGTTCGGACGCATGGCGGGACCGGAAGTCGGCCAGCCGGGCCAGCTGGCTCTGCTTCTCGTCCTCGGTGGAGCGCTGGAGCTCGACCACGACCTCCTCGTGCCCGTCGCCGCCCCCCGGGGGGAGGAACGTGTTGACCCCGATGAGGGGCAGGGTGCCGTCGTGCTTGCGGGTCTCGTAGAGCATCGACTCGTCCTGGATCCGGCCCCGCTGGTAGCCGGTCTCCATGGCGCCGAGCACGCCGCCCCGCTCGGCGAGGCGGTCGAACTCGGCCAGCACCGCCTCCTCCACCAGGTGGGTGAGCTCCTCGACGACGAACGACCCCTGGTTGGGGTTCTCGTTCATGGCCAGGCCCCACTCCTCGTTGATGACGAGCTGGATGGCCAGGGCCCGGCGCACCGACTCGGACGTCGGCGTGGTGACGGCCTCGTCGTAGGCGTTGGTGTGGAGGCTGTTGCAGTTGTCGTAGATGGCGATGAGGGCCTGGAGGGTGGTGCGGATGTCGTTGAAGGCCATCTCCTGGGCGTGCAGCGACCGGCCCGACGTCTGGACGTGGTACTTGAGCTTCTGGCTGCGCTCGTTGGCCCCGTAGCGGTCCCGCATGGCCACCGCCCAGATGCGACGGGCCACTCGGCCCAGCACCGAGTACTCCGGGTCCATGCCGTTGGAGAAGAAGAACGACAGGTTGGGGGCGAAGTCGTCGACATCCATGCCCCGGGCCAGGTAGGCCTCGACGTAGGTGAGGCCGTTGGCCAGGGTGAAGGCGAGCTGGCTGATGGGGTTCGCGCCGGCCTCGGCGATGTGGTACCCGGAGATGGAGACGCTGTAGAAGTTCCGCACCTCCTGGGCGACGAACCACTCCTGGATGTCGGCCATCATCCCCAGGGCGAACTCCGTCGAGAAGATGCAGGTGTTCTGGCCCTGGTCCTCCTTGAGGATGTCGGCCTGCACCGTGCCTCGCACGTTGGCCAGCACCCAGGCCCGCACCCCGGCCGCCTCCTCGGCGGTGGGCGGTCGGCCGTGCTCGGCGGCGAAGACGTCGAGGCGCTGGTCGATCGCCGTGTTCAGGAACATGGCGAGGATGGTGGGGGCGGGGCCGTTGATGGTCATGGACACCGAGGTGGACGGGTCGCACAGGTCGAAGCCGTCGAAGAGCACCTTCATGTCGTCGAGGGTGGCGACGGACACCCCGGAGTTGCCCACCTTGCCGTAGATGTCGGGGCGCCGGTCGGGGTCGAAGCCGTAGAGGGTGACGGAGTCGAAGGCGGTAGAGAGACGGGTGGCGGGCTGGCCCTCGGACAGCAGGTGGAAGCGCCGGTTGGTGCGGAAGGCGTCGCCCTCGCCGGCGAACATGCGGGCCGGTCGCTCACCGTCGCGCTTGAAGGGGAACACGCCGGCGGTGAACGGGTAGCGACCGGGCAGGTTCTCCTCCATCAGGAACCGGAGGAGCTCACCATGGTCAGTGGCCCGGGGCAGGGCCACGCGGGGCACCTTGGTGCCGGACAGCGACTCCTTCGTGAGGGGTGTGGTGATGTCCCGGTTGCGCACGGTGACCGTGTGCTCCTCGCCGGAGTAGGCCTCGACGACCGAGGGCCACTCGTCCAGCAGGGACCGGGCCTCGGCACCGAGCTGGGCGTCGGCCGCCGCCTCCAGGGCGGGCAGGCCGGCCGCCTCCTCGTCGCCCCCGGTCTCGGCCACCAGGGTCCGCACCGCCCGCACCTGCTGACGGCGGCGGGCCACCGCGGCCTGCTCCGCCACCTGCTCGTGGTGGTCGCGGACGGCGGTGGCCACGTCGGCCAGGTAGCGCGATCGGGCCGGGGGGACGATGGCGGTGTCGGCCGTGCTGACCTTCCCGTCGACCCGGGGCAGGCTGCCGCCACCGCTCGGTGCGGTGAGCCCGTGCTCGGCCAGGCGCCGGGCCAGCTCCTGGTAGAGGGCGGTGACGCCGTCGTCGTTGAAGCGGCTGGCGACGGTGCCGAACACGGCCATGTCCTCGGGGCGGGCCCCGAAGGCCTCGGTGTTCCGCACCATCTGGCGGCCGACGTCCCGCAGGGCATCCTCGCCACCGCGACGGTCGAACTTGTTGATGGCCACGACGTCGGCGAAGTCGAGCATGTCGATCTTCTCGAGCTGGCTGGCCGCTCCGAACTCGGGGGTCATCACGTAGAGGGCCAGGTCGCAGTGGTCGACGATGGCCGCGTCGCCCTGGCCGATGCCGGGGGTCTCCACGATCACCACGTCGGCCCCCCAGGCCTTGGCTGCGGCGACGACGTCGTCGGTGGCCTCGGGGACGACGGTGCCCGCCGTGCGCGTGGCCAGCGATCGGAAGTAGACGCACGAGGGATCGATGGCGTTCATGCGGATGCGGTCGCCGAGCAGGGCCCCTCCTCCCCGGCGCCGGGTCGGGTCGATGGCGATGACGGCGAGGCGCAGCTTGTCCTCGTGGTCGAGCCGGAAGCGGCGCACCAGCTCGTCGGTGAGGGAGGACTTGCCCGACCCGCCGGTGCCGGTGATGCCCAGGACCGGCACCGCCCGCGCCTCGGTGGCAGCCCGGAGCTCGGCCACCAGCGATGCCGCCAGGGTGCCGCCCTCCAGGGCGGTGATGGTGCGGGCCAGGGCGGCGCCGTCCCCGGCCAACAGGGCCTCGAGGGAGGCCGGAGCGTCGACGGCCAGGTCGACGTCGCACTCCCGGATCAGGGTGTTGATCATGGCCGGCAGGCCCATGCTCTGGCCGTCGTGGGGGGAGAAGATCCGGGTGACGCCATAGGCGTGGAGGTGGTCGATCTCGGGCTTGACGATGACACCACCACCTCCGCCGAACACCTTGACGTGGCCGGCGCCCCGCTCCCGCAGGAGGTCGACCAGGTACTGGAAGTACTCGACGTGGCCTCCCTGGTAGGAGCTGACGGCGACGCCCTGCACATCCTCCTGCACGGCGGCGGTGACGACCTCGTCGACCGACCGGTTGTGGCCCAGGTGGATCACCTCGGCCCCTTGGCTCTGGAGGATCCGCCGCATGATGTTGATCGCCGCGTCGTGGCCGTCGAAGAGGCTGGCGGCGGTGACGAAGCGCACCGGCGCGAGGGGTCGGTGCAGGTCGGGGACGGTCATCGAGGGCTCCCGGGACAACGGATGCCCCAGATTAGCTGAGCGGTCATGCAAAAGGTCGAGCGCCGCCCTTCCGGGACGCCGGACGCCACCTTCTCCCATGGCTCGGGCGCCGGAGCCACACCCAGATCCCGGCCGAGCGGACTCGGCTCCCCCCGGGGACCAGGCGTGGCCCCGGCACCCTCACCCTGCCGCGCCGGGGCCGCTCGCGCCAGTTCTCGCCGAGGGCCCCCTCGTGGGAGCAGAGGGCCACCCGCCAAACGTTCACCCCGCATACTAGTTGGACGTCAACATATCTGCAAGCCCTGTACTACTCTGCGGAGTGAGGAGTACGCTGTCGTCGGGCCAGGCGGGGAGCGTGGCCCCGACCACATGGCGGGCCGGGAACGGCCTTCGGGCGAGCGGAGTACGAGCGGGTGACCAACCGAGAGGCAAGGGGTCGGGCGCATGGGGAGGCGCGCCCCGACGTGCCCTACTACTGGAGATCGGTGGACTGGGAGCGGCTCATGGCCGACCACCCCCCCCCCCCCAGGTACGCCACCCGCCAGGGCCCAGCCCCCGACGACGAGAAAGCGGCCCTCCAGGAGGCCCGGGCTCTGGCCCGGGTGGCCGACGCCTGGTAGGTGCCGTTCTAACGGAGCCTGTGTGGCGCCGCCGGAGCGGAGCCCGGCGACATCGCCAGCCTGGACGCCATCGACGAACTCCCCAACTTC
>CAZXRA010000274.1:0-2636 GCA_964643485.1 uncultured Iamiaceae bacterium | reverse complement strand
CGTCTCGTGGTCGACGGGTGAGCAGTTCGATGCGTCGTGGGACCGGGGCGACACGTTCGGGTTCCGGCTGGGCCGGGGCCAGGTCATCCAGGGCTGGGACGAAGGGGTGGCCGGCATGAAGGTCGGCGGCCGTCGCCGTCTCACCATCCCGCCCGAGCTGGCCTACGGCTCTCGTGGCGCCCCCGGTGCGATCGCCCCCAACGAGACCCTCGTCTTCGTGGTCGACCTCGTCGGCGTGGGCTGATGTAGGGCGCGGGTGCGCCCGTCGTCACCGAAGGCGGCGAGGAGCACGAGCAGGGGAGGGGGTAGAGCGCCGATCAGAACGGCCACGGCGGGCCTCCTCCCCGGTCCCAGCCCCGTGGATCTGGGAGACTGGCCTTCATGACCGGGCGCTATCGCGACGAGCGCGAACCGGACCGTCCCGCGCCACTGCCATTCCGGCCCGGCCCGGTGTCCAATGGCGAGTTCCTGCCGCGCGAGCCCACGGCGCGCGATCACGAGGCGGCCCGGCTGATCGTGGCCCGGGCCGACACCGCCGCCCGCCGGGTCGGCATCGACCGGCGGCGGTTCCTCCAGAGCGCCTCGGGCATGGCCGTGACCCTCGGGGTGCTGAACTTCGTCGGCTGTGGGGGCGACGACACCGCCGGGCCGGGCCCTTCCTCCTCGTCGTCGACCACCACGACCACCCGGCCGTCGGGGACGACGACGCCTCCCGCCGGCACCTACGAGGTGCCCGACCCCGAGGACACCGCGGCCTGCGAGACCGCCCTCAGCGGCGACGAGTTCATCTTCGACGTCCACACCCACCACGTGATGCCGGAGCGGCCCTGGCGCCAGAACGCCCCCCGCATCGCCGACATGATCCTCGGCCTGGTGCCGGCCGGCTGCGCCGAGCCCGACCGCTACGACTGCCTGGACCGGGCCGCCTACCTCCACGACATGTTCCTGGCCAGCGACACGACCATCGCCCTGCTCTCCGACGTGCCCAACTCCGGACCCGACGACGCGCCCATGCCCTTCGACGACGCCCTCGGCACCCAGGCCCTGGCCGCTTCGCTCACGACCGGCGGCGCCGGCCGGGTGCTGGTTCACAACGTGATCGCCCCGAACTTCGGCCCTCTGGAGGCCCGCCTCGACGACATGGCGGTACGGGCCGACACCGGCAACGTGGCTGCCTTCAAGGTGTACACGGCGTGGGGGCCGAACGGGCAGGGCTACGCCCTCGACGACCCGGCCATCGGCATCCCCGTCGTCGAGAGGGCCCGCGAGCTCGGGGTGAAGGTGATGTGCGGCCACAAGGGTCTGCCCCTGCTGGAGTTCGACCGGCGCTTCAACGGCCCCCGCGACCTGGTGGCGCTGGCCAAGCTGTACCCGGACATGGACTTCGTCGTCTACCACGGCGCTTTCGAGATCGAGACCCGCGAGGGCCCCTACGACCCGGCCCGGGCCGAGACCGGCATCGACTCGTTGGTGAAGGCTCTCGAGGATCACGGCATGGGGCCCAACGGCAACGTGTGGGCTGAGCTGGGCACGACGTGGCGGGAGACCATGAGTGACCCCGACCAGGCCGCCCACGCCGTGGGCAAGCTGCTGAAGCACGTCGGCCCCGACCGGGTCATGTGGGGCACTGACGGCATCTGGTACGGCTCGCCCCAGCCGCAGATCATGGCCTTCCGCGCCTTCCAGATCAGCGAGGCCACTGCCGCCGAGCACGGCTACCCGATGCTCACACCGGAGGTGAAGGCCAAGGTCTTCGGCCTCAACGCCGCCCGCCTCTTCGGCCTCGATCCCGAGGCGACCCGCTGCGCCCTCGACGCCGATGGCCTGGCCGCGGCACGCGACGAGGCCCGCCTCATGGTCGCCTCCGGCGCCCTGCCCCCGCCGTGGCAGCCTCGTGGCCCTGTCACCCGCCGAGAGATGCTCCGCTGGCTCAGCCGGGCCGACGCCCCCTACACGCCCTGGTAGCCCGGTTCGCCGTCGGGGAGCGGGGGCGGGCACGATGGCGGGCGTGCTGCGCCTCGTGTTGCCCAAGGGCTCCCTGGAGAAGGCCACCTTCGAGCTGTTCGAGGCGGCCGACCTGGCCGTGTCCCGGTCGTCCATCGTCGACTACCGGGCCACGATCGACGACCCCCGCATCGCCGAGGTGCGCATCCTGCGGCCCCAGGAGATCCCCCGTTACGTCGCCGACGGCCTCTTCGACATGGGGATCACCGGCCGGGACTGGATCGAGGAGACCAGCTCCGAGGTCGAGTCGCTCGGCCGGCTCCACTACTCGAAGGCCACGTCCCGCCCGGTGCGCATCGTCATCGCCGTGCCGGTCGACTCCCCGGTGGACTCCGTCGACGACCTGGCCCACGGCGTCCGGGTCGCCAGTGAGTACCCCGAGCTCACCCGCCGCTTCTTCGCCGAGCGGGGCATCGAGGCCGACATCAGCCTCAGCTACGGGGCGACCGAGGCCAAGGTGCCCGACATCGTCGACTGCATCGTCGACCTCACCGAGACGGGGCGGGCCCTCCGTGCCGCCGGGCTCAAGATCATCGGGGAGATCCTCACCTCCCACACCGAGCTCATCGCCAACCCGGTCGCCTTCGCCGATCCGGAGAAGGCCCACGCCATGGCCCAGGTGAAGACCCTCC
>CAZXRA010000273.1:0-2695 GCA_964643485.1 uncultured Iamiaceae bacterium | reverse complement strand
CACGGCACGGGGTCGAGCCTGGCCACCGTGACCAGCGTGGTGCGGGCCCTCGGTCGCACGCCATGGCTCGACGAGCTGGCCCCCCCGGTGACGGTGAGCCCCATGGCCAAGCTGCGCGAGATCCAGGGCACAGGGCCACGTTCCCGCCCGGGAAGCGGCTCATCTCCGAGCCAGGCCCCATGAGCTTTCGCTCGGTGGAGATCATCGAGGTCCGCGCCTGGGGGCGGACCGTCGGAGCGACGACGCTCGACCCGACGAGCCGGGCCTACGCCTTCGAATACGCCCCCGAGTGGCTCGACACCGGTGGGGAGCTCGCTCCGCTGCACATGCCGAACCGTCCCGGGGTGTTCGTGTTCCCCGCACTGCGCCGGGAGACGTTCCACGGCCTGCCCCCCCTGCTCGCCGACGCCCTCCCCGATCGCTTCGGCAACGCCCTGATCGATGCGTGGATGGCGGGGTGCGGCATCTCCGCCGCCGCGGTCACCCCCCTCGATCGGCTGGCCTATGTCGCCGAGCGGGCGATGGGAGCGTTGGAGTTCCGCCCGCCGGCCGATGCCCCCTCCGAGGATCTGGGCTCCATACAGCTCGCCGACCTGGTCGCCACGGCGCGTTCCGCCCTGCGGGGCGAGCGGCGCGGCGACGAGGAGACGGCGTCGGCCCTCAAGGAGCTCATCCAGGTGGGGACCAGCGCTGGCGGGGCGCGACCCAAGGCGGTGATCGCCTACAACCCCGAGACCAGCCAGGTGCGGTCAGGGCAGTTGGCCACCCCGGCCGGGTACGAGCACTGGTTGGTCAAGCTCGACGGCGTGGGGGCCGACCCGACCCGGGAGGTGCAGGCCCTGGGCGAGACAGGCGGCTACGGCATCGTCGAGTACGCCTACCACCTCATGGCGACGGCGGCGGGCATCGAGATGGCGGAGTGCCGCCTGCTGCCCGAGGGACCCCGCACCCACTTCATGACGAAGCGCTTCGATCGCGGGCCGGACGGGATCCGCCACCACATGCTCACCCTCTGCGCCCTGGCCCACCTCGACTTCAACCTGGCCGGCGCCCACGGGTACGAGCAGTACCTCGGGACGATCGACGAGCTGGGGCTGGGCGCCGCGGCGCGAGAGCAGGCCTTCCGCCGCATCGTGTTCAACGTGGCCGCGGTGAACCGCGACGACCACACCAAGAACCTGGCGTTCCTCCTTCCCCAGGGCGGGGACGGCTGGTGCCTGGCCCCGGCCTACGACGTCACCTTCGCCCACAACCCGACGGGGACCTGGACCCGGCACCACCAGATGAGCGTGGGCGGCCAGGTCGAGGGCATCACACGCACCGACCTGAGCGAGCTGGGTGACCGCTGGGCCGTGCCCGCCCATCGCGAGGTGATCGATGACGTCCTCGCCGCGGTGACCGGATGGCGGGATCATGCCGCCACCGCCGGCCTGGCCGAGGAGAGGGCCGAGGCCATCGCCGCCGAGCACGCCCGGCACCGTCCTCGGTGACGGCCCGCCGGGGCCAGTCGTCAGGACAGGGCGGGGAGGCCGTCGATGCTGGTGGCGTTCTTCTCGGCCCGGTAGGCGGCCAGGCCCTCGGGCCCCTTGCGCTCGGCCCACTCGTCCATGGTGGGACGGGTGCCCACCACGTCCATCAGGGGGACACCCCACCCGCACGAGGTGCTGGCCCGCTCGACGTCCAACACGATGACGCTGCGCGTGCCCGGCCGCCCCGGGAACCGGGCGATCAGCTCCTCCCACCCCTCGTCCCCGGGCAGCACGGGCCGACCCCGGCCGTGGAGACGCACGATCAGGGCCGGCTCGGCGAAGGAGCAGAACATGACGGTGAGGCGCCCGTTCTCCCGCAGGTGGGCGATGGTCTCGGCCCCACTGCCGGTGAGGTCGAGGTAGGCCACCTGCGTGGGCGAGATCACCCGGAACGCGTCGTCCCCCTTGGGCGAGAGGTTGACGTGGCCATCGCCGGAGAGCGGCGCGGTGGCGACGAACCACACCGGCTGCGCCACCATCCACTCCTCCAGGTGGTGGGGGATGGCGTCGTAGGTGCGGCCCATGAGGCCAAGGTTGTCACAGACAAGCGTCCGACGGTACCGATACAGCGCTATGTTGTAGAGCCATGACGCCAGATGCAGGTGAGGAGTACGTGGTCCGTGAGCCACGCGCGTTCGGTCCGGTCATCCGGTCGGTGCGTGACGCCCAGGATGTCCGGCAGGCGGCTCTGGCCGAGCGGACCGGCATCAACCGGAGCCGCATCTCCAACCTCGAGAACGGCGACAACAACGAGGTCGTCAGGGACCTCATGAGGATCTTCAGCGAGCTGGGCCACGAAGTGGTCATCCGCCCCCGGAGCGACTGAGGCGACTCCTCAGGCGCTGGCCCCGGCGCCGACATCAGGCGCCACGATGTCGGCGGCATCGACGATGCGGTAGGCGTAGCCCTGCTCGGCCAGGAAGCGCTGGCGCCGAGCCGCGAACTCCTGCTCGTTCGTGTCCTGGCTCACCAGTGTGTAGAAGTGGGCGGGACGACCATCGTCCTTGGGACGCAGGATCCGTCCCAGCCGCTGGGCCTCCTCCTGGCGGCTGCCGAAGGTGCCCGACACCTGGATGGCCACCGAGGCGTCGGGCAGGTCGATGGAGAAGTTCGCCACCTTGGACACCACCAGCACCCGCTGCTGGCCGGTGCGGAACGCCTCGTAG
>CAZXRA010000272.1:0-12399 GCA_964643485.1 uncultured Iamiaceae bacterium | reverse complement strand
CCTGCTCCTCCTGCGCGACGAGTACCCGTCGACCGACGAGGAGCAGAGCGTGCACCTCGAGATCGACTACCCGGACGTGCCGACCGACCTCAACCGGTGGATGCCGCTCGTGAAGTGGCTCCTCGCGATCCCGCACTTCATCGTGCTCGTGTTACTCATGCTCGCCGCGATCGTCGTGGCGGTCATCGCGTGGTTCGCCATCCTCTTCACCGGGCGCTACCCCACGTGGGCGTTCGACTTCGTCGTCGGCGTGATGCGCTGGGAGAACCGGGTCGTCGGCTACGCGATCGTCCTCGTGACGGACCGGTACCCACCGTTCGACCTCGACTGACGTGATCACTCGACACGCGCGCGAGGTCACCGATGTACGCGAGAGGTCACCGATGTAGTAGGGTGACTGCAGTTCGGTCGTGTCGCTGTACGACCGCCGAGCTTCGCAACGGGCAATCCGCCTTGGTTCTCGCGGTTCCAACGCCAGCAAGCAAGCAGGCGAATCGGGATCGGCGTCTCGGGGTCAGTTCGCCCCTCGTGAGACACAGCCATCCCAAAACCGCCGCCTGGCGGCAGACACCGGAGTACCAAGACAACATGTCCAAGCAGTTCAACGATCTCGGGGTGCCGCGCGCCATCACGGACGCGCTCGCAGCCCGCAGCATCGACCAACCGTTCCCCATCCAGACCCTGACGATCCCCGACGCCCTCCAGGGCCGCGACGTCTGCGGCCGGGCCGACACCGGCTCGGGCAAGACGCTCGCGTTCGGCATCCCCCTCGTCGCGCTCGTCCCCAAGGCCGATCCGCGCCGTCCCACCGGCCTCGTCCTCGTGCCGACGCGCGAGCTCGCTGCCCAGGTGCGGCGTGAGATCGCGTGGCTCGGGGAGTCCAAGCGCGTGCGCGTCACCGCGATCTACGGCGGTGTGGGCTTCGAGCCTCAGCGCAAGGCGCTGCGCAAGGGCGTCGACGTGATCGTGGCCTGCCCCGGCCGCCTGGCCGACCTGGTGCAGCGGGGCGACGTCCGCCTCGACCGGGTGACCTTCGTGGTGGTGGACGAGGCCGACCGCATGGCCGACATGGGGTTCCTGCCCGAGGTGCGCCGGCTGCTCGACCAGGTGCACCCCGACCGCCAGACCCTCCTCTTCTCGGCCACGCTCGACGGGGCCGTCGGCACCCTGGTGGAGCGCTACCAGCGCCGCCCGGCCCGGCACGGCGTGGCGCGCGACGAAGACCTCCCGGTCAACCGCCACGTGCTCTGGCGGGCCGAGCGCGACACCCGGGTGTCGGTCACCGCCCAGGTGGTGGCGGCCCACTGGCCGGCCATCGTCTTCAGTCGGACCAAGCACGGCGCCGACCGCCTCGTCCGCCAGCTCGGCAAGCTGGGCGTGGCGGCCGAGGCCATCCACGGCAACCGGTCGCAGAGCCAGCGGGAGCGGGCCCTGCGGAACTTCACCACCAGCCGGGCCCAGGCCCTGGTGGCCACCGACGTCGCCGCCCGGGGCATCCACGTCGACGGCGTCGCCTGCGTCGTCCACTTCGACGCCCCGCCCGACCCCAAGGACTTCGTCCACCGTTCGGGCCGCACCGGCCGGGCCGGGGCCGAGGGCCTGGTCGTCACCCTCACCCCGGCGGCCGACGTCCGGGTCGTCACCAAGATGATGCGCCAGGCCGGCGTCGAGATCGACGCCACCACGCCCGACGTGCCCGCTCTGGGGAACGGGACAGCGGCCCCGTCCCGTCCTGCCCCGATCCCGGAGCCGACGTCCACCGAGCGGGCCCCGCGCCAGAAGGCCGGCGGCCACGCCGGCCGGGGCCGAGGGACACAGGGGAGCAACGGTGACGGTCGTCGTCGCGACGACGACCGACCGGCCCGCGTCGACGGAGGGCCCGGCGGCCGTCGGCGCCCCCGCAAGGGTGGGCGAGGAGACCAGGGCCGCCTCGGTCTCGACGGCGAGCGTCGTGGTGAGGGCACCGGTCGGACTGGCCGGTCCGAGGGGCGGACCAGCGCCGGCTCGGGCCGAGCCGATGGAGCCAGCCGGTCTGGTCGCGGCCAGGGAGGCGGCGGTGCGCCGAAGTGGTCGGGCGGAAGTGCCCGGCCCGGAGGTGGCCGCTCCGGTGGCAGTCCCGGGGGTGGTCGCTCGGGTGGCGGCGCCCGGTCCGGGCGGCGCTGACCCCCCACCCATCGCCGCGGCGTGGCTGCCGCGTGCTCGATGCATCCTCGCCCCGGCAACGACGATCGAGCCGGGACCGATGGCGTCGCGCCCGCGAGGGTCAGGTACGAGGCCGCTGAGGCCTCCGGGGAGCCGTGGCGTTGCTGGCGATCGCCCGCCCCCGGCGAACTTTGGACGGAGTTCGTTCGCCACGAACGAACTCCGTCCAAAGCTGGAGGGGAGGCCGGGGCGTGAACGTGACGGTCGTCGCCAGAACGGGCCTCAGTTCGTCCCGCGATCAGCCGATGGTCACCCGGTATGCAGATTCGGGCCCTGTCTCCCGCGCCAGCGGTGTTCCTCGCCGCCACCGCGGTGGCCGGCGTGGCCTGGATCGTCCTCCTCCACGAGGCCGGGACCGACGCCCTGCGCGCCGGGTTCGGCGTGGCCGCCGTGGTCGCCGCGGGTGTGGGGCTGGTCCACCTCCGACCCGCTCCTCGCCTGGCCTGGAGCCTGCACGTCGCCGCCCTGGTCGCCTTCGTGGCTGCCGATGCCCTGACCTGGTGGCAGCGCCAGTCAGGCGTCGAGCGCCTGCCCGTCCTGGACGAGGTTCTCTTCCTCGTCGGCCTGGCGACCCTCGGCCTGTCGCTCCTCGCCCGCACCCCCGAGTCCCGCACCCACTCCGACCCCTTCGGCCCCCTCGACGCCGCCATCTTCAGTGTGGGCGCCGCCCTCCTGAGCTGGACCTTCCTGGTCGACCCCCTGCTGGACGGGCCCCCGCTCTCCCGGGTCGACCTGGCGTGGGCCGCGTCCCAGCCGGTGGTGACCACCGTCCTGCTGGTCCTCGGGGTGCGGCTGCTCTTCGGCACCGCCTCCCGGACCCCGACGGTCATCCTGGCCCTGGCCGGGGCGGTGGTGCTCCTCGTCACCGAGACGGCCCGCCAGATGGCCGAGGCCGGGGGCGGGTCGCCCGACTTCGTCGCCGTGCAGTTCGGCTTCGCCGCCGGCTATGTCCTGCTCGGCGCGTCCGCCCTCGACCCCAGTGCCCGCCGCGCCCTGGAGCTCCCGTCGCCCGACGCCCAGCTCCACCGCTGGCGGGTCATGGTCCTGATCGCCACCGCCCTCATCCCCCCCGGCATCCTCCTGACCCAGGTGGTGCTGGCCACCTCGCCCCACCGGGACGACGTCATCGCGGCCACGGTGGCCACCGTCGTGGTCTTCGCCCTGGCCCTGGCCCGGCTGACCCTCCTGGTGGGGTCGGTGCAGACCCGCACCGTGCAGGCCGGGGAGGACCGCTTCGAGGCCCTGGTCGAGTACTCCACCGACGTGATCAGCGTGGTCGACCGGGAGGGGATGATCCAGTACGTCAGCCCCGCCTTCCGCACCGCCCTGGGCCGTGACCCCGAGAGCCACGTCGGCACCGCCCTGCGCCGCATCGCCCACGCCGACGAGGTGGCCACCCTCACCACCCACCTGTTCCAGGCCGCGTCCCGGCCCCGGCACAGCACGTCCCGTTTCGAGACCCGGCTCATCGCCGCCGACGGCTCCATCCGGGAGTTCGAGGTGGTGGCGGCCAACTTGGTCGGCCACGACGTGGTGGACGGCCTGGCCCTCACCATGCGGGACATCACCGACCGCAAGACCCTGGCCGCCGAGCTCAGCCACCAGGCCTTCCACGACAGCCTCACCGGCCTGGCCAACCGGGCCCTCTTCGCCGACCGGGTCGACCACGCCCTGCACCACCGCCGCCGGGAGCCCCACCGCACGGTGGCGGTGCTGTTCGTGGACCTGGACGACTTCAAGGCCGTCAACGACGGCCTCGGCCACGGCGCCGGTGACGCCCTCCTGCGGGCGGTGGGACAGCGCATCGTGCGCTGCCTGCGGGCCGGTGACACCGCGGCCCGCCTGGGCGGCGACGAGTTCGCCGTCCTCCTGGAGGACGACACCCTCGACGGCCAGTCGACCACCATCGCCAACCGCATCCTCGACGCTCTGCGGGTGCCCGTCCCGGTGGGCGACATGGAGCTGGGCGTCGTGGCCAGCATCGGCGTGGCCGTGGCCATGGGCGACGCCAGCACCGTCGGCCTCCTGCGCGACGCCGACATCGCCATGTACGAGGCCAAGCGGGCCGGCAAGGGCCGGGTCTGCGTGTTCGACCCGTCGATGCGCGACTCGGCGTCGGACCGCCTCGCCCTCCAGACCGACCTGTCGGTGGCCCTCGAGAACGAGCAGCTCCGGGTCGTCTACCAGCCCATCGTCGACCTGACGACGGGCCTGGTGAGCGGGGGCGAGGCCCTCGTGCGCTGGCGCCACCCACAGCGGGGCGAGATCCCCCCCGACGCCTTCATCCCCGTGGCCGAGCAGACCGGCCTGGTCGTGCCCATCGGCGAGTGGATCATGCACCAGGCTTGCCGCCAGGCCGCCGGCAACGGCTCCACCGTCGGCGTCAACGTGTCCGGGGTGCAGTTCGCCGCGGCCGGGTTCCTCGAGAGCGTCTCCTTGGCCCTCCTCGAGTCGGGCCTGCCCCCGCAGCGCCTCACGGTGGAGATCACCGAGACGGCCCTCATGGCCGACACCGAGGCCACCGCCCTCCTCCTCGACCGGCTTCGGGAGCTCGGCGTCCGCATCGCCATCGACGACTTCGGCACCGGCTACTGCTCCCTCGCCTACCTCCAGCGCTTCGCCGTGGACATCGTCAAGATCGACCGGGCCTTCGTGGCCGAGCTGGACGGCGAGTCCAAAGGCGACCGCCTGGCCAAGACCATCCTCCAGATGGCCGAGTCGCTCGACGTCACCACCGTCGTGGCCGAAGGCATCGAGACCGAGGAGCAGCTCCTCCGTCTCCAGGAGATGGGGTGCCGCAAGGGCCAGGGCTTCCTCCTGGCCCCGCCGTTGGAGCCCGACGCCTACGAGGCCCTCCTCCGCCAGCACCAGTCCGAGATGCACGGCGGTCCCGCCCCCGTCGCCGCCCGGTAGATCTCGGCGAGGACGCCCGGCGGGACGAGCCGGCTCGCTTCAGCCTCGTGCCGTGGGATCCAGGGACCCGAAGCCGTCCCACAGCAGGTCGACCAGGTAGGTGACCAGACGCTCCCGGGGGAGGGTACGGGTGCGCACCCACCAGTCGCCGGCCAGATGGACCATGCCCACGATGCCGAAGGCCCACGGCTCGGCCGACCCCGAATCAAGGTCGCGCTGGCGGAGCTGCTCGCCCATCACCACGGCGATGGCCCGGGCCACCTCGGCGGCCAGGCCGGTGAGATTGGAGCCGGGGGTGGAGTGCTCGGTGACGAACCGATACACGTCAGGGTCGTCGTCGATGAGGGCGACGTAGGCGGCGATGGCCGTGCGGAGCATCTCCTTGGGGTCGTCGCCGGCCCGCTCCAGGGCCGTCGTGACCTCCCGCAGCACCTGGGCCGCCAGGTTCTCGCCCAGGGCCTGGAGCAGCCCGTCCCGGTCGCCGAAGATGCGGTAGAGGATGGGCTTGGTGACCCCCGCCTCGCGGGCGATCACCTCCATCGACACCTTGGCCCCGTCCCGCCGGATGGCGGTGACGGCGGCATCGAGGAAGGCCTGGCGCCGCTCCTCGGGGTTGCGGCGGCCGGAGCGCAGGCGGACCGAGGCCGGGGACATGGAACGCAGTCTGGCAAGCGCGCCGGTGCGTTGCGACCACGGAGCGCCCGGGCCCCGCGGTCGCGGACCACACATGGCGGACGCGGTCCCAGTACTCTCGCCCAGTGTGCAGGCGAGGATCCGCCTCGATCCCGACCCGCAGAGCGTGAGCCAGGCGCGGCGCTTCTGTTCGACCACCCTCACGGGTTGGGGAGCCGACCCCGATCTGGTGTCCAACTGCGTCCTGCTCGTCAGTGAGCTGGCCACCAACGCCGTGCTCCACGCCGCCACCCCCTTCACCGTCTCCATCGAGCGGGGGGAGCGCCTGCGGGTGGAGGTCGGCGACGGCGACCCCCGCCTCCCCCAGCTCCGCGACTACGGCCTCCAGGCCATGTCGGGGCGGGGCCTCCACCTGGTCGAGGCGCTCGCCCGCGCCACGGGCTCCGTCGCGTCGGACGGCGGCAAGGCGGTGTGGTTCGAGCTCGACTGGACGTCCCAGATGGTGTCGTAGCCGTCGGTGCCGGGCCGGCCCACCGGGGCAGGTCGCGTGGCTAGCCTCCCGGCGTGCCGCACGGGAACGTCCTCCACATCACGGTCGACCAGTGGCGGGGCGACTGCCTGTCCGCCGCCGGGCATCCATTGGTGCGGACCCCCACCCTCGACGCCCTGGCCGCCCGGGGCGTGCGCTTCGCCCAGCACTGGGCCAACGTCGCCCCCTGCGGACCCTCGCGAGCCACCCTGCACACCGGCATGTACGCCATGAACCACCGGTCGGTGCTCAACGGCACCCCGCTGGACGCCCGCTTCACCAACGTGGCCCTGGAGGCCCGGAAGGCGGGCTACACCCCGGCCTTGTTCGGCTACACCGACACCAGCGTCGACCCCCGCACCGTCGTCGCCGACGATCCCCGCCTCTTCTCCTACGAGGGGGTGCTGCCCGGCTTCGACGTGGCCGTCAACGACCCCTACGAGGGGGAGCACGGCCCGATGGAGTGGGCCCGCTGGCTGGCCGGAAGGGGCGTCGACGTCCCCTCCGACCCCCGTGACCTCTACCAGGCCGACCGGAGCTACCCCGGTGCCGACTCCCACAGCGAGTGGTGGGCGCCGACCCGGTTCGGGCCCGAGGACACCGACACGGCGTTCCTGGTCGAGCGCTTCACCGAGTGGCTCGACCGGCGGGACGGCGAGCCCTGGTTCGCCCACGTCAGCTTCCTCCGGCCCCACCCGCCCTACCGCAACCCGCCCGGCTACCACGACGTCTACTCCGCCGACGACGTGCCCGACTTCCGCGGCCACCGTCTCCGAGAGGACGAGATGGCCGCCCACCTCCTGGCGGCCACGGCCATCGCCATCCCGGGCGTGGGCTGCCCCGTCGACGAGCGCGACCGGCGCCAGCTCCGGGCCACCTACTACGGGATGATGGCCGAGGTCGACGACCAGCTCGGCCGGCTCTTCGCCCACCTCGACGCGGCCGGCCTCACCGGCGACACGCTGGTGGTGCTGACCTCCGACCACGGCGACCAGATGGGCGACCACTGGATGGTGGAGAAGCTCGGGTACTGGGACGAGAGCTACCACGTCCCCCTGATCGTGTGCGATCCCCGTCCCGAGGCCGACGTCAGCCGGGGCGCGGTGGTGACCGCCCTCACCGAGCACGTCGATGTGCTGCCCACGCTGTGCACGTGGATGGGTGTCGAGCCGCCCTTGCAGTGCGACGGTCGGGCCCTCCAGCCCTTCCTCCACGACGCACCTCCGCCCTCGGGCCCTCCGGGATGGCGCGACACCGTCCACTGGGAGTGGGACTTCCGCCACCCGTGGCAGCACTGGGCCGAGGACGCCCTGGGCCTCCCCATGGAGCAGTGCTGCCTGGCCGTGGGCCGGGGGGCGGGGTGGAAGGTGGTGCAGTTCGCCGCCGACCCCGACGTGGTGCCGCCCCTGCTGTTCGACCTGGAGGCCGACCCCGACCAGGTGGACGACCGTTCGGGCGACCCAGCTTGTGCCGGCGTGATGGTCGACCGGCTCTCGGAGATGCTGCGCTGGCGCTTGCGCCACGCCGACCGCACCCTCACCGGCCACATGGTCACTCCCGAGGGCCTGAAGGTGCACCGGGATCCCCACCGATGACGCCCGTGCGTCTCACGCGTCTCGAGTCCGTCCCCCGCCCGAGCGCAGGCGCGTTGGAGCGGGCCCGATGACCGCACCGACCGCCACGGCCGGCGGGTCCGGTGCCGATCCGGCGGCCATCACGCTGCGGCTGCTGTTCCTCAACGCCTTCCTGCTCCGGCCCGTCTCCCTGGGCCTCGGCCCCCTGCGCTGGGAGCCGGGCGCCGCCCCCGCCGTGGCCGACCGGGCCACCGAGCTGGGCCGCACCCTGGTGGGGGAGTACGACGTGATCGCCCTGGCCGAGACGTTCACGCCCGCCGACCGCGAGCGGGTGCTGGCTGGCTGGGAGGGACGCCCCCGTCCGGCCATCGCCGTCGGCCCCGAAGGCGGTTGGCGTCGCGACGCCGGCCGGACCACCGTCTCCAGCGGGCTGGTGACGATCGTCGACGGTCCCGTCCTCGTCCGAACCCAGCAGCACCGCTACACCACCGGCGGCCATCGCCTGGCCGACGCCGACCCGTGGGCGGCCAAGGGCGTCCTCCTCGTCGAGGTCGACGTCGGGCTGCCGGGGCGGATCGAGGTCTACAGCACCCACCTGTGCGCCGGGGGCGGGCTGCTCCCCGTGGGCGGTGACCGGCTCGTGGGCACCGACGCCGTGCGCCGGGCCCAGGCCGCCGAGCTGGCCGCCTTCGTCCAGGCCCACCACCGGCCCGGCAACCTGGCCGTGGTGGCGGGGGACATGAACGTGGCCGAGCGGAGCGCCCACACCGCGGATCCGGCTGCTCCCCACCGCGACCTGGCCACCGCCCTCGCCCCCGCCGGGCTGGACGACCTGTGGGAGGGCGCCGGCCGCGGCCCGGGACCCACCTCGGGCCTCGACCGCCACGGCGCCGCCCTGGGGGTGCTCGACCCGACCGACGAGCGCTTCGCCTCCGACGACGCCGCTCCGGCCGAGGTCACCGGCCCGGACGGGCTGGAGCCGTCGGAGCGGATCGACCGGGTGTTCGTCCAGCGCCCCCAGCCCCGGCACGAGGTGGAAGTGCGGGACACGGTGATCCGGCGCCGTCCCTTCCCCCGCCGGGCCGACGCCCCCGAGCGTCACCGCCTGGCCCACCTGTCCGACCACCTGGGCCTGCACGTCGAGCTCACCCTCGCCCCCCGCTGACCGTCACCCACCGAACTGGGCTAGGACGGGGCGGGGCCGCTCATGGAGGCGATGTCGTCCTCGATGGTGGCGAGGACGTGGTCGATGGTGGCCTGCCGCAGGGACGACTTGGTGCGCTCCACCGCCCCCCGGCGCAGGGCGGCCAGCTCATGGCCCCGGGCGATGGCCGCCTCGACCAGGCCCGCGGCCGGGACGAGACGGTCGAGGAACCCGGCGGTGACGGCGCCGGCCGGGTCGTAGACCTCACCCAGCACCGAGCGGGCCAGGTGGGTGGGCGTCAGGCGCTCCCGGGCCAGCTCCACGGCGAAGATCGGGAGGGGCATGCCGATGGCCACCTCGTTCAGGCCCACCTTGGCCGGCAGGTCGTCGGGGCCGATGCGCTCGTCGCAGGAGAGCAGGGTGACGGCCCCGCCGGCGAGGGCGTGGCCGGTGCAGGCGGCCAGGGTGGGCAGGGACGTGCCGTAGAGGCGCATCCAGAACCGGCCGCCGGCGATCACCAGCTCTCGCATGGGCTCGGTGCCCGAGGTCATGACCTTCAGGTCGAAGCCGGCCGAGAAGGCCTTGGCCCCGCCCACCAGCACCAGCGCCGTGGCCTCCTCCTCGGCCCGGTCGAGGACGTCGTGCAGGGCGGCCAGGGTCGGATGGCCGATGGCGTTGGCCTTGCCGTCCTCCAGGGTGACGACGGCAACGCTCCCGTCGAGGCGGTACTGCACAGGAGCGGTGGTTTCGTCGGCCATGGCCGGACGGTAGCCCGGGCGCCGACGAACGGTGGTCAGCCGGACGTCGGTCTCGCCGGTCGCTCCTCAGGGAGCAGGGTCCGTTCGGTCGCACCCTGATGCCCCGTCGGCGGGACGGCCTCGGCTCCCCAGGCTGCGGGGCGTGCGGGTCGCCCTCCAGCGTCAGCCGGAGGCGGGGGAGCGCAGGGCCCGGTCGCCGGCGTCGTCCCCGGCCACCCCGGCGACCCGGCCGTCGGGCCACAGCACCAACACCCGGTCGATGCTGGTCGCTTCACGGCGCTGGAGGACGGTGAGCACCGGATCGTCCACCAGGGCGGTGGGCACCCGCTCGATGGGCCAGGCCACGTCGACGGCCCGGACGTGGGGCCAGTCCGGGGGAGCGACGGCCATCACCAGCTCGGCCGTGAGCAGGCCGGTGATGCGCCCGTCGGTGGCCTGGACGGGGAAGGCCGTGTGGGGCATCCAGCCGGGGGCCCGGGCCACCACGTCGCTGAGGATGGTCCACTCGGCCACGACCGGTGGGTCGGCCCGCATCACCGCGCCGATGCGGACGTCGCGCAGGGCCCCGATGGCGGGTGCCGACCGCAGGCGCTCGCGGGCGTTGGCGGCGATGAAGACGCCCACGAACACGTAGACGAAGCCCATCTCGGAGCCGTCGAGGGTGCGGAGCACGCCCCACGTGACCAGCACGACGCCGAGCACCAGGCCGATGGTGGCCGTGACCACCTGGGCCCGGGTGCGGTTGCCGGTGACCTTCCACACGATGGCGGCCAGCACCGCCCCGCCGTCGAGGGGGGCGCCGGGCACCATGTTGACGGCGGCCAGCAGCAGGTTCACGAAGGCCAGCCAGGCCAGCACCTCGGCCACCAGCGCCGTCAGGCCGAAGCCGCCGTCGATGGCCTGGCTCAGGACGAGGAACAGCCCGGCGGCCACCAGGTTGGTGAGGGGCCCGATGCCGCTCACCCGGAGCTCGGCCCCGGGCGTGGCCGGCTCGGTGTCGAACTGGGTGTAGCCCCCGAAGAGGGTGAGGGTGATGCCCCGCACGCCGATGCCCTCGCGTCGGCCTACCAGGGCGTGGCCCATCTCGTGGGCCAGCAGGGAGAGGAGGAACAGGCCCGCCCCCAGGGAGGCGACCAGCACGTAGGACGACGAGGGCTGGTCGGGCACGGCCGTGCGCAGCGAGCCCTGGCTGAGGGACCAGGCGTAGAGCACGGCCACGAAGGGCACGACCCAGCTCATCCCGATGCGGATCCCGGCGATGCGCCCGAGGGGGATGGCGCGATCCATGGACCGAGCGTACCGAGGGGTGGGAGCGACGCCCCGGTCGTGGCCCGGAGCGGTCACGGCGATCCCCCGCTCCCCTGGGTTCCGGCGCTGGTTGATCGGAGCGTCCTCGGCCCGTCGGAGCGACGGACGTCGACGGGTCAACCCCTCGGGCCGGGTCGCGGGATGGGCCGTCAGCCCGGGGCCGGCTCGGTGACGAAGTCGATGAGCTGCTCGACGGCACCGATCAGCGGGGGCTCCAGGTCGGTCCAGTCGGTCACCGCGGCCAGGACTCGGCGCCAGAAGTCCCGGGGCTCCTCCCGGGAGCCGAGGGCGGCGATCACGCCCTCCTTCCACGGGGTGCCCGGGGGGACGGCGGGCCAGCGGTCGATCCCCAGGGCGGCGGGCCGGACGGCCTGCCACACGTCCACGTAGGGGTGGCCGGTGACGAGCACATCGGGATGGTCGACGGCGGCGGCCAGGCGGGACTCCTTCGACCCGTCCACCAGGTGGTCGAGCAGGATGCCGAGGCGGCGGCCGGGCCGGGGGCCGAAGCCACGGACCACGGCGGCCAGGTCGTCGGCCCCGTGCAGCACCTCGACCACGACGCCCTCGCCCCGCAGGTCGTCGCCCCACACCTTCTCCACCAGCTCGGCGTCGTGGATGCCCTCGACGAGGATGCGGCTGGCCCGGGCCACCTGGGCTGGCCCGGCTGGCGTGGCCACCGAGCCCGACGCCGTGCGGGCCGGGGCGGTGGCGGCGGCCGGCCGGGGCCGGGGAGCGACGAGGGTGACGGGCCGGCCGTCGACGGTGAAGGCACCGGGCACGGGGCGGAGTAGGTGCTGGCGCCCGGCGGGGTCGCGGGCGTAGAGCTGGTCGGCCCGGGCGCTCACCACCGTCCACGGCGCCCGCTCGCCCCGGGGGGTGATGACCAGGCCCGGGGTGGCCTCGACAGCCGGGTAGGTGACCCGCTTCCGGCGAGGCCCGTCCAGGTCGATGGGTTCGCTGAGGATGCCGTCGCCGGGCCGACGGGGAGCGGGGGCCATCCGTCCGAGAGTACCGATGCCCCCTCGGTCGAAAGGTCAATCGTCCCCCCATGCGGTGGCAGATTGACCTTTCGTCTGCGCCTCCCTAGTCGAAAGGTCACTCCTCCACCTATGTGGTGGCAGATTGACCTTTCGACGAGGAGAGGGAGGACGGCGCGCCGCGGCGGACGCCGTACCCACGTCCGCCGACCCCGCCCGCCACCCTGGGGGTGTCGGCGGACGCCGTACTGACGTCCGCCGACCCCACCCACCGCCCGGGGGGTGTCGGCGGGCGCCGGATCTTCCCGTGCCGGGGTCCAGCGCGACGCCGCCGGACTGACGGTGGCCCGCCCCGAGC
>CAZXRA010000271.1:0-2550 GCA_964643485.1 uncultured Iamiaceae bacterium | reverse complement strand
ATCGACGGGCTCCAAGTCGAGCTGGGCGGCTTCATCTTCGCCGACTTCGAGGAGCCGTCCTCGGAGATCCTCGGCCTGGCCTTCGCCATGGTCGTGCTCATCCTGGCCTTCGGCTCGGTCCTGGCCATGGGCCTGCCCATCGGCGTCGCCCTGTTCGGCATCGGCATCGGCAGCACGGCGGTGGCCCTGCTGAGCAACGTCTTCGCCGTCCCCGACTTCGCCACCTTCCTCGGCATCATGATCGGCCTGGGTGTGGGCATCGACTACGCCCTGCTCATCGTCACCCGCTATCGGGAGCAGCTCCACGGCGGTCACACCGTCCGGGAGTCGGTGAGCATCGCCATGGACACCGCGGGCCGGTCGGTGCTCTTCGCCGGGACGACGGTGGTCATCTCCCTGCTCGGGATGCTGCTGATGAACGTCAGCTTCGTCACCGGCCTGGCCATCGCGGCCGCGTCCGTGGTGACGGTCACCATCGTGGCCTCGCTCACCCTCCTCCCCGCCCTGCTCGGCTTCGCCGGCGAAAGGGTCGAGCTCACCCGGCGCCGCGGGCTCATCGCCGCCGCCCTCGTGGCCATCGCCCTGATCGGTGTGGGCCTGAAGATCACCCCCCTCACCATCGGCCTGCCCCTCGCCGTCATCGTGCTGATCGCCGGCTTCTTCGTCCCCGCCCTCAAGAAGGAGGTCCCGCTCCGTCGCCAGAAGCCGCTGCGCGAGACGCCGGCCTACCGGTGGAGCCGGCTCATCCAGCGCCGCCCGTGGACCGCGGCCATCGTGGGCGCCGTCACCCTCCTGATCCTGGCCATCCCCCTCTTCAGCCTCCGGCTGGGCTTCTCCGATGAGAGCAACTACGACGAGTCCACCAGCACCCGGAAGGCCTACGACCTGTTGGTCGACGGCTTCGGGCCCGGCTTCAACGGCCCGCTGCTGCTCGTGGCCGAGCTCCCGGAGGGCACGGAGATCGGTGAGCTCACCGCCATCAACGATGCCGTCACCTCCGACCCGGATCTGGGCGTCCAGTTCCTCTCTCCACCCGTCCCCAACGACCCGGCCCAGCCCACGGCGGTGCTGTGGAACCTCATCCCCGAGAGCGGCCCCCAGGACGCGGCCACGACGGATCTCGTCAACGAGCTGCGCGACGACGTGCTGCCCCCCGCCGAGGCAGCCGCCGGTATCGACGTGAACGTGGCCGGCAGCGTGGCCATCAACATCGACTTCGCCGACTACCTCACGTCCCGGCTGCCCTACTTCTTCGCCGCCGTGCTCCTGCTGTCCTTCCTGCTGCTGATGGCCGTCTTCCGGTCCCTGCTGGTGCCGCTGAAGGCCGTGATCATGAACCTGCTGTCGATCGGGGCGGCCTACGGCGTGGTGACGGCCCTCTTCCAGTGGGGCTGGCTCAGCGAGATCACCGGCGTGCAGCCGGCTCCCATCGAGCCCTGGGCGCCGATGATGCTCTTCGCCATCGTCTTCGGGCTGTCCATGGACTACGAGGTGTTCCTGCTCTCCCGGGTGCGGGAGGAGTGGCACCGCAGCGGCGACAGCCGGGCGTCGGTGGCCGACGGCCTGGCCGCCACGGCGAAGGTGATCACCGCCGCCGCCGCCATCATGGTCTTCATCTTCGGTGCGTTCATCCTGGAGAACGAACGGATCGTGAAGCTGATGGGCACCGGCCTGGCCACCGCCATCCTCCTCGACGCCACCATCGTCCGCATGCTGCTGGTGCCGGCGACCATGGAGCTGCTGGGCGACAAGAACTGGTGGCTGCCCCGCTGGCTCGACCGCCTCCTGCCCAACATCGACGTCGAGGGCCACGCCGACGACGACGGCACCGGCGCCGACGACCAGGACGGCCCCGACGATCCGGACACCGACCCCTCCCCCGGCCCCGACCGGGAGCTGGCCCCGGCCTGACGGGCCGATCCGCCCTCCCTGCGTCAGGAGCGTCAGAGGCCCGCCGGCCCACGTCTCCGCAGGTCAGCGGGCCTCCGCTTGCGTCGGGCTGGGGAGATTCGAACTCCCGACCTCTTGACCCCCAGTCTCCGCAACCGGTTCTCGTGCGTGATCCGTGGCCCCCGCCTTCACCTCCTGAGCAGGGCTTATGCCCCCGTCACCTCTCGCACCCTCTCGGAACCTCTACGCTCTGAAGGTCCCCCAGAAGGTCCCCCGGAGGCAAGGCATGGGTCGACGAGGCCGCGGCGAGGGCACCGTCTGGAAGAACGCCGAGCGCAGCCGCTGGGAAGGTCGGGTGACGGTCGGGTGGCACGACGACGGCAGGCAGATCCGCCGCAAGGTGACCGGCCGAACCAGGGACGAGGTCGTGCGCCGGATGCGGGAGCTCGGCGACGCCGCCGAGGCCGGCCGGGCCCCGGTCCGCTCTGACCTGACCGTCGCTCGCTTCCTCGAGGCGTGGTTGTCGGACGTCCTGCCGGGGACAGTGGGGCCGTCGACCGAGCAGCAGTACCGCGACGTCGTCCGGCTCTACATCGTCCCCCAGCTCGGCCGCCGCCACGTTCGGACCCTGCAGGCACGCGACGTGGCGAAGATGCTGCG
>CAZXRA010000270.1:0-14004 GCA_964643485.1 uncultured Iamiaceae bacterium | reverse complement strand
GGGCCGTCGTCGTCGCCACTGCCGTCGTTGTCGTCCCTGATGCGGAGGCTGTGCTCCAAGGCCTCGACCACGTCGGCGCCGGGGACGAAGGCGGCGATGGGGGGCAGGTCGTCGAGGGAGTCGACGCCCAGGCGCTCCAGGAACAGCGGGGTGGTGCCGTAGAGGACGGCCTGGCCAGGGCCCGGGTCGCGGCCCACCTCGGCCACCAGGCCCCGGTGCTGGAGGGTGCGCATCACCCCGTCGACGTTGACGCCCCGAATGGAGGCCACCTGGGCCCGGGAGAGGGGCTGCTTGTAGGCGACGATGGAGAGGGTCTCCAGGGCGGCGTTGGAGAGGCGGGCCGACTGGCCCTCCAGCACGTAGCGCTCGACGTAGGGCGCGGCCTCGGGATGGCTCTGGTAGCGGTAGCCGCCGGCCACCCGGACGAGGACGAAACCCCGCCCCTGACGCTCGTACTCGGCAGCCAACTGAGCGCAGGCCGCCTCGACCCGCTCCACCCCCACCTCCAGGAGCTGGGCCAGGAGCTGGGGCGGCACCGGGTCGGCGGCCACCATGACGATGGCCTCCAGGGCGCGCCAGGTCTCGGGAGGGAGGTCGTCGGGCTCGGCCATCAGCCCTCGTAGGAGTCGATGCCCCCGAGGGCACCGGCCAGGACGCTCTCGCCGGCGGCGCCGCCGTCGGGCTGCCAGGTGACCCGGATGTCGCCGAAGCGCTCGGCCTGGTCGAGCTGGACGAGGCCCTGCTTGCACAGCTCGAGCACGGCGAGGAAGCGGACCACCACCTCCAGCCGCTCCACGAGAGACGCGGTGAGGGCCCGGAAGCTGATGGTGCCGACCCGGGGCAGCTCGTCGATGAGCTCGACGACGGCGTCGGCCACCGAGATCCGGATGGGGGCCACGTGGTCGAGGTCGATGCGGGGCGTGGGCCGGGGGGCGGTGGCCCGCAGGAAGGCGGCCCGCAGGGCGTCGGGGGTGACCCCGGCCATGACGTCGGGGGTGAGGTCGAGGAAGGCGTCCTCGGGGGCGGCCCGACGGGGCCACGACCGGGCGGCGACATCGGCCAGGCGGGCCAGCACCTGGGAGGCGTCCTTGAACGTCTTGCACTCCAGCAGCCGGGCCAGAAGGAGGTCGCGCTCCTCCCAGAGGGCCAGCTCGTCGTCGAGGTCGATGTCGGCGTCACCGGGGAGGAGGCGACGGGCCTTCAGCTCGACGAGGGTGGAGGCGATGAGCAGGAACTCGGTGGCGATCTCCAGGTCGAGGACATCCATGCGCTCCAGCTCGACCAGGTAGGCCTCGACCACAGAGGACAGGGAGACCTCGTAGAGATCGACCTGCTCCCGGAGGATCAGGTGGAGCAGCAGGTCGAAGGGGCCGTCGTAGACGGATGTCTGCACCTGGTACGCCACGGGCCAGAGCATATGACACCGGTGTGGTTTGCGGAACACACGGGGCCGAATCCCCGGTGAACAGGGAGTTCTCCCGCCTCGCTCCCCTAGGCGTCGTCGGCGGCGCGCAGGGCGTCGACCAGGGGGGCGGGGACGGTGCGCTCCTCGGCCGGCCAGGAGAGCTCCCGCACCAGGGCCACGGTGAGCGGGTCACTCTCCGCCAGCTCCAGCATCTCCGCCCCCAGCTCCTCGTGGCGGGCATAGAGGCCCACCCGGCGGGTGAAGCCCCGCGTCTCGGTCCACGCCTGGGCCATCTCCCGCCCCGCCACCCCGGTCGACAGGGTGGCGATCACCCGGCCGTAGGTGCCCAGGCCGGAGGCCACCTTGCCCACGTCGTGGAGCAGGGCTGCGGCCACCACCGGGCGGGTGGCGTCGGCGCCGAGGGACTCGGCCACCCGGCGGGCCACGGCGACGGAGTGGCGCCGGTCGGCGCGGGACATCGATCGCCACAGCTCGGCCTCCCGCTCCGTCAGCTGGCTCTCCACCCACTCCCGGTCGCCGGCCGCCACGTCCCCCGGCGCCAGCGACCCGACGAAGCGACGGGCCAGGTGCCCGGGTCGGCTCACGGCTAGGTGTGATCGATGCAGACCCGAGCGGTGGGCACCGCTTCCAGCCGGGCCATCGGGATGGGTTCGCCCCCCACCTCGCAGGTGCCGTAGGTGCCGGCGTCCATCTTCTCCAAGGCCCGCTCGACCTCGACGAGCTGCTCGGACATGGTGCCGGCCAGGGTCCGGTGCTCGCCCTGCTCGGCCGCCACCTGGCCCGAGTCGGCGAAGTTCTCGTCGAAGTCGTCGTTCCCGAGCTCGGTGAGCTGGCGCTGGAGGCGATCCCGCTCGTCCTCGAGGGTGGACCGGAGATCGGAGAGCGCGTTGCTGCTCAGCATCCGGCAAGGGTAGTGCGGTGGCGACCGCCCGTGACGGGAGAAGCCCCGATCCTCAGGCCCGGGCCCGGGGATGGGCCTCGCGGTAGACGCTCCACAGCCGTTCGGTGGAGACCAGCGTGTACACCTGGGTGGTGCTGATCGAGGCGTGGCCGAGGAGCTCCTGCACGGCCCGCACGTCGGCGCCGTGGTCGAGCATGTGGGTGGCGCAGGAGTGGCGGAGGACGTGCGGGGTGAGCCGATCGCCCAGGCCGACGCGGAGGCCGTGCTTGCGCACCACGCCCCAGGCGCCCTGGCGACTGAGGCGTCCGCCCCGCCCGTTGAGCAGGAGGGCCCCGGCGTCGTCGCGGCGGGCCCAACGGGCCGGGGCCATGGCGTCGCGCCCGCCGGGGGCCAGCCAGGCCTGAAGGGCCTCCACGGCCAGCCGTCCCACGGGCACGATCCGCTCCTTCGACCCCTTGCCGAAGGCCCGGATGAGGGCGGCGTCCAGGTCGACGTCGGCCAGGGACAGGCCGCACAGCTCGCTGATGCGCAGGCCCGTGCCGTAGAGCACCTCGAGGATGGCCCGATCCCGCCGGGCCCGGGGGTCGTCACCGACCACGACGGCCAACAGCGACGCCACCTCCTCCTCGGTGAGGGCCTTGGGGACGCCGCGGGGCACGCGGGGGACGGCGAGGTCGGCGGCCGGGTCGGACGTGACCGTGCCCTCCCGGGCCAGGAACCGGTGCAGGGCCCGCACGGCGACGACGGCCCGCTTCACCGACGACGGGGCCCGGCCCTCCTCCTGGAGGGCCCCGATGTAGAGGGCCAGATCCTCCTCCCCCACCGCCTCCAGGGCCAGGCCCCGGCCGGCCAGCCAGGTGCAGTAGTGGCGCAGGTCGCCCCGGTAGGCGGCCAGCGTCCGGGGGGACCGGCCCTTCTCGACCCGCAGCCAGCTCAGCAGCTCCTCCACCTCCAAGGGGAGGAGGAGGGCGGTGTCGTCGGCGGGGACAGCCACGCGTCCCGCCGGATCAGCTCGTCGGGCCGGACCCGACGGCGGCGGGGGCCGGCCCCGGGTCACCGGCCCCGTCGAGCTCGTCGACGGCGAAGAGGTGCGGGTTGCGGGACTCGGCCCGTTCCAGGGCGGCGGCGACCAGCTCCCGGAAGAGGGGGGCGGGCCGGTTGGGGCGGCTCTTCAGCTCGGGGTGGGCCTGGGTGGCGACCCAGAAGGGATGGCCCTCCAGCTCGACGAACTCCACCAGCCGATGGTCGGGCGACGAGCCCGACAGGCGGAGGGCGGAGCCCTCGAAGTGGTGCCGGAGGCGGGGGTTGAACTCGTAGCGGTGGCGGTGGCGCTCCGAGACGACGGTGCGCCCGTAGATCGCGGCCACCTGCGACCCCGGCTCCAGCTCGGCCACGTAGGCGCCGAGCCGCATGGTGCCGCCCATGTCGGTGACATCGCGCTGGGCGTCCATGAGGTCGATCACCGGGTAGGGCGTGGCCGGATCGAGCTCGCGGCTGTTGGCCCCGGTGAGGCCGAGGACGTTGCGGGCGAAGTCGACGACCATCATCTGGAGGCCCAGGCACAGACCCAGGCAGGGGATGCCCTGCTCCCGGGCGTAGGTGGCGGCGGCGATCTTGCCTTCGGTGCCCCGCTCGCCGAAGCCGCCGGGGATGACCATGCCGTCGAGGTCGGCCAGGCGGCCGGCGCCCAACAGGCCCTCGACCTCCTCGGCCTGGATCCAGTCGATCTGCACCCTGGCCCCGTGGTGGAAGCCGCCGTGCCGAGTGGCCTCGACCACCGACAGGTAGGCGTCGGGGAGGCTGACGTACTTGCCGATGATGCCGATGCGCACCGTCTTGTCGGCGGCCTCGATGCGGTCGACCAGGCCCTGCCACTCGGTGAGATCGGGCGGCGGGGCGTCGAGGCGCAGCACCTGGCACACCTCGGCGTCGAAGCCCTCGTCGTGGAGGATGAGGGGCACCTCGTAGAGGTTGCCGGCGTCGGCGGCGTTGACGACCCCCGAAGGCGGCACGTCGCACAGAGCCGAGATCTTGCGCTTCAACCCGTCGCTGATAGGGGCCTCGCTGCGGCACACGATCACGTCGGGTTGGATGCCCCGGCTGCGCAGCTCGGTGACCGAGTGCTGCGTGGGCTTGGTCTTCTGCTCCGCCGAGGGGCCGATGAAGGGCACGAGGGTGACGTGGATGTAGCAGACGTTGTCGCGGCCCACGTCGAGGCGGAACTGCCGGATGGCCTCGAGGAACGGGAGGATCTCGATGTCGCCGACGGTGCCGCCGATCTCGGTGATGACCACGTCGACGTCGTCGGCCACCAGGGCCCGGATGCGCCGCTTGATCTCGTCGGTGATGTGGGGGATCACCTGCACGGTGCGGCCCAAGTAGTCGCCCCGGCGCTCCTGGGCGAGGACCGTCGAGTAGATGGAGCCGGTGGTGGCGTTGGACCCGCGGGACAGGTTCTCGTCGATGAACCGCTCGTAGTGGCCCAGGTCGAGGTCGGTCTCGCCCCCGTCGTCGGTGACGAACACCTCGCCGTGCTCGAACGGGTTCATGGTGCCCGGGTCGACGTTGATGTACGGGTCGAGCTTCTGCATGGTGACCCGCAGGCCCCGGGCCTTGAGCAGGCGGCCGAGGGAGGAGGCGCTGATCCCCTTGCCCAGCGACGAGGCCACCCCACCGGTAACGAACACGTGCTTGGTCACGGGCCCGCACCCTACCGCGGTGGCGCCTCGCGACCCGCGGACCCTTCCCCGCCGCCGGCGTCGGGACGGCGGCCGAGGCGGTCGACGGTGCGCAAGACCGGGGTGGCCGCGATGACCCGCGAGAACGACACCCGCTCGCTGGCCCCGTTGAGGGCCACGACCACACCCAGGGTGACGAGGCGCCCGAACGGGCCCAGCTCGGTGACGAGGGCCAGCCCGATCGCCGCCCCCAGGACGTTGGCCCCGGCGTCCCCGAGCATCACCTGCTCGCGCAGGTCGGGCACCAACAGGCCGGCGGCGGTGCCGAGCACCACGGCCAGGCCCACCACCTCCGACCCGCCCAGGGCGACCTCGGCCGCGGCCAGGTGGGTCACGACCACGGCCCCCCCGGCCAGGAGCGAGGCCTTGATGACCCGGCCCGGAGCCCGGTCGAGGAGGTTGGCCAGGTTGGCCGAGAGGGCGATGATCGCCGCGTCGACCAGCAACCACGGCAGTTGGTGGTGCAGGCGGGGCGGGGCCACGACGAGGGCGACGAGGCCTCCCCCGACCAGCTTCACCGCGCCGGTGGTGAGGCGGCCCCGGGCGAGGGAGGAGAGGTGGCCGCGGAAGCCCTTGACCTCGCCGCTCTCCAACACGTCGTCGAGCAGGCCCAGCAGCCCGAAGCCCAGCACCACCAGCAGGACCCCGCCGGGCACGACCACGGTGCTGGAGCTGTCGCGCAGCGTCGAGGCCAGGCTGTCGCCGGCGGCCACGAGGAGCACGCCCAGCACCAGCAGGATGCCGCCCCCGACGGGCACCACCCGCCCGTGCATGTTCAGCCGGCGCAGGGCGGGGACGCGGAGCACGTCGGCCATGGCCACCCACAGGCCGATGCCGGCGCCCAGGCCGGCGAGGGCGGCGATGAGGGCGTTCACGGCGTCGTCGACACCTCGTCCCCGGTGGGGGCCTCGGCCGTGGCCAGCAGGTACAGCACGTGGGGGACGAGCAGCAGCAGCATGGTGGCGGCCACGGCGACGCCGGAGTCGTTGACCAGCGTCCCGGCCAGGCACATGGCCGCCCCGCCGACCAGCAGGGCCCGGGAGCCGGAGCCGGACGGCAGCCGGGCCGCCACCCGGTCGCTCCCCCGCCAGGCCACCACGAGGATGACCACGGCGAGGGGCAGGGTCCACGTCCACTCCGACGACAGGAAGATCGAGATGTTGGTGTCGACCTTGCGGGTCAGGAGGGACAGGAAGCCGGAGCCGCCGTCGTCTCCGGCGGCCCGTCGGACGGTGCGACCCAGGTGCGTCTGCTCCGACTCGGGGCGGGCCAGGTCGATGGCGGTGAAGATGGCCAGGGCGACGGCGGTGGCGGCCAGGCCTAGGGCCGCCGTCCGCGCCCGGATGGGCCGGCCCAGCAGGAGCCACACCACCACGACGGCGATGGGCACGATCGACAGCACCCCGCCGACGTCGGCCCCGAGGCGGGGGTGGCCGTCCACGGCGATGGTGACGAGGAAGAGGCCGACCACGCCGGCCAGGACGAGGCGCCGGCGGTCGGGGCCGCGATCGGCGCCCACCATCGTCCAGGCCGAGGCGGCCAGGACCACGGCGGCCATGCCGAACACGGCATAGGCGTTGTTGCCAAAGCCCGAGTAGCGGCCCCCGACGGCGGGTGAGTAGCCGAGGACGGTGTTGATCTGGAGCCGGCCTCCGCTCACCACGTCGGCCAACAGCACCAACCAGGTCAGGACGACGGGCACGGTGGCAGTGGCGACGGCCCGGGACCACCCCGGGGGCCAGCGACGGCCGACGAGAACGGACACGGCGGCCAGGACGCCGGCCAGGGCGAGGGTGGCGAGCAGGAAGGAGCCGAGGGCCAGGTAGCGACCGGGGACCAGGCCCAGGAGGAAGGTGGCGACGGGCACGCTCATGGCGACGAGACAGGCGGCGGCCAGCCAGCGGTGCCGGCGCCGGTCGCCGCGGGCGAGGACGAGGAGCCCGAGGCCCGAGAGCAGCACCTGGCCCACCACCAGGGCGCGGACGACGGCAGAGACGATCCCGTCGCGGAGCGCCGTCGACTCGTTCCACCGGATGAACTGCTCGTAGCGGCCGGTTCCCCGGTCGCCGTCGTTCGACGCGGTGATGGGCGCCCCCACCATGGAGGAGGGCAGGTCGATCCCGAACTGGTCGAGGATCGTGGGCCCGATGTCGATGAGGGCGACGTAGCCGGTCCGCCCCGTCGAGCCGCTCGTCAGGGTGCCCGACCGGTGCCCAGGGCCCCGGACGGCGAGGGGTGTGAGCGTCTCGCCGGCCCGGGGCGCGGCCGGCGACAGGACCATGACCAGGTCGTCGGGGCCGGTGCGGGCCAGCAGCTCGCCCAGCACGGCGTCGGTGTGCTGCAGGGCCGCGTCGTAGAGGGCGTCGGCCTGGTCCGACTCCACCCGGGCCCGGTACTGGTCGGCCCGTTCCAGGTCGCTCAGCTCGACCAGGGTGACCGACCCGGGGCGCGCCATCTCGGCGAAGGCCTCGACCACCGTCTCCCCGTCCATCCGGAGACCGAAGGGCATAGCCGGATCGCGGGACAGCAGGTCGTGCGACACCGAGCCGCCCGCCACCGTGCCCCGCCGGTCCATCAGGGCCAGGCCGGCGGGACGGTTCTGCCCGGAGACGGGCTCGGCGGCGAGGGACGCCGGCGGCTGTCCCTCCGGGGCCTCGGCCTCGCTGGGGACGTCGGCCGGCTCGCCGGTGGGGGCCTCGGGGTCGAGGGTGAGACCGCTGGCCGGGATCTCCCGGTCGGCGTTGGCCAGCAGGACGACGGGCGTGTCCACCTCGGCCAGAGCCGAGCCCAGGGCCCCGGGCTCGGCGTCGTAGGAGTAGCTGCGGTTCAGGTTCTCGATGGCGGCGAAGGAGAGCTGGAGCAGCGGCGCGTCGCCGGGATCGGTCCCGGTCCGCCGGGTGAAGGCCTCGACCGCCGTCCCGTTCTCGAAGCGCTCGTCGCTCTCCAGGAGGCGGCCGGCATCGCTGTCGCGCACCCCGGCCCGGGCCCCGGCACCGATGGTGGCGTAGGCCTCGCCCAGGCTGGTGCGGGGGCCGATGGTGCGCAGGCTGACGTCGCCCACCGCGCTCTCGGCGAGAAAGGCCTCCAGGTGGGGCAGCCGGTGGTCCCGCACGTCCTCCCACGTGAGGCGGGGGATGGTGACGACCACGACGCGGGCCGGGGGGCCCACCTGGCTCCCCGCGGCGGGGAGGGGGGCCATCAGGGCCAGGCCCCCGGCCAGGCCCACCGTGATGGCCAGGAGGCGGTGAGGGAAGAGGGTCACGGGGCGTCGATCCTGGTCAGCTCCTCGTAGACCGCCACCACGGCCCCCACGAGGGCGGGCGGAGAGTAGCACTCGGCCGCCAGGACCCGGCCGGCGCCGGCCATCCGCTCGGCCCCGGCCGGGTCGTCGAGCAGGTCACCGAGGGCGGCGGCCAGCCGCGCGGGGGCCGACGGCGGCACCAGGCGGCCCGTCTCCCCGTCCCGCACCACGAGGGGCACGTCACCGACGGCCGTGGCCACCAACGGCCGGCCCAACTGCAGGGCCTCGGCCACGACGAGGGGCGATCCCTCCCACGTGGAGCACATGACGACCACGTCGGCGGCAGCCATCCAGCTGGGCCCGTCGGGCTGGGCCCCGACCAGGGTGACGATCTCGTCCAGCCCGAGCCGGGCCCTCTGGGCCTCCAGGGCCGGACGCTCGGGGCCCTCGCCCACCACGGCGACCCGCAGGTCGGGGTGGCGGTCGCCGAGGCGGGCCGTGGCGTCCAGGAGGTCCCCCAGGGCCTTCTGGGCGTGGAGGCGGCCCACGGCGACGGCCAGCCGCTGGTCGGCGGCCAGGGGCGGCGACACGGCGATGGTGGCGGCCACGGCCCGGGGCAGTCGGCCCTCCAGGGCCCGGCGGAAGGCGGTGGCCCGGCCCGCCGTCTCGGCCAGGACGGCGTTGTGGGCGGTGAGCACGACGGGCCGGCCGGTACGGGCGGCGACGGCGACCCACCCGGCGGTGAGGCCGTGGGCGTGGACCACCTCGGCCCCCTCCTCCTCGACCAGGCGGCGGAGGCGACGGGCGGCGGTGACGAAGCGCCGGGGTTCCATGGAGACGGGGACGGGGACGGCCGACACAGCCAGGCCCTCCATGACCCCGTCGGGGCCGGCCACGCGGGCCTCCCACCCGCAGGCGGGCAGGTGCTCGGCCAGGGTGGCGACGTGGCGGCGGATGCCGCCGGCCGAGGGACCCAGCACCTGCACCACCCGCTGCCGCGCCCCGGTCACGCCGCCCCCCGGCCCCGGAGCTGGGCCACCATGCGGCGCGGGTGGGGCCCGCCCAGGACGGCGGTGAGGAGCAGGTAGGCGCCGAGCACCGCCCCGCCGAGGAGCGCCCCGCCGGCCAGGGCCACCGGCCGCGAGTCGACGGGCAACCAGCGCCCGAGGGGCACGGCGACGGCCACGACGGGGACGGCGGCCAGGATCTGGGGGCGGAGCCGGCGCAGCAGGGCGGGGCGGGCCCCGGCCGGGAGGACCCGGCGGATGCGCGACACGATGACGACGGCGGCCGCGGTGTAGGCGACGGCGTGCCAGCCGGCCAGGACGGGGACGATCCAGTCACCATCGCCCAGGGTCACCGTCACCACCATGCCCACGGCGGCGACGGCCGAGGTGGCCAGGGTGACGACGGTGGGCGTGCGGGCGTCGCCGTGGGCGTAGAGCACCCGGGCGAAGAACAGCACCAGGCTGTAGCCCAGGATGCCCGGGGCGAAGGCGGCCACCGCGGCGGCCACGTCGGCGGCATCGGCCCGGCCGATGGCCCCGAACAGCACGCCCCGGCACAGGGCGGGGGCCGTGGCCGCCAGGGCGATCGAGAGGGGGACCACGAACAGGGCGATCATCTCCGTGCCCGTCTCCACCGAGCGGGCCACAGAGGCGTGCTCGTCCCGGGCCACCTGGCCCGAGATGCGGGGGAACAGGGCGGTGAGCACGGGCTGGGCGAAGAGGGCGAAGGGCAGGAGGAAGAAGGTCCAGCCGATCTGGAGGGCCACCACCCCGCCCTCGACCCGGTTGGCCAGCAGCAGCTCGACGAACGTGAGGAGCTGGGCCGCGGCCAGCAGGCCGGCCGTCCACACCGCCATGCGCAGGAGTCGGCGCACCTCCGGGTCGGGACGGCCGAACCGGGGGCGCAGGCGGAACGTCGACCGCAGCACGGACAGGAGGGGCAGGCCGCAGAACCCCACCACCCCCGCCGTCGTGCCCCCGGCCAGCAGGGCGACCTGGAGGGGCGTGAGGTCGAGGCTGGGGGCCTGGCCGTCGCGGGCCAGCCAGAACAAGCCGTAGGCCGTGCACACGATCACGTTGTTGACGGCGGGGGCGATGGACGGGACAGCGAAGCGGTGGCCGGCGTTGAGGACGGCGGTCGACACCATGCCCGCCGCGTACATGACGACCTGGGGCAGGAAGATCAGCAGGAAGACGGTGCCCAGCCGCACCTGGTCGGCCCGTACCGCCTCGGCGGAGCCGCTGAAGAGGAGTCGGGCCACGAGGGGCGACAGCACCATGCCCAGCAGGGCCACGGCCGAGAGGGCGGCCAGGGCCAGGCCGAACACCGAGCCGGCCACCCGCTCGGCCCCGGCGTCGTCGCCCCGCTCCCGGTAGCTGACGAGGACGGGGATCAGCACGGCCTGGAAGGCCCCGGCCGCCATCAGCTCGAAGACGAGCAGGGGCATGGTGTTGGTCGTCTGGTAGGCGTTGCCCAGGAAGGTGGTGCCCAGCACCGCGCTCACCACGATCACCCGGGCGAAGCCGGTGAGCCGGGAGACACCGGTGAGCACCGTCATGGTGGCGGTGCTGCGGGCCAGGGCGGGGGTGGCCGTCTCCGTCACCGAGCGGACCCACCGACCGCCGGGGCCTGGGCCTCGGCCAACAGCTCGGCCGCATGGGCCCGGGCCCGGGTGCTGTCGGCCCGCCCGGAGAGCATCCGCGACAGCTCGACCACCCGCGCCTCGCCCTCAAGGCTCTCCACCTCGGCCGTGGTGGTGGTGCCGTCGGTGCTCTTGCGCACCCCGACCTGGGCCGAGGCGAACGCGGCCACCTGGGCCAGGTGGGTGACGACGAGAACCTGGCGGTCGACGGCCAGGGCGGCCAGGGCCCGGCCCACGGCCACCGCCGCCTCGCCCCCGATGCCGGCGTCGACCTCGTCGAAGACGAGGGTGGGCTCCTCCGCGGTGAGCACCAGGCGCAGGGCCAGGCCGGTGCGGGCCAGCTCGCCCCCCGACGCGGCCCGGGCCACGGGCAGGGCCGGCGTACCCGGGTCGGGGGCCAGGAGGATGGCCACGTCGTCTCCGGGGTCGACCTCCCCCACCGCCACCTCGACCCGGGCCCCGGGCAGGGCCAGGGCCCGGAGGTGGCCGGTGACGGCGTCGGCCAGGCCGGCCGCGGCCCGGCGCCGGGCCGCTCCCACGGCGGCCTCAGCCGCGGCGACGGCCTCTCGGGCGGCCCGCCGCTCGTCCTCGAGGCGGGCCACCGTCTCGTCGTGGGCCTCCAGCTCATCCAGCCGTCCCTGGGCCTCGCCGGCGTAGGCGATCACGTCGGCCAGGGTGCCGGTGCTGGCCTCGCCGGCCGTGCCGTACTTGCGGGTGAGCTCCACGAGGAGCTGACGCCGCTCCCGCACCGCGGCCAGGCGCTCGGGATCGTCGACGACGGCCTCGCCGGCATCGCGCACCTCGGCGGCCACGTCGTCCAGGTCGGCCAGGGCCGCGGCCAGGCGGTCGGCCAGGGCGGCGAAGGGGGCTCGTCCGGCCAGGGCGGCCTGCGCCGTGGCCACCCGGTCGCGTCCCCCGCCCTCGTCGGTGAGGGCGGCGGTGGCGAGGACGGCCGCCTCCCGGTGGGCGGCGGCGTCGGCCAGGACGTCTTCCTCGGCGGCGAGGGCGGCGTCCTGTTCGGGATCGGCCAGGGCGGCGGCGTCGAGCTCGGCGAGCTGGTAGCGCAGGAGGTCGGCCTCGCGGGCCCGGGCCCCAGCGTCGCCGCCCAGGGCGGCCAGGTGCTCGTCGACGGCGGCCAGCCGGGCCCGGGCCTCGACCAGCGGGGCCAGGTCGATGCCGGCGGCCCGGTCGAGGGCGGCCCGCTGGGCCGCCGTGGTGAGCAGGGCGTGGTGGGCGTGCTGGCCCAGGAGGTCGACCAGTTGGGCGCCCCGCTCGGCCAGGGCGCCGGCCGTGGCCATGCGCCCGTCGAGGTAGGCCCGGGAGCGGCCATGGCTCGGGATCACCCGGCTCAGCACCACCTCCTCGCCGTCGACGGCGAATCGGCCCTCGACGACGGCCTCGTCGGCCCCGGCCCGCACGAGAGCGGGATCGGCCCGGGCCCCGAGGAGCAGGGAGATGGCCTCCACGAGCATGGTCTTACCCGCGCCGGTCTCGCCCGTCAGGGCGGTGAGGCCGGGCCCCAGCACCAGGCGGGCCCGGTCGATGACCCCGAGGTCGCGGACGGCCAGCTCGACCAACACGTCAGCGGCCCGGCCCACTCACCGGTCCCCCAACCCGAACTTGGCCTTGAGGATGCCGTGGAAGTTGCTCTCCCCCGAGGTCACGAGCCGGGCCGAGGTGGCCGCCGCGGTGACGACGAGGGCATCGCCCACGTGCAGCTCGCCCACGCTGCGCCCGTCGATGGCGACGGTGGCGGGGCGCTCACCCGACACCACCAGGCGGACCCGCGTCTCGGGGGTGAGGACGAGGGGACGGTCGAACACCATGTGGGGGGCCACCGGGGCCAGCACCAGGGCCCGGTGGGCGGGGTCGAGGATCGGGCCCCGGGCCGAGAGGGCGTAGGCCGTCGAGCCCGTGGGGGTGGCCACGATCATCCCGTCGGCGGCGTAGGTGGCGAACCGGGCCTCGTCGAGGTGGACGGTCAGGTTGACCATGCGGCCGATGGGCGTCTTCTCCACCACGACCTCGTTGAGGGCGAGGTGGCTGCCGTCGGCCAACGGTGGGGGGGCGTCGTCGGGGACGTCGTAGGACACCGGGTCGTCGTGGCGCTCCAGGTGGACGGCCAGCAGCATCCGCTCCACGGTGCGGGAGCGGCCCTCCTCCCAGCGGAGCAGGGCGTCCTGCCAGTGGCCGGGGTCGACCTCGGTGAGGTAGCCGAGCGTCCCCATGTTGATGCCCAGGACGGGCGTGCCGTGGGGCGCGGCCTGGGCCACGGCCCGGAGCATGGTGCCGTCGCCACCGATGCTGATGAGCAGGTCGGCGCCGGCCACGGTGTCGGTGACGATGTGGCCGTGATCGGCCAGCCAGGCCGCGACCTCGGTGCCGAGGGCCTCGGCCCGGGGGCGGTCGGGGTGGCGGATGACGGCGACGGTGCTCATCGCCGCCCATGTTCGCGGCTGGAGGGGGCTCCGCCGCGCACGGCGGCGGTCAGGCCTTCCTGGCCGCCGTCTTCTTGGCCGGGCTCTTCTTGGCGGTGGTCTTCTTGGCCGGGTTCTTCTTGGCGGTGGTCTTCTTGGCCGGGCTCTTCTTGGCGGTGGTCTTCTTGGCCGCCGCCTTCTTCGCCGGGGCCTTCTTGGCCGCGGTCTTGGCCACGGCCGTCTTCTTGGCTGCCGCCTTCTTGCGGGTGGTGGCGGCCTTGGTGACGGCCGCCTTCCGCGTCGCCGTGGTCTCGGCCCGAGTGGCCGAAGCCTTCCGGCCCGCCACCTTGCGGACAGCGGTGGCGGTGTCGAACCCGGTGAGCGACTCGATGCGCTTCTCCAGGCGGGACAGCTCGGCCTGGCCCACCAGGCCCAGGGCCTTCACCCGGTTCTCCACCTCGGCCCGGACGGTGGCGAGCAGGCGCTCGGTGTTCTGCTTGCTGCGGTCGAGGAGGTCGGCCGCCACGGACTGGGCCTGCTCGGCCTGCACCTCACCGGCGGAGACGAGGTCCTTGACGAGGGCCTCGGCCTTGGCCTGGGTGAGGGCGGTGAAGGCGATGCCGGCGTCCAG
>CAZXRA010000269.1:0-30588 GCA_964643485.1 uncultured Iamiaceae bacterium | reverse complement strand
TCGTGCCCGGGTTGTACGGGGCTGTCGAGTCGAGGACCAGTTCCACCGGGCTCGTCTCACACACCGCCCGCAAGTTGGCCGAAGGAACGAAGATCTCCAACCGCACCGCCATCGACGTCCGGAACTGCATGTTGCCGTCGGCATCGATGACACCGGTGCCGGCACCATCGGTGACCTGGGTGAGGATGGCATCGACGAACACCGGAAGGCCCAACGCCACGGTCTCGAAGGAGACGGCCGGCGTGGTCAACGTCGCGTTCGACACCGCCCCCGACGGCGCCACACCATCCACGACAGCGCCAGTGTCATGATCGCCAGTGATGGTCGTGGGGGTGGTCAGGGCATAGGACTCCGCGGCGCCGTCGATCAGCAGAGACCCCTGCGTCAGGGCCAGGTTGAAGGGCTGCACCGCCCGCGCTTCACCCCCTCCGGGAGCCCCGATTACGGCTGGGGGGGGGGGGCAAAAGCGATGGCACACACCGATGCCAGGAGCACGGTCAGCGCACTCAACGAACGTCGAAACAACATCTTGAGGGATCCCCCCTGTCGAAGAACAACCAACAGCGACGTCACCACAACAACACGCGACCGTGATGACACCACCCGACACCCTCCCAGACCAAACCTTGCTGAACATGCGCGATATGTGTCTGTCATCACGATCGACGGACACTCGTCAGCGCGTCACGGAGATCCGGGTCAAAGTGGTGAAGGAGCAGAGGTAGGCGTCGCGGCCGAAGCCGGGGCAGGGGAACACCACCGACTGGATCGGGCTCCCGGTGTCGACCCGGCCCCGCTCCTCCCCCGTCACCACGTCGAGCACCACGGCCTGCTCGGCCATGCGCCCGGGGTCGTGGTCGCCCACCAGCACCTCGCCCGTGTCGGGGAAGAGCAGCGGATGGCCGCCGTGACCGAGGGGCCGCTCCCACCGCCGCTGGGTGCGGCCGTCGTCGTCGTAGGTGAAGCCGGCCACCACGGCGTTGCCGCTGTCGTAGGCCACGACCATCCGCCGGGTCGGATCGACGGCGGGCGGGTTGGCCACGATGCCGCCGGGCCGGCCACACACCTCGGTGAGGGTGACCTCCGCCGTGGCCAGGTCGACCCGCACCAGGTGCAGCGACGCCGTCGAGAGGCCGATGCCCCGGAGGCTGCCGGCGTAGCGCTCGGTGCCGGCCCCGTCGTCGAGGAACCAGGCGGCCCCGTCGACCAGCACGGCATCCCACCCGAACGACTGGCCGCCGAGGGTGCGATAGCGGGGGCGGAACCCGTCGTCCAGGGTGAGCTCCCGCCCGTCCCAACGGAGCCGCCACAAGGCGGTGTCACCCACGGCGTAGACGTCGTCGCCCACGGCGCTGAGGCGGGCCACCGACGGCTCGGGCAGCTCCATCCGGGCCACCACCTCCAGGCCGACCGGATCGAGGACGAGCAATTCGGCCGGGCGGATCGGATCGGCAACGGTGACCCCCGCCGGCAGCTCGCCCCCGAAGTCCTTGGTGACCAGGTGCCCGTCGGGGAGGGTGACGAAGCTGTTGTAGGGCCGGTTGCGGGGCAGCTGCCGCGAGGCCTCGACGGTCAGGTCGTCGGCTCGCAACCGGTGGGCATGGCGGCCGAACACGACGTGGAGGGAGCCGTCGGCGTGGCAGGCGAGGCCGCCGGGCCACGTGGGTCCGCCGGGCAGGTCGGGCGACCGGTCCCGCGCCTCCAGGGAGACGGGATCGATGCGCTCCACCCACGACACGGCACCGTCGCCCGCGGTGTGGCGGAGGAGGAACACCTCCCCTGGATCCCGCAGGACGACCATGGTGGCGACCAGGGCATCCCGCGACGTGGCGACGAGCCGCTCCCCGGGCCGGAGGGCGAAGCCGCCCCCACCGTGGGGGGCCTGGTGCCGGGCCGGGCCCCCGTCCTCGGCCGGCCACAGGCTGGGCCACAACCCGGAAGGGGTCATATCGCCGCCGCCCCGATCCGTTCTGGCGCGCTTAGCGAGCGCCAGCGCTCTCCCACCGCGCCAGAACGGAAGAGACGCCCGCCGGTGGAGGACAGAGCGGCGCCGGCCCCGCTCACACCGGCGCTTCGACAGGCGGAAGGGGCATCCGCATCGAGGGCTGGTGGTCGCGCAGATCGGCCAGCAGGTCGGCCTTCAGGGCGGCCCGGGCCGGGTCGTCCCACAGGTTCACCTGCTGCAGCGGATCCTCGCCCAGGTCGTACAGCTCGCCCTCGGTGCCGTCATGGGAGTGGCCGGGGCCGTAGGTGCTGCACACCCAGCCGTCGCGGGTGATGGTGCGGAGGTGGACGTCGACACCGAACAGCTCGCTGTCCCACTCGGTGAGGGCCCGCTCGAAGCCCCGGTCGTCGGCATCGGCATCGTCGACAGGGAGGGGCCGGCCCTCCATCCACTCGGGCACGGGCAGCCCGGCGATGGCGCAGAACGTGGGGGCCAGGTCGACCAGGCCCACGGGCCGGGTGACGGTGGACGGGGCAGGCCCGGCCGCGGGCGCCGGCCGCCAGATCAGGGGCAGCCGCATGAGGCCCTCGACGTGGTAGGGCCCCTTGAACAGGAGGCCGAAGTCGCCCTGCAGCTCGCCATGGTCGGTGGTGAAGACCACATCCAGGTCGTCGGCCCAGCCCCGGGCGGCCACGGCGGCCAGCACCCGGCCCAGGGCCTCGTCGATCAGCTCGCACTCCACGGCGTTGCGGGCGTTGACCTCCCGCACCTGGTCGGCGGTGAGGGTGGCCGGCACCCAGTCGAAGGGGGCCTCGTAGTTGGACACCAGGCGCCCGTCATACCAGGCCCGCCAGTGGCGGGGCTTGGCGTCGAGGATGCGCTCCCGCTCCGCCGCGTCGGCCACGTAGCCGGCGGGGAGGGGGACGTCGCGCCAGTCGACGCGGTGCATCTCCTCCACCGGCGGATCCCACGGGTGGTGGGGATCGGGGAAGCTCATCCAGCAGAACCAGTCGTCGTCGGCGTCGAGCCCGTCGAGCCAGGCGATGGTGCGATCGGCCACCCAGTCGGTGTGGTACCACTCCCGCGGGATCGGGTTGTCGTGCACCTGAGGCGCGCCCGTCGCCCCGCCACCCTCGGCGCTCACCTCCAGGGCCCCGTCGAGCACCCGGTAGAACATGTCGACGGCCTCGGGGTGCGCGGCCGCCAGCCAGCGGGCGTAGTGGAGCGGACCCATGGCGCCGTGGGTGGCCGACTCGAAGTGCTCGAAGCCCCGGTGGGGGTCGGGCAGGTCGGCCACGCCCTCCATGGCGAAGCGGTTCTCGGCGAACCGGCCGAAGGGATCGAGGAAGGGCTGGAAGTGGGGCTTGCCCACCAGGGCGGTGCGGTAGCCGGCGTCCCGCAGCTCGGCCGCCACCGACGGGGCGTCGACGGGCAGAGCGACGCCGTTCATCCACACGCCGTGGGTGCTGGGGTGCTGCCCGGTGAGCATGGTCGACCGGGACGGCATGCACACCACCGACTGGGGCTGGGCCCGCTCGTAGCGCACCCCCTCGGCGGCCAGGCCGTCGACCACCGGCGTGCGGGCCAGGGTGCCCCCGTTGCAGCCCAGCGTGTCGTAGCGCTGCTGGTCGGTGGTGACGAAGAGGATCTTCCGTCCCATCAGACCGTCTCCATCTGGCGCTTGAGCTCGTCGAGGGCCTCCCGGCACCCGCCGGCGATCATCAGGGCCATGGTGCGAGGGTCGGCCTCGGTGGCGTAGACGACGAGACTGGTGGCGTCGCCCAGGTCGATGACGTCGATCGTGCCCCGGTGGTGGGTGATGACCGGCATGTCGAGCCGGTACTGGAACCGGCGTTGGACGTCGTCCTGCACCAGGATCTCCTCGGGCAGGTCGAAGCCGGCCCCGGTGGTGATGGTGCGGTGGGTGCCGTCGACGGCGCAGGCGACGATGCCCGGGAACCACTCGTGGAGGCGGGCGGCGTCGCCGGCGAGGCCCCAGACGTCGGCCGCGGGCCGGGCGATGCGGATCTCATGGCGGATGCTGCCGATCACGCCGGCAACCCTAACAATTGACACTCATACTGTCACCTTCTACCTTGCGCCATGATGGCCGACGTGTCCGCGCCCACCGATCTCGTCCTCGACTCGTTGCAGCGTCGCATGCGGGCCCTCCACTCGCTCTACGAGCAGGCGGTGGAGACGATGGACATCGACCACGTCAACCACTTCGAGCGGGAGGGCGTGCTGCCCATCGCCTTCTCCCTCTTCCACATCGTGAACATGATCGACGCCTCGTTCATGGTGATGACCGGCACCCCGCCCATCTGGGACGACACCTGGCGCGACCGGGTGCACCCAGCCATCGACGACCACGGCAAGCACCGCGCCGTCGACGAGATGGTCCACCAGCGCATCGGTGACTACGAGGCGTTCAAGGCGTACATGCGGGCCGTGTTCGCCCGCACCGAGGCCTGGCTCGACGCCCTCGACCCGGCCGAGCTCACCCGCATCGTGGTGCCGCGGCCCTTCCCGCCCCAGATCGCCAGCACCTACAGCGCCCGGGTCGCCGGCCCCGAGGGCATCACCCTCCTCGACGCCACCGAGTGCTGGATCTATCAGCACGGCCTCCGCCACATGGGCGAGATCGAGCTGGCCCGGGGCCTCGTCGGCCTGGGTGGCATGACGAGCTGACGCTCGATCAGCGCAACAGACGACCGAGGGCCCGGACCAGGATGTCGTGGGTCTCCTCGACCGACAGGCCCCGCTGGCGCCGAAGCTGGTCGAGGCTGTCGTAGCCGCAGAGCAGGTCGGCCGCCGCCAGCAGGGCCGGGCGATCGGGCGGCTCACAGGTATCCAGCTCGGCCCCGAACACCTCTTCCACCTGGGCTCGCAGCCGGCGCCGGTTGTGGTCGAGCTGAGCGGCCAGGAGCGGGTTGACCGGCGCCCGCACGATCACGGCCTGGGCCACCGGGGCCGCCGCGTCCCACAGCCGCAGACGGGCCCGCACCAGGCGCTCGATGCGCTCGTCCCGGGAGCCCACCGCCGCGTCGAGCAGGGCGAACAGGGGCTCGACCACCTCCATGCGCCGGGTGATGGCCGCCCGGGCCAGGGCGTCGGTGTCCTCGAAGTAGCGGAAGACCGATCGGGGTGACACCCCCGAGCGCTCGGCCACCTCCGCGGCCGCCGGCATCAACAGTCCCTCGCCGAACAGCTCGATCACCGCGTCGAGGACGGCATCGCGGTTGCGGTCCCGCCGGGCGGTGCGACCGTCGACCGGCACCTCTGCCGGAGCGGTCGCGCTCGCCTCCCCCGCGCTCGTGACGTCGTCAGCGGCCATGTGGGATCCCATCGGCAAGATGGTCCCATACGGGAGCCGGCGCGCCGTGCGTCCCCCGCTCCGTAGCCTGCTCACGATGGGCGCGACACACACCCCCTCCCCCGCCCGGCTGGCCCGCCTGGTGGAGGAGCTGGCCGAGGCCGGCCTCGACCTGAGCGGGGCCGAGCCCTGGCACGCCGTGGCCGTGCGGGAGCTCGACTACGCCCTGCGGCCCACCGTGCACGAGCGCCGGGTGCCGAGCTTCGGGGCCTTCGTCGCCCCCTCGACCGACCCCGCCACCTGGGAGGCGGCCACCAACCTCACCATCGAGCTCCGGTCCACCGGTCGCGACACCGACGTGGCCCGCCGCTACGCCGACGGCATGTCGAGCTGGCTCATCCGCCACGCAGACGGCCGGGACGAGGGCGCCGTCTTCGACCGCCCGGCCGGCTCGGAGCGCGACCTGGTCGTCCTGGCCGAGGCGACGGGGGCCGTGGTGGTGCAGCGCCACCCGGCCGGCATCGTGCGGCTGATCGGGGGCTTCGGGGTGTTCCGGTGGGACGGCATCGACTGGCACCACGAGCCCCTCGTCTCCACGTGGATCGAGGCCGTGCGGTCCGGCGACACCCACGGCGACCGGGAGGTGCTGGAGACCCTCCTGGAGTTCGCCGTCCACGACCTGGGCTCCCGCAACATCGGGGCCACGCTCCTCTACCGGCCCGACGGCGACGACCTCCCGTCCGGCGTGGAGGACCGCCTGTCGACGCCGCCACCCCTCCAGGTCGGGCGGCCCGCCGATCTGGCTCCGCTCCGCCATGCCCTCGCTCAGGTCGACGGGGCCGCCGTGTTCGACGCCACCGGCACCCTGCGCCGCATCGGCGCCCGACTGGTGCCCAGCGCCGAGGCCGAGGACGGCGTCGACGGCTACCGGGGCATGCGGCACACGGCCGGGCGCCGCTACAGCTACGACGACCCCAAGGCCACCGTCATCGTCGTCAGCGAGGACGGCCCCGTCACCGTCCTCCGGGCCGGGGAGATCCTGGGCCGCTCGGCAGTCTGATCACACGTCGTCGGCCTCGTGGCCGGGATCGAGGTCGACGATGTCGGGCAGGGAGAGCTGCGGCCCCAGGCCCTCGTGGTCCACGCGCACCGGTTCGAGCACCACGCAGATGTGGTCGGCCTCGACGTCCAGGCACGCCACCCGCCGCCCGACGATGCGGTTGGGGCAGTCATGGAGCAACGGGACGCCGCCCGGCCCTGGGGTCCAGGCGCACCGGGTGAACTTGTCGACGTCGTCGCCCGTCTCGGCTCCGAACAGCTCGGCTGTCGCCCCGTCGTCACGGCCGAGGAAGTGGACGGCGAGGTGCTCGCTCCGACTCCCGACCCGGTAGGTGCGGTTGGCCTTCGACAGCCAGACGGCGTAGCCCCGAGGCTCGATGCTGCACTGGCCGTGGAAGCCGACCAGACACCCCGCCCGCTCCCCGTCCTCACCGGGCCCGACCGCGGTGACGACGACCATGGGCGACACCAGTTCGCCCAGCAGCGCATCGAACGTCTCGTTCAGCTCCTCGATCGCCACGGCCCTTCCCTATCCCACCAGGCCGGCGCGTGCACGAGCCGACCGGACGGATCAAGAGGCCAGATGCCCGACGAGGGTGCCGTGTTCGCCGAACAGGCGCTCGCGCCACTCTTCGAGGAGGGCGGTGGCGTCGTGATCGTCAGGGTGGAAGTCGGGCCGGTTGTAGTCGCGGATGCGCTTCCGGACGTCCTTGGTGAGCCACGGCGAGGTGCGGACCTTCTTCAGGCTGCGCCACAGGCGGCGGGGATTGCGGCGGACGTCGGGATCCTTGGCCAGAGAGAGGAGAGTGAAGAAGACGGCGGTGCCGATGAAGCCCACGGTGACGCCGTTCATCACCCGGGCCCGCAGCTTCGCGTCGCCACACACGGCCTGGTAGACGTCGAAAGCGACGGCCTTGTGCTCGCTCTCCTCGATGGCGTGCCACATGAGGAGGGCCTTCACCTCGTCGTGGGTGAACATGGCCTGGGCCTCGGGGTCGCCCAGCAGCACCTCGGCCAGGGTGGCGGTGTAGTGCTCGAGGGCGGCGGTGACGGCCAGGTTGACCCGCGCCGGGGCGATCTTCTCGTTGAACTTGAGGCGCACGGCGGTGGTGCGGTCGACCAGGCGGGTGAGGTAGCCCAGCTCGGCCAGGCGCTCGTTGAACTCCCGGTGCTCCCGCCCGTGGATGGCCTCCTGGCCGATGAACCCGGAGACCTGCTTCTTCAGCTCGGGGTCGGTGAGCTCGTCGCGGTAGTGGCGCACACTGCGAACGAAGAAGTCCTCCCCCTCGGGGAACAGGGCGGACAACACCGAGACGATGTGGCTCATCACCAGGTCGCCGTCGTTCATGAAGTGCCGGGGCATCTCCTCCTCGGGATAGGCAAAGGAGATGCGGCGGACCTTCAGGGGCCGGGGCGAGGCCACGTCGTCGACGGGCTCGGGGCCGGCTTCGGGCTCCAGGACTGCGGTGCTCACGGGGGCTCCTCTCGACGGACCGGGGGATGTCCGTCCTTAGGTATTACCGACGGTAACACCGATGACACCTGGTGCCCAGGGGGCATCGGTCACACGTCCACCGACCCCACCCCCCACCCCTGAACGCCGGCTCCGCCGACTGGTTGACTAGCGACGATGACCACGACCGAGCGTGAGATCACCGAGCCCGTCGACCTGTGCCTCCCCGACGGGCGACGCCTCGCTCCCACCGCCCGGGCCTGGTCTCGCCACCCCCTGCACACCGCCAACCTCCGGGGACGGCCGTTCCGTACCAAGCGCTGGGACTACTGGGCCGTCCTCTCCGACGACATCGCCCTGGCCGTCACCTACGGCGACGTCGGCTACCTCGGCGTCGCCACCATGTGGTGGGTCGACCTGCGCACCGGCGCCGAGGGCGGGCGGGACGCCCCCGCCCCCCGGGGCCGGGGCCTGCACCTCCCCGACCGGCCCGGCACCGCCCCCCGCCGCCACCGCAGCCGCCACCTCGTCCTCGACCTGATCGACGACGACCGGGGCACCACCCTCCGCGCCCGGTGGGACGAGCGGGACGGCCGCCCCGGCACCCTCGACGTCCGGATCGAGAAGCCCCCGGGCCACGAGTCGCTCAACGTGGTCATCCCGTGGTCCGAGACCCTGTTCCAGTACACCTCCAAGCATCAGGCCCGCCCCGCCCGCGGCGTCCTCCGGGTGGGCGGCGAGGTGCACCGCCTCGGTCGGGACGCCGGCCCGGCCTGGGGCGTGCTCGACGTGGGCCGGGGTCGCTGGCCCTACGCCACCCGGTGGAACTGGGGCGGCGGGGCGGGCGCGGCCACCGATGGCACCACCGTGGTCGGCCTCCAGTTCGGCGGGAAGTGGACCGAAGGGACGGGCCACACCGAGAACGGCGTCATCGTCGACGGGCGCCTCACCAAGATCGGCACCGAGCTGGAGTGGGACTACGACTGGGACGCCCCGCTGCGGCCGTGGCGCGTCCGCCACCCCGACGGCTCGCTCGACGTCACCCTCACCCCCCGGCACGACCGCCACACCAAGGTGCAGGCCCTGGTCCTGGCCACCGAGGTCCACCAGGTGTTCGGCACCTGGGCCGGGCACGTCACCACCGACGCCGGCACCGAGGTGCGGATCGACGGCATCCCCGGCTTCGCCGAGGAGTCCCGCTCCCGCTGGTGACCGCCCTCTCGACGAACCCAGCACGAAAGGTGGCGATAGGCGTGACTTTTCGTGCCGAGTTGGAGGATGGGACAGGGGTCGATCAGCGGAGGCGGGCCTTCGCGTCCTTCTTGGCCTGGGTGAGCTGCACCCGCTGGGGATGGTCCTTGTAGAAGGGGTCGATCGGGAAGCACCCCGACACCAGCCCGTTGCGGGGCGCCGTGGTGCAGTCGCTGAACGTGCGGCACAGGAGGGGCCGCTGCACGGGCCGCCCGGCCAGTACGTCGGCCGGCAGGTCCGGATACGAGAGCACCATCCGGCCCAGGCCCACCATGTCAGCCCCGCCCCCGGCCACCACGGCCTGGCCCACCTGGGGCAGCCACTCCTGGAGGTAGCTGTAGCCCCCGCCCACGATGGTGAGGCCGGGGTGGCGGGCCGTGACCTCGGCCGTGGCCGCCAGCTGGCGGGCCACACCGACGAGGGGATCCTCGGGGGGCTGGTAGCCGTCCGATGGCGGGAAGTAGGCGGGCCGCTGCACGTGGGGGACGTAGTAGGGGCTGCCGGCGGTGGTGCTCACCAGGCCGATGCCCAGTTCCTCCACCAGGTCGAGGAAGGCGTGGGTCTCGGTGAGGTCGAGGCCCAGCCCGGTGCCGTCGCCGCCGAAGGCGTAGGGGTAGGCGCCGTCGCCGTCGGGCACGCCGATGCCCCCCTCCCCCGCGGTGAAGGGCCGCAGGTCGAACAGCGACAGGCGCACGGCCACGGCCAGGCCCGGAGCCCGCTCGCGGATGCCGGCCACGACGGTGCGGAGGAAGAGGGTGCGGCCGGCCAGGTCGCCGCCGTAGCGGCCGGGCCGGTCGTGGCCGGTGAGCAGCTCGTGGAGCAGGTAGCCGTGGCAGTGCTTCACGTCCACGAAGGCGAACCCGGCCTGTTGGGCCAGGACGGCGGCGTCGACGTAGGTGGCGGCCAGCTCGTCCAGCTCGTCGTCGCTGAACACCGAGGCCGGCGAGGCCCCGCTGCGCCCATCGAGGATCGGATGGGGGTAGGCGGTGCGGGGCACCAACGGGCCCTCGGGGCGGCACCAGCGCCCGGAGTGGGTGAGCTGGAGGCCGGCCACCTGGGCCGGGTCGAGCACGGCCCGCAGGGCGGCCATGTCGTCGACCGTCGTCTCGTCCAGGACGAGCTGGTGGGGGTTGGCCCGCCCGTCGGGGCGCACCGCGGTAGCCTCACCCCACACCAGGCCGCACCCGCTGGCGGCGAAGCGGCCCCAGCGCCGGCGCACCAGGTCGGTGGGGCGGCCGTCGTCGCTGCCGTCCCATCCCTCCATGGGGAGGACGGCGAAGCGGTTGGGGATGGTGAGGGTGCCGGCCTGGCCGTCGGTGAAGGTCACGGGCGACGCCAGCACACCCTCGGGATCGACGGCGTCGGCGACGGGCATCTCCACGCCGAGCTCGGCCAGGTGGGTCCGGAAGGCGTCGAGGGTGGCCAGCTTCTTGACCTGGGTGAGCCTCACGCCGCGCTCCTCGCCACGAGCTCGTCCAAGCGGTCGAGGATGTCGGCCAGCAGGGCCCGGTCGGCGTCGGGCCGGCGGGGCACGCCGGGCGGGGTGACATCACTCGCCGCCCAGCCCCGCAGCACGAAGGCCATGGCCGCGTCGTGGCGGTAACCGGGCACGGGAGCCCGGAACGTGAGCTGGCCCAGATACTGGAGCAGGTCGTTCAACTCGTGGAAGGCGGGGTCGCCGGCCGCCCACAGGCGGTCGCGGGCGGCGAAGGCCTCGGGGGCGAAGGTCGACAGGCCCAGCAGGTAGTCGGAGCCGTACATCACCATGTCGATGGCCAGGTCGTTGCCGGTGAGCACCTGGAAGTCGGGCCGCACCTCGTCCCGCAGGGCCAGCCGGTCCCACTCGAGCTGGCGGCTGAGGGAGGAGTGCTTGGCCCCGACGCACTGGGGGATCTCGACCATCCCCCGGTAGGCGTCGAGGCCGACGATGCGCCCGTAGGGGACGAACATGGCCCCCAGCTCGAAGCCGATGAAGCGGTCGAGGCGGCTCCCGATGGCGGCCAGGGCCGCCACCCAGCCGTCGTCGTCGAGGCCGTTGAGTCCGTGGGACGGGAACACCACCGGCGTACCACCCCGACGGGCGATGGCCTCGGCGGCGGCGGCGTAGGCGTCGAGGGAGAGGGCGTCGCCAGGCCCGTCGGCCACGAACGCCCCCGCCACGAACCGGCCGCCGGTGACGGTGGCGGCCAGGTCGAGCACCCGCTCCTTGTCGGCGTCGGCCAGGAGCTGGACGTAACCGGTGTCCATGTTCACGGCCGGGGTCAGGCCAGCCGCCGCCGTGCGGGCGATGTGGGCCTCCACCGCCGGCCAGTCGATGACGCCGTCCTCGGTGAAGGGCACGAGCACGGCCGACATGCCCGTGATCTCCCGGCGGGGCCGGATGCGCAGATGGACGTCGGGTGGGGCGTCGCTCACCGCCCTGTCGTAGCACGGGACCTCGACGGCGGTCCCGACAGCGGGGAGAGTGGGGAGGTGTTCACCGATCGCGCCGACGCCGGGCGCCGGCTGGCCGCCGGCCTCGCCTCCCTGGCCCGGGCCAACCTGGTGGTCCTGGGCCTGCCTCGGGGCGGCGTGCCGGTGGCGGCCGAGGTAGCCGGGGCCCTCGGGGCTCCCCTCGACGTGATCGTGGTCCGCAAGCTGGGTGTGCCGTCCCAGCCCGAGCTGGCCATGGGGGCGATCGGCGAAGACGGCGTGCGCCTCCTCAACGAGGACATGATCCGGGCCGCCGGGGTCACCGCCGAGGAGGTGGCCGCCGTGGAGGCGGCGGAGCGGGAGGAGTTACAGCGACGGCTCCAGCGCTACCGGGAGGGACGGCCCGCCGTCCCCATCGACGGCCGCACCGCCCTGATCATCGACGACGGCATCGCCACCGGGGCCACGGCGGCGGCCGCGTGCCAGGTGGTGCGAGCCCGGGGGGCGGCCCGAGTGGCCCTGGCCGTGCCCGTCGCTCCGGTGGGTGCCACCGCCGGCCTGACCGGGGTGGCCGACCAGGTGGTGTGCCTGGTCGAGGCCCGGGACTTCCGCGGCGTGGGCCAGTTCTACGACGACTTCGCCCCCACCTCCCACGACGAGGTGGTCAAGCTCCTGGCCGAGGGGATCGAGCCGGGCCGGTGAGGAGAGAGTCGTCGAGGGCGGAGCGCGGCGGAGCGGCCCGGTGGGGCTGGTTCCGGGGGGGTAGGGGTGGTGGTCCCGGTGGGTGCCCGCGTCAGGCGGCGGGTTGTCGCGCCGGGGACGGTGCCGGTGGCGAGGTGCGGGTCTTGTTGAAGGCGACCCAGCGTTTCTGGAGGCGTTCGCCGGTGGGGCACTGGTAGGCGGCCACGTCCGGCATCTCCCCCGGAGCCGGTGCCCAGCCATCGAGGGCTGGCGTCACCCCATGGCCGCGGGCCCCCGGTGAGGAGGCGACCCTCAGGCCCGGAGCTGGTCCCGGGCATCGCCGAGGTGGTGGCGCACCTCGTGGACCGTGTGGACCGCCACCCACCGGAGGGAGCGCTCCCACGGCGACGGATAGTTGTAGACGACCGTCCGATCCCAGTCGTCCGGCCCCAGGCGGTCGAGGACACCACCGAAGAGGAGGGCCGCGTCGCGAAGCTGACGGGCCACGTCGGCGGCGGCCTGCTCGGCGTAGCCGTCGTGGACGACCCGCTCGTCCCGGCCCATGGGGGCGAACGTCGGCGCCTCCTCCCGCCGGGCCCGGAGCACCCGCTCACGCTGGACGAGGAGCACATCCCGCACGTGGCAGGCGTACTCCAGCGGCGACCAACGCTCAGGTGACGAGCGCCGAGTGACCACCTCGCCACCGGCCTCGACCAGATCGGCCAAAGCCGCCGTCCCCGCCCGAATGCCTTCGGCCGCGGCATCCGCCTCGTCCAGGTCGTAGGTGAAGCCGCACCCGGCGCACCGATCCACACCTCGACGGTAGGCGCTCGCCCCGGCAGAGGCCACGGGCTAAACCAGACGCGTGCGGGGTGCGTCTTGTCGCTGATGGACGACGACGGGCCCGAGGATCTCTGCGACCGCATCCGCACCCGGCTGGTCGGCGCCCTCACCCTCACCACCGGCGACCGGGGCGTGGCCGAGGAACTGGCCCAGGAGGCCCTGGTGCGGGCCTGGCAGCGCTGGCCCGAGGTGCGGTGCATGGACTCGCCCGAGGCGTGGACGTTCCGCGTCGCCTTCAACCTGGCCGGGTCGTGGCGGCGGCGCCGGGCCGCCGAACGACGGGCCAACCGGCGGGCCGGCCCCGACCCCCTGCTCCACGACGACCCGGACGGCGCCGCCGCCACCGCGGTCCGCCGGGCCGTGGCCGGCCTGCCCGACCGCCAGCGGGCCGTGATCGTCTGCCGCTTCTACCTCGGCCACGACGTGGCCGGCACCGCCGCCCTGCTCGGCTGTGCCGAGGGAACGGTCAAGGCCACGACGGCCCACGCCCTGGCCAACCTCCGTCGGGCCGGCCTCATCCACGACGACATCGAGGAGGAGATCCCCTCATGAACGAGCTCTCCGACCTGCTCCCCCGGGCCGCCGGCGACGACCTCACCGTCGGGTTCGACCACACCGACATCCAGCTCCGGGTGGCGCGACACGCCCGGCAGCGACGGGCCCGCGCCCTGGCCTCGATCGTCGCCGTCATCCTGCTTGGCGCCGGGGTCGTGGCCCTGGCCGGCCAGGGCGACGGGCGGGACGAGGGCGTCTACGCCGACGACGGCACCGGTCCCGTCACCGCCGAGGAGCTGACCCGCGGTCCCTGGCTGGCCGTCGCCCTCAGCGAGATCACGGTGGGCTCGGACGCCACCGTCTTCATGACCTTCGAGGGCGACCGCTTCGTCACCCACGACGGGTGCACCGTCAGCTCCGGAAAATGGGAGCTGACGACGGAGCGACTCCGGGGGACCCGGCTCTGGCTCACCGACCGCACCACCATGGGCCAGCCCGACTGCCCGGCCGGAGGCACCTCGACCAGCCTGCTGGGCGACATCCTCGAGTACGGTCCCTCCGTGGGCCGCCCGGACGGAGCGCCCGGCACCCTCGAGCTGCGATCAGCCCAAGGCTTCGTCACCTTCGAGCGCTTCGACCGCCTGGGGCGGGTGCCGACCGCCACCGACATCCTCGGCCCCTGGACCCTGGGCTCCGACGACCCCGACTCCGACGAGGAGGTCTGGCAGGCCACCTTCCGGGACGACGGGATCGTGGAGTCGACCGACTTCTGCCCCCTCCTCCGCTCCTGGTCCATGGACGGTGAGCGTCTCGTCATCCGCGACGACCAGGACGAACCGGAGAGCAACGGGGTGTGCGGCATCCTCCGGGTCTCGGCCGACCACGACGTGTTCGACGGGGCGACACGGGTGCGCCTCGGAGGGCCCTTCCCGTGGGCCCAACGCCTGTGGCTCGACGTCGGTGGGGTGGTCGTCTTCCTCGAGCGGCCGCCAGCCGACACGGCGCCGCCCGGATGACCGACCGGCGCTGATCGACAACGAGGCCACCTCGTCGTACCACTCACGCGGGTTGCATAGCGGTTTGACATCAAGTTGGACGTCAAGATTTTTGTCTCCCACCTAGTGACTTCACACCCACCCCAGGAGTACGATTCGCGCAGGTTGCGCAAGGCAGCCGGCTGGGAATCAGGTGAGGAACATGGGTGGTGCCCGCGGGGCAGTCGCGGCCTGCTTCGTCGCGTCCGCAATGACCTTCACAACACTGACGACAGGCGGGGCGGCCGTCGTCAGTGCCCTCCCGCCGTCCCCCGGGGCTGGGGCGGCGGGAGGCGAGACAGCGCTCGAGCCCGCCGTGCCGGACGCCAGCGGCGTGACGGGCACGGCCCAAGATCTCGACGCCCCCCCGCCGGCTCGCCCCCCCGAAGGAGGGCCGACCAACTCCGAGCTGAGCCGGACGTCGCGGAGCCGATCGGCCGAGACGGTGGTCGTCGAGATCAACCACGACGGTGACCGGGCCGCGGCCGAGGCCGCCGCCACCCATGCCGGCGGGCAGGTCCACGGGCCCGCCGGCGACCTCGCCATCGAGGCCACGGTGCCGGCCGGCGCCGTCGGCGCCATCGAGGCCGCCCCCCACGTCACCTACGTCACCACCCCGACCGTGGCCGCCCCCGCCGACGTCCACCCCACCGCTGGCTCCCCCGAGCAGGTGACGCCCGGGGCCCAGGTCGGCCTCACCAACGCCGACGACTGGCACGCCGTCGGCCTCCGGGGCGCTGGCGCCAAGGTCGGGATCATCGACACCTTCGACGCCACCACGTGGTACCTGTCGACCCTCTCCGGCGACCTCGGCGGCGGCCCGGCCGGGACGTTCTGCCGCCGGGCCGGCACCACCTGCGAGGTCTGGTCCGGCCGCTCCGTGCACGGCGTGGCCGTGGCCGAGATCGTCCACGAGATGGCCCCCGACGCCCAGATCTACCTGGCCGACGCCTACACCACCGCCGACTTCCAGGCCGCCATCAACTACTTCCACAGCCAGGGCGTCCAGATCGTCACCCGCTCGCAGACCGCCGAGTACGACGGGCCCGGCAACGGCACCGGCGGCCTGGCCAGCGTCATCGACGACGCCGTCCGCAAGGGGATGGTCTACCTCAACTCGGCCGGCAACAGCGGCGGCTCCGCCACCCGCTCCGGCTCCTACTGGCGAGGCACATGGACCGACGCCGACAACGACGGCTGGCTCGAGTTCGCCTCCGGCGACGAGATGATGACCAGCCTCTGCTGGTACTTCAACGGCCTCCGCTGGAACGACTGGGGCAGCAACCGCACCGACTACGACGTCGTCCTCTACGACACCCGGACCGACCCACCGACCCCCCTGGGCGACAGCGTCGACAGCCAGCGGGCCGGCGCTCCGCCCATCGAACGCTTCAACAACATCCGCTGCGCCGTCGGGCGCGAGGTGGGCATCGCCGTCTACCGCTACCACGCCGGCAACGGCACCGCCGGCGACCAGCTCGAGCTCATGGTGAACGGAGCGGGCCTGGAGCACTGGTCCAACCCGTACGCGGCGGCGGCGCCGATGGTCGACTCCTCCAACCCCGGCATGCTGGCCATCGGGGCCATCGACCCCCCCACCGGGGGCACCATCGCCTCCTACAGCTCCCACGGGCCGACCAACGACGGGCGGACCAAGCCCGACATGTCGGCCCCCTCGTGCGTGGCCAGCACCGCCTACGCCCCCCGATGCTTCAACGGCACCAGCGCCTCGACCCCCGTCGTCGCCGGGGCCGCCGCCCTCGCCCTGAGCGCCGGCCTGGCGTCCACCCCGGCCGGGCTCGCCGCCTACATGCGCAGCGCCACCCAGGACCGCGGCGCCCCCGGGCTCGACAACGTGTACGGCCGCGGGTCGCTCCGCCTCTTCGCCGGGACCTCGGCCCCGTTCACCAGCATGGGCCGCCTGATCGAGCGCCAGTATCGGGAGTTCCTGGGCCGACCGCCCACGGCCGGCGAGACCCTCTCCTGGACCCGTCGCTTCGTGCTCGGCTCGCACGTCCGGGCCGACCTGGTCACGAGCCTGCGGGCCACCACCGACAACCGCGTCCACGTCGACCCCATCGTCCGCCTCTACCTCGCCGCCTTCCAGCGGGTCCCCGACCGTTCCGGCCTCGAGTACTGGACGCGACGGAAGCGGGCCGGGCTGTCCCTCACGTGGATCAGCACCTACTTCGCCGCCTCCACCGAGCTCACCGATCGCTACGGGTCGCTCTCCGACGCCCAGTTCGTCGACCGGCTCTACCGCAACGTGCTGGGCCGGCCGGCCGACGCCGCCGGGATGCAGTTCTGGCGGTCCGAGCTGGCCTCCGGGCGCCGCTCCCGGGGCCGGGTGCTCGTGGAGTTCTCCGCATCGGGAGAGTTCGCCCGCCGCCAGTCCAAGACGGTGGAGATCGCCGTGGTCATCACCCAGATGATGCGCCGGGCCCCCACCCCGTCCGAGGTGAGCACGCTCGCTGCCGGTCCGGCGACAGCCGCCGTACTGGCCGAGTACGTGTTCTCGCGGTCGGACTACCCCGCCAGCTGATCCCCCTCCTACCCGCCCGGGAACGGCGAGGAGGTTGGGTAGGGTGCGGACCGGCACCGAGGCGTCAGCGCCGCCGTCCCCGCTCTCCCTCCCCCGAGGTTCCCCCATGTCGAACGTCGCCGCGCCCACTGTCGTGGCCCGGGCCGAGCAGGCCACCAAGTACTACGGGCGGGGCGAGACGGCCGTCCTCGCTCTGGCCGAGGTCGACGTGGCCGTCGAAGGGGGCCGCTTCACCGCCATCATGGGCCCCTCCGGATCGGGCAAGTCCACTCTCATGCACTGCCTGGCCGGGCTCGACACCCTCACCTCGGGCCGCATCCTGATCGGCGACACCGACCTGTCGACCCTCAACGACAAGGATCTCACCCTCCTCCGCCGGGAGCGGATCGGCTTCGTCTTCCAGACCTTCAACCTGATCCCCACCCTGACGGCCAAGGAGAACATCACCCTCCCCGCCCTGCTCGGCGGCAAGAACCCCGATCAGGCTTGGGTCGACCACGTCGTGGCCACCGTGAGCCTGGGCGATCGCCTCAGCCACCGCCCCAGCGAGCTGTCGGGCGGGCAACAGCAGCGCGTGGCCGTGGCCCGGGCCCTGGCCCAGCGGCCCGAGATCGTCTTCGCCGACGAGCCCACCGGCAACCTCGACTCCAAGGCCAGCTCCGAGATCCTCGGCTTCATGCGATCCGCGGTGAGCGACACCGGGCAGACCATCGTGATGGTCACCCACGAGCCCTCGGCCGCCGCCTACGCCGACCGGGTGCTGTTCCTCAACGACGGGCGCATCGTCGACGAGATGCGGGACCCCACCGAGGAGGGTGTGCTCGACCACCTCAAGTCGATCGGGGGCTGACCCGTGTTCAAGGTCGCCCTGAAGAACCTGCTCGGCCACAAGTTCCGCGCCCTGTTCACCGCCGTCGCCATCGCCCTGGGCGTGGGCTTCATGGCCGGCACCTTCGTCCTCACCGACACGGTGGCGGCGTCGTTCGACACCATCTTCACCGAGGCCACCAAGGGCATCGACGCCGTGGTCCGGGCCGAGGCCCCCTACGAGGCCCAGGCCATCGACGGCGGCACCCAACGGCCCGACATCGACCCAGCCCTGGCCGACCAGGTCAAGCAGGTCGACGGCGTCGCCGACGCCCAGCCCGTCGTCTTCCTCCCCGGCACCGTGCTCGACCAGTCCGGCGACCCCGTCAGCAACACCGGCGCCCCCGCCTTCGCCACCAACTGGACGGGCAACCCGAACATCGACATCTTCACCGTGGAGGAAGGCCGGGCCCCGGCCGGCCCCACCGAGGCCGTGGTCGACTCCCTCACCGCCGACGCCGGCAACTTCCGGATCGGCGACCGGATCTCTCTCCAGTCCATCAAGGGCCTGATCGACCTCGAGCTGGTGGGCATCATCAAGTTCGGCGACTCGGGCAACCTGGGCGGGGCCAGCTTCGTGATGATGGAGACGCAGGCCGCGCTGGAGAACTTCACCCTCGACGGCAAGGTCCAGAGCGTCTCCGTCGTGGCCGAGCCCGGCATCACCGAGACCGAGATCGTCCGCCACATCGGAGACGAGCTCCCCGAGGGGATGGAGGTGATCACCGCGGCGGAGAGCGCCGAGGAACAGGAGGAGTCCATCGGGGCCTTCGTCAACGCCTTCCGCGTCGTGCTCAACGCCTTCGCCGCCATCGCCCTCCTCGCCGGCGGCTTCCTGATCTACAACACCTTCGGCATCATCATCGGCCAACGGGTCCGGGAGCTGGCCCTGCTCCGCTCCCTCGGATCGTCGCGTCGCCAGATCCTGTCGTCGGTCATGGCCGAGTCGGCCGTCATCGGGTTCTTCGCCTCGATCCTGGGCCTGCTGGGGGGCATCGGCCTGGCCGTGCTGCTCCAGACCCTCCTCGCCACCACCGGCCTGGGCGAGGCCGGGGCCCTGCCCGTCATCGCCCCTCGGACGATCGTCGTGTCGCTGGTCGTGGGCACGGTGCTGGCCGTGCTGTGCGCCCTCGTCCCCGCCTGGCGGGCCAGCCGGGTGGCCCCCCTGGCCGCCCTCCGCGAGTCGTCGACCGATGACCCCCGCCACTCGCCGGTGCGGCTGGCCATCGGCCTGGCCTTCCTGCTCGGCGGCATCGCCCTCCTCGTCACCGGAGCGACCGGCAGTGGCAACGACGCCATCCTCCAAGCCGCCCTGGGCACCGTCGTCGTCTTCACCGCCGTGGTGGTGCTGGGCCCGTTCATCGTCCCCCCACTCACCGGCTTCCTCGGCCTGCCCCTTCGTCCGTTCGGGGTGCCGGGGGCGCTGGGCCGCGACAACGCCCGGCGCAACCCCAAGCGCTCGGCCGGCACCGCCGCTGCCCTGATGCTCTCGGTCACGCTCATCACCTTCATCGCCGTGTTCGCCCTGTCGTTCGGGAAGTCGATCAACGCCGCCACCGACGAGTACTTCCTGGGCGACATCGAGGTCATCGGCTCCGGGTTCGCCCTCCCCACCCTGCGGCCCGAGACGGTCGACAACCTGGCCGAGCAGCCCGAGGTCGGCGCCGTCACCGGCGTCCAGCGCGGCATCGTCCAGATCGACGGCGACGTCCGTCCGATCTACGCCGTCCGCTTCCCCGATGTCCTGGACGTCTACGACCTGGGCGAGGTGCAGGGCGACCTGGCCGCCCTCACCCCGGAGCAGATCGCCATCGATGACCGCACCGCCGAGGAGGAGGGCTGGGACATCGGCACCGAGATCCCGGTCACCTACCCCGACGGCCAGCCGACGACGGTCACGGTCGGTGCCGTCTACGAATCGGGGGGCATCGTCGCCCAGAACAGCGACGGGCGGTTCCTGTTCTCCGAGCAGGTGTTCCGGGAGCGGTTCCCCGACCTGGCCCAGTTCGTCAATCGCATCGACATCACCGCGGCCGACGGCGTCTCCGTGGAGGACCTGCGCGTCGCCGCCGAGGCGGAGACGGCCGACATCCCGGGGCTGGCCGTGCGGGACGTGGACCAGATCAAGGACGCCAACAACAGCCAGCTCGCCTTCACCCTGGCCATCTTCTTCGCCCTCCTCGGCCTGGCTCTGATCATCGGGGCCCTGGGCGTCACCATCACCCTCGCCCTATCGGTCTTCGAGCGCACCCGGGAGATCGGGCTCCTGCGGGCCGTCGGGGCCACCCGGAGCCAGATGGCCTGGGCCATCTGCGGCGAGTCGATCATCCTCACCCTGCTGGGCACGGTGACGGGCCTGGTCATCGGCATCGCCGGGGGCGTGGCCATCGTGCGGACCCAACGAGGCGAGCTGGGCACCCTCCGCATCTCGGTGTCGCCGTCGTTCGTCGTCGGGGTGCTGATCCTGGCCGTCGTCATCGGGGTGGCCGCCTCGCTCATCCCGGCTTGGCGGGCGGCCCGCCTCAACGTGCTGGAGGCGGTGACGGTCGAATGACGTCGAAGCCCGTGGGCGAGCCCGCCGTGACCCTCGACCCGGAGGCTCTGGCCTTCGTGGCCGAGCGCCACCTGGGCACCCTCACCACGCTGCGCCCCGACGGCTCGCCCCACGTGGTCGCCGTCGGGTTCACGTGGGACGTCGAGGCCGGCCTGGCCCGGGTGATCACCTTCGCCCCCAGCCGCAAGGCCCGGAACCTTCTGGCCGCCCCGGGCTCCCGGGCCGCGGTGTGCCAGGTGGACGGGGGGCGATGGCTGACCCTGGAGGGCCCGGCCGTCGCCACCGACGACCCGGCCCGGGTGGCCGAGGCCGTGCGCCGCTACACCGAGCGCTACCGGGCCCCCAAGGAGCGCGACGACCGGGTGGCCATCGAGATCCGCGTCGACCGGATGCTGGGCCGGGCCTGACTCGTCGACCTCCCTTCCGCCCCCGGCCCCCCTCCGCCCCCGAAAGGTCAGTTCGCTACCGATGCGGTGGTGGATCGACCTTTCGATGCAGGGGGTCGTCGACGCCGGCCGTAACGGCTCCCGGATCGGGGGGAGGGGCGGCGTCGCCCTCGCCGGAGCCGAGGATGAGGCGGGCGCCCCGGTCCCAGGTGAGGTAGTTCCAGGCCCAGTTGACGAACACCGAGACCCGGTTGCGGAACCCCATCAGGTACACGAGATGGAGGCCCAGCCACGCCACCCAGGCCACCGTGCCCCGCAGGCGGATGCCCCGAGGCAGCTCGGCCACGGCGGAGCGCCGGCCGATGGTGGCCATGGTGCCCTTGTCCCCATAGCGGAACGGCTCATGGGCATCGCCCTCCCCCACCACCTCCCGCTCGACCAGGCGAGCCACGTGACGGCCCGACTGCATGGCCACCTGGGCCACGCCGGGCAGGAGGCCGCCGGTGCCATCGTCGACGGCGGCCATGTCGCCGATGACGAAGGCCTCGGGGTGATCAGCCAGGCGCAGGTCGGGCCTCACCACCACCCGGCCGCCCCGGGTGGTGGGCACCCCGAGGGCGGCGGCCAGAGGGCTGGCCTGCACCCCCGCCGCCCACACGAGGGTGTGGGCGGGGATCTCCGTGCCGTCCGAGAGGCGCACCCGGGTAGGGCCGACCTCGGCCACCGAGGCGCCGGTACGGATCTGCACCCCCTTGCGGGCCAGGGTGGTGCGGGCGTGGCGCTGGGACGGTGGCGAGAACGGCGTCAGCAGCACGTCGGCCATCTCCACCAGCATCACGGTGGCCCGACGCACGTCGACCCGGCTGCCCCGGAAGTCGCGGTGCAGCACCTTGTCGATCAGCTCGGCCAGGGCCCCGGCCACCTCGACGCCCGTCGGCCCGCCCCCCACCACCACGAAGGTGAGGCCCCCGTCGTCGATCACGGCCGGATCGCCGTCGGCCGCCTCGAACCGGCCCAGGATGTGGTTGCGGAGGTGGACGGCGTCGGGCAGCTCGTAGAGGGGGAACCCGTGCTCGGCCACACCGGGGATGCCGAAGTCGTTGACAGTGGCCCCGGCCGCCACCACCAGCCGGTCGAAGGGCAGGCGCTCCCCGCCGGCCAGGTGGACCTGCTGGTCCTCCCAGTCGACGGTGGTGACGGTGCCCCGCCGGAAGCCGACGTTGCGCTGGCGGGTGAAGATCCCCCGCACCGGATAGGCCACGTCGGCCGGGTTCAGGCCCGACGTGGCCACCTGGTACAGCAGGGGCTGGAAGGTGTGGAAGTTGTTGCGGTCGACGAGGGTGACGTCGACCGGAGCGCCCTTCAGCTCCTGGGCCACGGCCAGGCCCCCGAAGCCGGCGCCCACCACCACGACCCTTGTGCGTCCGTTCACAAAGGTCAGGCTACCCCCCGCCGGCGCCTCTCACTCTCCCGTTCTCCCCGCCGCGGGCACGGTGCTGGTCGTCGTCGGCTCGCTCATCGCCGGCGGCCCCGTCGTCGCCGGCGCGGGCGGTGCCGTGGTCTCGCTGCTCGGCGGGACGGCGACGTCGGGGCTCGGCGGGATCGTGGTCTCGGTGCTCGGCGGGATGGCGGCATCGCTGCTCGGCGGAACGGTGCCGGGGGACGCCTCGAGGTCCCCACAGCGCGCCGGTGGCGAGCCCTCGCCCGGGGTCTCCTCGCCGTGGAGGCCGCGGACGTAGGCCACGAGGGCTTCGACCTGCTCCTCGGTCAGCAGCCCGCTGCCCGGTTCGGTCGTCGTCGCCGAGGTGGACGGCGGCACCGTCGTCGCCGCCCCCCCGAACGTCCCCGGTCCGACGGCCTCCACCGCCAGAACCTCCATCCCGTGACGAGATCCTCCACCTCGGTCCGGAGCGACGACGCGTCGCGACCCGACAGCGTGAGGATGACCCGGAACGACGCCGGGTGGAAGGCCCCGCCGTCGCCACCTGGGCAAGGCGTCCTGGACCACCTCCTCGGCCACGGCCTCCGACCCGACCAACAGGTAGCCAGGCGGGCCATGGCCACCCGTTCGGTGGTGAAGAGCTCCTCGAACCCGAGCCGCGTGTCGACCGGAGCCACGGGGACCAGGGGTGCGGCCATGGGGTCGACCTCGTCGTAGGTGATCGCCATCACCCCCTACGAGTCACGGGGTCCCGAGATCGTTCCCGGGTTCCGAACCGGGGCGAGGGGGGCGCTGGCACGTCGGGCACCAGTAGGTGGAACGGGCCTGGGCGCCGTGGCGGGCCATGCCGATCGGCGTGCCGCACCGCCGGCACGGCTGCCGGGCCCGGCGGTAGACGGCCACGCTCCCCGGAGGACCGGCCACGGTGGTGCGCCGGGACGTGGACAGGTTGCGGCGGAGCAGGCACGACGCCACCTCGACGAGCTGGCGCCGGAGAGGGACGGGCACGACCGACAGCGGGGTGAAGGGATCGAGGCCGCAGGCGAAGAGAACCTCGCTCTTGTAGACGTTCCCGATGCCGGCGGCGACGGTCTGGTCGAGCAGCACCTCGGCGATGGTCGTCCCCGGTTCGGGGTGCCGGTCCATCCGAGCCAGCACCTCGTCCAGGTCGGCGTCGGCCCGGCACAGGTCCGGCCCCAGGTGGGCCACCGGGTCCTCGGCCATGCCCAGGGGCCCGGCCCGGCCGTCCCGGCGGTACGTGCGCACCACCGGAGCGCTGAAGCACACCGCCTCCCAGCCGGGGACGGCGATGCGGCAGCGCAGGAGATGCGCCGGCTTCGTCCACCGCTGCCCCGACCGGTAGAGGTGCCACGAGCCCGTCATCCGCATGTGGGTGTCGAGCGACAGGCCCCCGGCGAAGTGGACCAGCAGGTGCTTGCCCACCGCCTCAACGTCCTCGACGATCGTCCCGGGACGAGGCCGGTCGCCGACCAGGCGGGGGGCGTCGAAGCGCTCCAGCCGAGCGCCGGCCAGAGCAGGACGCAGCCGCTCCGCCGCCCGCCAGATGGTGTCGCCCTCGGGCATGGGCTCGACGCTACGGCGTCGGTGTCCTCGGTGTCGTGGACACCGTCGATGACGGGAGCCGCCCCGATCGTCTCGTCGCCGTCGCGGAACTCGACCTGGCCGTTCCGATAGGGCGCCACCGCGGCGCGGAGGGTCACCGCGTCCCCTCGCGCACCGGGCCGCCCGGCTCTACGGTCAACGTGTTCCCGGAGACGACCACCACGCCGAGGGTGGCCGGCTGGTCGAGGGGGGTGCAGGTCACCGGGTTGGGAAGGGTGGGACGCGGCGCTCAGGAATATCTCATCGAGGGTGACGGGCACCGTCGAGCCTGGAGGACCGTCGATGGTGACCGCCCCGGTGGGGTTGTTCAGGACGAACACCTCGTCGACGATCGACTCCGCCGCCGGCGGCGAGCCCGGCACGGTGGAACCGTTGGAGTGCGTCACCGACGCCGCGGTGCCCGTCCCACCCGGACCGAACCCCAGATCGATGGCCAGGTCGTTCATCCCCACGGCGCGGGTGCCGTTGGCGGGGGCGATGTAGTTGCGGACCTCGTTCTGGGATTCCCTGTCCCGCGAGAACAGCATCCGCAGGCAGAAGGCGTTGAGGTCCAGTTGAGTTCCGGCGGGGTGAACGGCAGGGAGGTTGCGACGTAGGCCCGGAACGGGAGATCGCCGGACTGCCCGCCTGCGCCTCTCAGGGCCGGGCGACGAGGAGGCTCGGATGGTCGACCAGGAGGCGACGCAGATCGCCCGGGTCGGTGGTGAACACGACACCCCTCCCCGCCCTCACGGCATGGGCGGCGACGACCGCGTCGATCCCGCTGGGCAGCCGGCGCCCGCCGTCACGCGCCGCCACCGCCCGCAGGTGCCCGGCCCGTCGGGCCGTCGCCTCGTCGGTGACATCGGTCCCCAACCGGCTGACCGTCTGGTTCACCGGCGCATCAGTGGGTCCACCCGTGATCGCCTCGGCGAGGACCACGGCAGGGACAACGGGATCCCACCCGTCGCCCACCAACTCGCGCAGCACCACCCGGAACCCACGATCGACGGTGGCCCGGTCGAGGACTCCTGCATCGAGGACGATGACGGGGTCGGTCACCCTCCGACCTGACGCCGGATCTCTGCGGCGCGCCGGACAGCCCGCCGACGGTCGGACTCCGCCGGATCACCGGACGATCCAACATCGTCCGATACGCATCGTCGACGACACGCCCCACCGCCTCCGGCGGTGGCGGCGATGATCCGAGCGAACGCCTCCGGCGAGAGGCCACCCCCCAGGCGACCGACCCGTTAGACGGGGATCCTCATCGGATCATGTTCGGGGGGAGGACGCCACCGGCCCCGTCCTGGTGCGGCCGGTCGGTGCCGCCCCCGGGGAAGCGGGAAGTGCCGGTGGCGGGATCGAAGGTGCGGGAGTGGCGACGACGTCGGTTCTCCGGGGTGGCCCGGTCGGGCGGGGGCTCCTCCACCTGGCGGAAGGTCCAAGACAAGGCACTGGCGACCACGCTCCCCCCGAGCACGGCGGCCACGCCCAGCGGAGCGGTGACGACTCCCGACGACACCAGGAACAACCCGAGCGATCCCGCCACCCCCACGGCCGTCCCCGCCTCATCCCATCCATCACCTTCCTCGTCGCCCCCACCCAGGCCGGCACCGACCACCGTCAGCACCATGTTCGTGCCCCCGAGCACGGTGGCCACGGTGCCCGCTTCGAGGCCCAGCGCCACCGACCGGGCCAGGTCGGCGCCGAAGCCCAGCCCCTCCAGACGCCTCCGCACCGCCGGATCGGGCGCTTCCGATCCCGACCGGCCACGGTCGCCCGCTTCGTCGAGGCCGGCGAAGCGACGGCCCCACTCCTCGGTCAGGCCGCCCGGCCCCGTGAACCGGGAGGCCGTCATCACCGTCGCCGCCAGGGCGACGTGAGCCTCGTCGACGGCGGAGCCCGCCACCTCGCCGTCGGCCCGGGCCGCCTGCTCGACGCGGAGCGGCAGCAGTGCCGTGCGCCGGGGTCCGAGCAAGGTGAGGAGGCGGGCGGCGAACGCACCGTCGTCGCGGCCTCGAGCCACATCGTCCACGAGGGACGACAGCGTCGCCCAGTCCGGAGGACGGCGTTCCAGGGCCCGAAGCAACCGGGGGGCGAGGCCCTCGGCCGCGTGGCGCGCCTCGGCCGCCGTCGCGAACGACCACGCCGGCAGGGGGAGGGCGACGGGCAGGCCGTCCAGGACGCGCCGACGCCGGCTGATGGCGTCGCGGTGGCGCTCGCACCAGTCGACCAGGCGACGCAGCTCGGCCAGCTCCTCCTCCGCCGTCTCCCCCGTCCCCCACAAGGCGTCGGCGACGCGACCGGCGCAGCTCCGGTACGCCTCGGCCACACCGTGCAGGGTGGCCTCCAACCGGGCCAGGGCCAGCGGGTCCAGGGCCACGACATCGGGCTCAGCCACCCTCACCTCCGGGGCCATCGGGCGACCAGCGCGGCACGCCGTCTCCCCGATCAGATGGCGACGACGCCGCGCCCCACCCGAACAGCGTGCGGGGTGGCAGCCCGGCGACGTGGCGGGCCCGCTCCTCCTCCCACCGCCATCGGTGTTCCTCCCGCTCCCGCTCCGCTGCCCGGGCCACCGCTTCGGCCTCAGCCTGGAGCTGGTCGGCCCACGTCTCCAGTCGGGTGGCGATGGCCCGCAGGCCCTCGGCCACGTCACCCACGCACCGGTCGGCCCAGCGGAACCCCTCGCCGAAGGCGTCGGCGGCGGGCCCACGCCACGTACTGCCACCGCTGCGGGGCCCGACGTCGGCGAAGGCCAGCGTGACGAACGATGAGGCCCGGCGCACCTCATCAGCGGAAGCGCGCAGATCGGAGGGGGTGGGACCCATGGTGTCCCTTCAAGGGTGGAGGCTCGAAGGGGGAAGCGAAGGCCCGGCGTGCCCCCGTGGCGGCCCTCCGAAACACCCCGGCCTCGGAGAGATCAGAACATGGTGAGGCAGTGGGGGATGACGGGCCAGGAGAAGAGGGCATCGGCCGCGGCCAGGGCTCCGGGCCGGCGCTCGGTCACGCGGCCGATGCGGGCCAGGGTCGACGGGGCCACCCCCCCGAGAGACACGGCAGCCAGCTCCTCGGTGCCCAGGGCCAGGTCGGCCTCGGCCTCCGTGCGGGTCACGGTCCCTGCTCCGTCGGCGTCGGCCTCGACGAGGAACCGTCCCCCGGAGGCGGGACGGAAGGGATCGGCCACATCCAGCACCACTTGGCCCGCCGCCCCCCACCGACGGGCCGACAGGACCGCCGGGACGTCCAGGAACCGCACCCACAGCCAGTCAGTGACCTCCGAGGCGCGTAGCCGCCGCGGGTCGAGGAGAGCCCAGCGCAGTGGATCGTCGAGCGCCCCGTGGAGCACGTCGACCTCGGCGATCAGGTCGTGGTCGAGCAGGCCCCGCCAGAGGGCGAGCATGACGGCGTCGCCGACGGCGAAGACGTCCTCCACCCGCAGGATCGAGGACGGCAGGCGATCATCCCACCGATGGTGGGAGCGGTAGAGGGCCCAGCCGTCGACGGCTCCGGTGGGGTCCTCGTGGACCAGGGCGGCCAGGGAGCCGCCCCCCTCCCGGTGGCGCTCACGGTCGAGGAAGACGTGGCTCTCCCACCACCCCGGCGTGCGAGCGACGGAGCCAGGGCGGCCGGCCCGCACCCGCTCGTAGGCCGACGGCAGCAGGGTGCGGGCCTCGTCCACCGTCACCTGGCGGAGCCGCCCACCAGCCAGCGAGGCCCCCACCAGGGCCGACGCCTCGGGCCGGAGGCGGGAGTGAGCGGGATCGATGCGCAGGCGCACCCCCTGGGTGGCCAGGCCGTACCCGAACCGCCCGTAGATCAGCGACTCCGACGCCGTGAGCATGGCCACGGGCTCCCCCGCCGCGGCCACGTCGTCGAGCTGCCGGCGCATCAGCTCGGTGAGGATCCCTCGGCGCCGGTGGGTGGCGGCCACACCCACCATCGTCACCCCGGCGGCGGGGATGGTGGCCCCGCCGGGCAGGGTCAGGTCCATCGTGAGGGCTCCTGCTCCGCCGACCCACTCGTCCTCATCGAGGGCGCCCAGGCTGCGCGCCGGCTCCCACATCAGGCGCTCGTCGTCCTTCTGCTCCTCCGGCGGGCCGGGGTCGCCGAAGCCGCGCCACACGGGCCGGATGAAGGGCTCGAACTCGTCCTCGCGAGGGACCCGGTACGTGATCGTCACCGCGGCAGCATGGCGCGTGAGCCGACCCGACCCACGGCCAGTTTCGCGGCCACGGCCCGAGGGCCCTACTGACAGCCGGCGATGATCTCGGTGACCTCGGGCGGGAGGTTGTTCGGGTCGCCGAGGCTCCCCTCCATGCTGGAGAAGTCCTCCAGGGTGTAGGTGGCCTCCAGCCCCTCCAGCACGCACTGGCAGTAGCCCTGGGTGCCCTGCACGAGGCAGGCGTCGAGGAAGCTGTCCCGCACCGCCTGGGGGAACGTGCCCGAGCCACCCTCGGTGGAGGGCGAGGTCGCGGGCTCCGTGGAGGACGACGTCGAAGACTCCTCCGTGGTGGAGGACGACGCCCGCGACGATGTCGCCGCCGTGGTCGAGGTGGTGCCGGCCGAGCTCTTGTCGTCCCCGCTGGCCAGGGCGGTGATCCCGATGACGAGGGCCACGACGACCAGGGCCACCACGGCCACGATGGCGACGATCTTGCCGCCGTTGGACGACGACCCCCCGCCGCCCTGGTAGCCGTAGCTGCCGGTGGCCGGGGCGTACGAACCGGTCTGGGGCGGGTAGCCGCCCGCGCCGTAGGCCGCCGCCGGCGCCGGGCTCACCGTGGTGGCCGCCGGGTAGACGCCCGACGGCGGGTAGGCCGCCGGCGGGGGCGGGGTGGCGCCGGCCGGGTAGGGCGTGGGCGGAGGGGTCGCCCCGGCCGGCGGAGGGGGCGGGGTGCCGTAGGCCGGGGCCGGCGTGGCCACGGGGGCCGCCGCCGCGCCTCCGGCTCCGGCGCCGAGGGCGGCGGCGCCGACGGCCAGGGCCGCCGGGGGGAGGCCGGGGAGCAGGTCGGGGTCGGTGTGCAGGGGCGACGTGGAGATGCCCCGCTGCTCCTGCAGGTGCTGGGCCCACTGGGCCACCTCGAGGGCCGTGGCCGGCCGCTTCTCGGGGTCCTTGTCCATCAGGGTGTGGATCAGGAGGGCCACGTCGGGGGGGACGCCGTACCCGTCGAGGGGCGGCGGGTCCTCGGTGTTGACCCGGTACATGATGGCCACGACCGACTCGTCCGCATCCTTCACGAACGGGGTGCGACCGCTGGCCACGGCGCAGAGCATGGCGCCCAGGGCGTAGAGGTCGCTGGCCGACGAGGCCCGCGCCCCCCGCAGCACCTCGGGGGCGGTGTAGGCCACCGTGCCGGTGATGACGCCGGTGGCGGTGCGCTGGCTGTCGCCGAAGCGGGCGATGCCGAAGTCGGCCAGCTTGTAGTCGCCGATGCGGGACGTGAGGACGTTGGCCGGCTTGATGTCGCGGTGGAGGATGCCGGCCTGATGGGCCGCACCCAGGGCGTCGCTCATCTGCACGGCGACGCGCAGCACCTCCTCCGACGGGGCGTGCCCGTGGTCGCCCAGCTTGGCCTGGAGGGAGCCCGACGGCAGGTGCTCCATGGCCAGGAAGGGCAGGCCCTCGTCGGTGGCCCCGGCGTCGTACACGGTGACCACGTGGGGGTGCCACGACAGGGAGCCGATCGCCTGGCACTCGGCCTCGAACCGGCGCTTGGCATCGTCGTCGGACGGGTCCACGTTGGTGAGCACCTTGAGGGCCACCGTGCGGCGCAGCTTGGGCTGGTTGGCCCGGTAGACCACGGCGAACCCGCCCCGGCCCAGCTCCCGTTCGACCTCGTAGCCCGGGACGGAGGCCCCGCCCCTGAGGGGGTTGTCGCTCATTCGACGGTCACGTCCCTGGTCGCTCGTCTCGGGGTCCGCCCACGGACCCGGACCGATGCTAGGCCCCGGCGAGCCGCGACACGCTCGTCACCCCTCAGAGGCCGGCGCGGGAGCGGAGGAGGGCGGTGACGGCCTTCCCGTCGGCCTGGCCCTTGCTGGTCCGCATCACCTGGCCCACGAAGAAGCCGGTGAGCTTGCCCTGGGCCTTGGCGTCGCCGGTACGGAACTGCTCCCACTCGGCCGGGTTGTCGGCGATCACCCCGTCGACCAGGGCCTCCAGGGCTCCCGTGTCCATGGCCTCGAAGCCCTTGGCCGCGGCGATCTCCTCGGGCGAGGCGTCGCTGGTGAGCATCTCGGCCAGCACCGCCTTGGCCTGGGTGGCGGTCAGCGCCCCCGACGTCTCCAGGCCGACGAGGGCGGCCAGGCGCACGGGCGTCAGGTCACGTCCCCCCTCACCGGCCAGGTTCTGGCTCACGTGGACCAGCACCCGGGCCGGTTCGGCCCCGGCACCGATGGCGGCGTGGGCCTGCCCGTCCTGGCCGCGCTCCACGACGACGGCCACCGTCTCGTCGGGGAGGGTGACACCCGCCGCCGCGGCCAGCTCCTGACGCCGGGCCGCGGGCATGGGCGGGAGGGCGGCACCGATGGCGGCAACCCACTCCGGGTCGGGGTCGACCGGCAGCAGGTCGGGCTCGGGGAAGTACCGGTAGTCGTCGGCCTCCTCCTTGGAGCGCATGGTGCTGGTGCGCCCCTCCTCCTCGTTCCAGTGCCGGGTCTCCTGGGTGATCCGCTCCCCCGCCGAGAGCAGGTCGGCCTGG
>CAZXRA010000268.1:0-4567 GCA_964643485.1 uncultured Iamiaceae bacterium | reverse complement strand
GATCGACGACCTGCTCACCGGCCCCACCGCCATCGCCTTCGTGGATGGTGACGTGGCCGGTGTGGCCAAGGCCCTCCGCGACTTCGCCCGGACCAACCCCGCCCTGGTGGTGAAGGGCGGCCTGCTGGGTTCCCAGCTGGTCGGGGCCGACGACGTCACCGCCCTCGCCGACCTGCCCAGCCGCGACCAGCTGTTGGCCGAGATCGCCGGCCTCTTCGCCGCCCCGATGCAGCAGTTCGCCAGCCTGCTCGACGCCGTGCCCCGCAGCTTCGGCTACGCCCTCAACGCCTTGATCGAAGCCGGTGGCGCTCCCGGCGCCCCCGTCGCCAGCGAGGCCCCCGCCGAGGAGCCCGCCCCCGAGGCGCCGGCTGAGACCGCCGCCGACCAGACCCCCCCGGCCGAGGACTCGGCCACCACCGAGGCCGACGAGGCCGACACCACCCCTCCGGCCGAGGCCGGGACCGAGACCCCGGCCGACGAGGCCGCCACCGAGGAGAGCTGACATGGCCACCCTTTCCACCGACGACATCCTGGACGCCATCGCCGGCATGACCGTGCTGGAGCTGTCCGAGCTGAAGAAGGCGTTCGAGGAGCGCTTCGACGTGACCGCGGCCGCCCCCGTGGCCGTGGCCGCCGCCGCCCCGGCAGGTGGTGGCGGCGACGCCGCCGCCGAGGAGCAGGACGAGTTCGACGTCGTCCTGACCGCCGCCGGCGACAAGAAGGTCGGCGTCATCAAGGCCGTCCGTGGCCTCACCAGCCTGGGTCTCAAGGAGGCCAAGGATCTCGTGGACAGCGCCCCCAAGCCCGTCCTCGAGAAGGTGAACAAGGAAGAGGCCCAGAAGGCCAAGGAGGCCCTCGAGGCCGAGGGCGCCAGCGTCGAGCTCAAGTAGCCGACCCGTTTCGCAACGAAGGCGGGGCCTTTGGGCCCCGCCTTCGTCGCGCCCCGGGACGCCCCGACCGGCGGGCGATCCTTGACGGGGTGCCCGGGGGCGCTTACCCTGCCCGGAACTCATCGCCGGCCCGTCCGGCCTTGCTTCCGCGATCGCGGGTTGCTCCCGATGCACGTCGACCCCTAGTGTGGTCCGTTGCCGTGACTGTCCGCCCCGTTCCCCCGTCCTTCGGCCCCGGGGACTGGTGCGCCAGCACGGCCTGCGCCGCGTGATCACCCTCTGCTCCGAGGAGAGGCCTTGTCTGCCCGACCCACCACCCGGGACCGCTATTCCTTCGCGAACCTCGACGAGGTCCTCGAGCTCCCCGACCTGATCGCCATCCAGCGAACCTCGTTCAAGTGGTTCCTGGAGAACGGGCTGGCCAACACCTTCCGCGACATCTCGCCCATCAAGGACTTCACCGAGACCCTCCAGCTCGAACTGGAGTTCGACCCTGACGACGAGGATCTGCGCCCCGAGCCCAAGTTCTCCGTCGAGGAGTGCAAAGAGAAGGACATGACCTACGCGGCGCCGATCTTCGTGCGCGCCCGGTTCATGAACCAGAACACCGGTGAGATCAAGGAGCAGACCGTGTTCATGGGGGACTTCCCCATGATGACGGAGAAGGGCACCTTCATCATCAACGGCACCGAGCGGGTCGTGGTGTCCCAGCTCGTCCGCTCGCCCGGCGTGATCTTCCAGCCCGGTGAGCGGTTCCGTCTCCGCAACCTGGCCAAGCACCAGCTCGTCACCGGCACCATCCACCCCTACCGCGGCGAGTGGATCGAGTTCGACGTCGAGCAGAAGCCGGGCAAGGACGTCACCGCCGGCACCCGCGTCGCCCGCAAGCGCCGCCTCAGCCTCTTCGTCCTCCTCCGGGCCCTGGGTTACGACGAGGAGCAGGCCCCCGGCTTCCTCGAGGCCTTCGTGCGGGAGTTCGACTTCCTCGAGGGCCAGTGGGAGAAGGACCGCGACCTCGCTCCCACCCAGGAAGAGGCGCTGATCGAGATCTACAAGCGGGCCCGCCCCGGTGAGCCGCCGTCGGCCGAGTCGGCCAAGGCCTACTTCCGCAACGCCTTCTTCGAGCCCCGTCGCTACGACCTCTCGCGGGTCGGCCGCTACAAGCTCAACCGCAAGCTGGGCCACGAGCTCGACTGGCTGGAGCAGACGTTCCCCATGCTGGAGCTCGACCGCCCCACGCGCACCGCTGAGGTGGGCGACGACGGTGACGGGGCCCCCGACCAGTCGGTGCTCTCGCGCTGCGAGGTCCTGGCCGCCACCACCTACCTGCTGCACCTGGTCGACGCCGAGCCCGGCTACCGGCTCGACGACCAGGACCACTTCGCCAACCGCCGCATCCGGTCGGTCGGCGAGCTGATCCAGAACCAGGTCCGCATCGGCCTCTCCCGCATGGAGCGGGTCGTGCGCGAGCGGATGACCACCCAGGACGTCGAGGCCATCACGCCGCAGTCCCTCATCAACATCCGGCCCGTGGTCGCCGCCATCAAGGAGTTCTTCGGGACGTCCCAGCTGTCGCAGTTCCAGGACCAGGTCAACCCACTGTCGGGCCTGAACCACCGCCGCCGCCTCTCGGCCCTCGGCCCGGGCGGCCTGAGCCGTGAGCGGGCCGGCTTCGAGGTCCGCGACGTGCACTTCAGCCACTACGGCCGGATGTGCCCGATCGAGACCCCCGAGGGCCCGAACATCGGCCTCATCGGCTACATGGCCACCTACGCCCGGGTGAACAGCTTCGGCTTCCTGGAGTCGCCCTACCGCAAGGTCATCGACGGCAAGGTCACCGACGAGATCGTCTACCTCCCCGCCGACGAGGAGGAGGAGTACGTCGTCGCCCAGGCCAACGCCCGCCTGAACGAGGACCGCTCCTTCGCCGAGGACCGGATCCTGGTGCGGCGCTCGCCCCAGGCCGCCACCCTGGGCGAGCTGAAGCTCCAGCTCGAGCGCGACGTCTTCTTCGGCGCCACCACCGAGATCTCCTCGGTGCCGGCCAGCGAGGTCCAGCTCATGGACGTCTCGCCCAAGCAGATCGTCTCCGTCGCCACCTCGCTCATCCCCTTCCTGGAGCACGACGACGCCAACCGGGCCCTCATGGGCGCCAACATGCAGCGCCAGGCCGTGCCCCTGCTGCGGGCCGAGGCGCCGTTCATCGGCACCGGCATCGAGGGCAAGGCCGCCCGCGACGCCGGCGACATGCTCATCGCCCTCGACGACGGTGTCGTCACCGAGGTCGACAGCACCCACATCGCCGTCGAGTACAAGAGCAAGGGCCGCAAGGTCTACAAGCTCCTCAAGTTCGAGCGGTCGAACCAGGACACCTGCATCAACCAGCGGCCCGTCGTGGCCGAGGGCCAGAAGATCAAGAAGGGCGACATCATCGCCAACGGCCCCTCCACCGACAACGGCGAGCTGGCCCTGGGCAAGAACCTGCTCGTGGCCTTCATGCCGTGGGAGGGCTACAACTTCGAGGACGCCATCATCCTCAGCGAGCGCCTCGTCCGCGACGACGTGCTCACGTCGATCCACATCCACGAGCACGAGATCGACGCCCGCGACACCAAGCTGGGCCCCGAGGAGATCACCCGCGACATCCCCAACCTCAGCGAGGACATCCTCGCCGACCTCGACGAGCGGGGGATCATCCGCATCGGGGCCGAGGTCGACGGCGGCGACGTCCTCGTGGGCAAGGTCACGCCCAAGGGCGAGACCGAGCTCACCCCCGAGGAGCGCCTGCTGCGGGCCATCTTCGGCGAGAAGGCCCGCGAGGTGCGCGACACCTCGCTCAAGGTGCCCCACGGCGAGTCGGGCAAGGTCATCGACGTCCGGGTCTTCACCCGTGAGGGCGGCCACGAGCTGCCCCCCGGCGTGAACGAGCTGGTCCGGGTGTACGTCGCCCAGAAGCGCAAGATCAGCGTGGGGGACAAGCTGGCCGGCCGTCACGGCAACAAGGGCGTCATCTCCCGCATCCTCCCCGTCGAGGACATGCCCTTCCTGGCCGACGGCACGCCCGTCGACATCATCCTCAACCCGCTGGGCGTCCCGTCCCGCATGAACGTGGGCCAGGTGCTGGAGTCGCACCTGGGCTATGCCGCCCGCTGGGGCTGGGAGGGCGCCGACGACAAGCCCGGCGCCGGTGAGGAGCCGATCCGGGGCACCGAGGCCAAGACCCGGCCCACCACCCGGCCGTCCACCCTCGTGGCGACGCCGGTGTTCGACGGCGCCCACTGGGACGAGAAGGCCCAGGCCGGCAAGCACGTCACCATCCAGCAGGCCCTCACCAACCTGAACCCGGAGTCGGCCCACCCGGAGTACGGCGACGGCGGCCGGATGATCCGCCCCGACGGCAAGACCCAGCTCTACAACGGCCGCACCGGTGAGATCTACGACCGGCCCATCACCGTGGGCTACATGTACATCCTGAAGCTGGCCCACCTGGTGGACGACAAGATCCACGCCCGGTCCACCGGCCCCTACTCCATGATCACCCAGCAGCCGCTGGGCGGGAAGGCGCAGTTCGGCGGTCAGCGCTTCGGCGAGATGGAGGTGTGGGCCCTCGAGGCCTACGGCTCCGCCTACTGCCTGCAGGAGCTGCTGACCATCAAGTCCGACGACGTGCTCGGCCG
>CAZXRA010000267.1:0-3782 GCA_964643485.1 uncultured Iamiaceae bacterium | reverse complement strand
CGGCGGCGGCGGACGATGGCCACCCCGCGCCGGGTGCCGCCGAGGAGCGACAGGCCGGCCTTCACCATGGCCACGCCGGGCCGGCGGGGCACGCCCCGGCCCGGCAGCTCGTCGAGGGTGAAGCCGGCGGCCGGCACCATCTCCGCCTCCACTCCTCGATCGGAGCCCACGAAGTGGATGGCGTCGGCCGGCAGGCCCCGCTCCACCAGGGCCGCGGCCAGGGCCAGCCCGGGGACGAGGTGCCCGGCTGTCCCTCCCCCGGCGACGAGGACCCGCGTGGCCGTCATCGCTCGCCGGCCGCGACCGGCGCCGTGGCGGCGGCCGGGCGCGGGTGGCGGGCGATGTTCACCAGCATCCCCACCCCGATCATGGTGACCAGCAACGAGGTGCCCCCGTAGGACAGGAAGGGCAGGGGCACGCCGGTGTTGGGCACCAGGCCGAGCACCACGGCCACGTTGAGGAAGGCCTGGGCCACCAGCCAGGTGGTGATGCCGGTGGCGACCAGGGCGCTGAAGCGGTCAGGGGCCCGTGCCGCCACCCGGACGCCCAGGAAGGCCAGGGCGACGAACAGCGCCACCACGGCCAGGGCTCCGATCAGGCCCAGCTCTTCGCCGATGATGGCGAAGATGAAGTCGGTGTGGGCGTAGGGCAGGTAGCCGTACTTGGCCTTCGATTGGCCCAGGCCCAACCCGGTGAGGCCCCCGTCGCTCAGGCCGACCCCGGCCTGGATGAGCTGGTAGCCGCTGTCGGACTTGTTCGACCACGGGTCGAAGGTGGCGAACAGGCGACGGCGCCGGTAGGGCTCGAACCAAACGAGGAGGGCGGTGGCGGCCACGGCCACCCCGCCCAGGCCGAGCAGGGGGCCCATGCGGGTGCCGGCGGCATAGAGCATCGACAAGACGATGGCGCCGATGACGATGGTGGTGCCCAGGTTGGGCTGGACGAGGACGAGCACCGACACCCCGGCCAGGACGCCGATCACGGGCCACACCGTGCGCCGGGGATCGTGGACCTCCCGATGGCGGCGGGCCAGCAGGTCGGCACAGAAGAGGATGACGGCGATCTTGGCCAGCTCCGACGGCTGGACCTGGATCGGTCCCGCCCCCAGCCACCGGCGGGCCCCGTTGGCCGAGATGCCGATGCCCGGCACCAGCACGAGCAGGAGCAGGCCGACCACCGCCACCAGGCCCACCCGGCAGTACTTGCGCCACGCCTGCCGGTCGCTGCGCAGGGCCACCAGGAGGCCGAGGGTGCCCAGGCCGGCCCAGATGCCCTGGCGCAGGGCGAAGGACCAGGTGGACTCGGTGGCTTCGAGCGAGGCCACCGACGAGGCGGACAGCACCATCACCAGGCCGAAGAAGACGAGGACGGCGACCAGCACCAGCAGGGCGGTGGCCGTGCCCGTGCGCTCCCCGGGCAGGTCGAGGACGCCCCGTCGCTCCCGGGACGGCGGGGCGGACCGGCGGAGGGGCAGGGCGACGGTCATGGCGAGGTCTCCTGGGGGGCGGGGATCCCGAGGGCGGCGACGGCGCGGGCGAAGTCGTCGCCCCGCTCGGCGTAGCTGCGGTAGCGGTCGAACGAGGCGCAGGCCGGTGAGAGGAGGACGGCGTCGCCCGGGCGGGCCCGGTCGCGGGCGGCGGCGACGGCAGCGTCCATGTCGTCGGCCCGGATGACGGGGCACACCCCGGCGAAGGCAGCGGCCACCTCCTCGGCCGCCTCCCCCAGGGCCACCACGGCCCGGAGGTGCGGGGCGGCGGCCGTCAGGGCGCCCAGGTCGAGGCCCTTGTTGCGCCCCCCGGCGAGCAGGACGACGGAGGGGAAGCCGGCCACGGCCGCGAGGGTGGCGTGGGGAGCGGTGGCCTTGGAGTCGTCGTACCAGCGGACGCCGTCGGCCTCGCCCACGAGCTGCACCCGGTGGGGCAGGCCCCGGAACGAGCGCAGGGCCGCGGCCGTGCCCGCGGCGGTGGCCCCGGCGGCCCGGGCCGTGGCCGCGGCGGCGAGGGCGTTGGCCACGTCGTGGGGCAGGGCCCGGTGCAGCTCGCGCCGGGCCACGAGCACCTCGCCCTCGGGGGTGCGCAGGGCCTCGTCGTCGGCCCACCAGTGGCCGGGCCCGGCCGGCGGGACGGCCAGGCCGAACGTCTCGACGTGGGACAGCCCGGCGGCGTGGGCCATGACGACGGGGTCGTCGCGGTTGGCCACGGCCAGCTGGTCGGGTCCGAACCCCCGCCACAGGTTGGCCTTGGCCGCCTCGTAGCGGGCCAGGTCGGCGTGGACGTCCTGGTGGTCGGGGCCGAAGTTGAGCCAGCAGCCGGCCACGGGAGCGAAGCGGCGTAGGGGGGCCAGGCGGAAGGAGGAGGCCTCCACCACGAAGGCGGCGGGAGTCGGGTCGTCGATGGCCGCGACCAGGGGCACCTCGGTGTTGCCCGCCTCCACGGCGGCGACCCCCGAGGCGGTGAGCATGGCGCTGACGAGGGTGGTGACCGTGGTCTTGCCGTCGGTGCCGGTGATGGCGACGCAGGGGCGGGGGTCCCAGGCCGCGGCCAGGTCGAGCTCTCCGACGACGGGCACGCCGGCGCCAGCCGCGGCGGTGAAGGCGGGGTGGGCCTCGGTGAGGCCGGGAGCGGGGACGAGAGCGGCGGCCCCGTCGAGGAGGGCGGCCAGGGCGAGGGCGTCGGGCGCCACGACCAGGGGCACGTCCAGGGCCGTGGCCAGGGCGTGAGCCTCGGGCCCCGGGGCATCGTCGACGAGGTCGACCGGGTGGCCCCGGCGGGCCAGAGCCCGGGCCACGGCCCGCCCGGTGACGCCCAGGCCCATGACCACGACGCGCCCGCCGGGCGCGACGGCCGGGGCGGCGACAGCGGACGAGGTGGCCACGGTGCTCACTGGCCCGTGAGGTGGATGTAGTCGGCCAGGTACAGGCCCAGGGCGATGGCGGTGGACAGGCCGGCCAGGATCCAGAAGCGCACGATGATCGTCGTCTCTGGCCAGCCTGCCAGCTCGTAGTGGTGGTGGATCGGGGCCATGCGGAACAGCCGCCGCTTGAACAGCCGGAAGCTGGTGACCTGGATGATCACCGACAGGGTCTCGAACACGAACAGGCCGCCGATGATGGGCAGCAGCAGGTGGGTGCTGAGGAGGAGGGCCAGGCCGGCCAGGCCGCCGCCGATGGCGAGGGAGCCGGTGTCGCCCATGAAGATCCGGGCCGGGGTGGCGTTCCACCACAGGAAGCCGGTGGTGGCCCCCACCAGGGCGGCGGCCGCCACGGCCAGGTCGAGGGCGTGGGGGATCTGGTAGTCGGCCGTCACCCCGCTCTGGCCCGAGTTGCGGAAGGCCCAGAAGGCGATGACCGCGAAGGCGGCGAAGGCGAAGACGGCCGACCCGCCGGCCAGGCCGTCGAGGCCGTCGGTGAGGTTCACGGCGTTGGTGCAGCCCACGATCAGCAGCACGGCCCAGGCGCACCACAGCCACGGGCCCAGGTCGAGGCCGGCGAAGTTGTCGAAGCGGGTGAACGACAGGGTGGTGTGGACCGGGGTGAGGTTGACGGCGACCACGGCGAAGGCGACGGCGACGCTCAACAGGCCGATGCTCTTGGTCGTCTTGGACAGGCCCAGGTTGCGCTCCTGGGAGACCTTGATCCAGTCGTCGAGCCCCCCCACGATGCCCGCTCCCACCACCAGGGCGACGAGCAGCACGCCCGAGCGGGTGAAGGCGAGCCCGGGCCGGGTGTGGGCCACGACGTAGCCGAGCACCGTGCCGACCACGATGGCGATGCCCCCCATGGT
>CAZXRA010000266.1:0-4009 GCA_964643485.1 uncultured Iamiaceae bacterium | reverse complement strand
GACAAGGCCGCCGAGCTGGTCGAGCGGCGCGAACTCGAGGGCATCCGCGACATCCGCAACGAGTCGGCCAAGGGCAGGACGCGCCTTGTCTTCGACCTCAAGCGTGATGCCGCGGGCCTGGTGGTGCTGAACAACCTCTACAAGCACACCTCGCTGCAGAGGAACTTCGCCGTCAACACCGTGGCCCTGGTCGACGGGGTCCCTCGCACCCTCAACCTGGTCCAGGCCCTGACGGCCTACGTCGACCACCAGGTCGAGGTCATCACCCGGCGCACGCGCTACCGGTTGGGCGAGGCCGAGCGGAAGCTCCACATCCGCGAGGGCCTGCTCAAGGCCATCAACGTCATCGACGAGGTCATCGCCACCATCCGGGCGTCCGAGAACCGGGCCAACGCCCGGGAGCGGCTGATGGCCGAGCCCTTCGAGTTCAGCGAGGTGCAGGCCGAGCACATCCTCGACATGCCCCTGGGCCGACTCACCCGCCTGGCCCGCATCGACCTCGAGACCGAGATCGAGGGGCTTCGGGCCACCATCTCCGACCTGCAGGCCATCCTGGCCGACGACAGCCGGTTGCGGGCCGTCATCAAGGACGAGCTCTCCGACGTGCGGCAGCGCTTCGCCGACGAGCGCCGCTCGATCATCACCCTCGATCCCGGGGAGATGAACATCGAGGATCTCATCGACGACGAGGATCTCGTCCTCACCCTGTCGAACAAGGGCTACATCAAGACCGTCACCGCCGACACCTTCCGGGCCCAGGGGCGCGGGGGCCGGGGGGTGGCGGGCACCAAGCTGCGCGACGGCGACTACGTCACCCACATCCTCACCACCACGGCGCACGCCTACCTGCTGTTCTTCTCGAACCGGGGCCGCGTCTACCGGCTCAAGGCCCACGAGATCCCCAAGAAGGAACGCATGGCGCGGGGTACTGCCATGCCCAACCTCATCCAGCTCCAGCCGGACGAGCGCATCCAGGCCATCATCGACACCCGCGACTACGAGTCGCAGCCCTACCTGTTCTTCGCCACCAAGCTCGGACAGGTCAAGCGCAGCCGCTTCAGCGAGTACGACTCGTCGCTGCGCACCGGCCTCATCGCCATCAACCTGCGGGACGACGACGAGCTCGTACGGGTCCTGCCCACCGACGGGGGGGCCGACATCCTCATGATCTCGCGCCAGGGCCAAGCCATCCGCTTCCCCGAGGACGAGGTGCGGTCCATGGGCCGGGCCGCGGCCGGGGTGCGGGGCATGAAGCTGCGGGCCGGCGACGAGGTGGTGTCGTGCGACGTGTGCCGCGACGACGTGGCCATGCTCATCGTCACCGACGCCGGCTACGGCAAGCGCACCCAGCTCGAGCACTTCAACGCCCAAGGGCGGGGGGGCCAGGGCGTCATCGGCATCAAGCTGACGGCCAAGAAGGGCTCGGTGGTGGCGGCCTTCATGGTGAGCCTCGACGACGAGATCTTCCTGGTCGCCTCGGGTGGCGTCGTCATCCGCACCGGCGTCCGGGAGATCCCGTCCCACGGACGGAGCTCCACCGGCGTTCGGGTCATGAAGGTCGACGAAGGCCAGACCGTGGCCGCGGTGGCCCCGGTGCTATCGGGCGAGGACGACGCCGGGTAGTCGACCCTGCCCGGATTCTCCTCGGTACCCAACGACCTCCGGGTCGGATCGCCCGCTCGCCGGGCCCATCCGCCGTCCCTCCCGGCTCGGAGGTCCCATGCCCGCTCACCATCCTCTCGACCGTCGACGGTCGCGCCCTCGCCACCGGGCCCGTGACGGCGGACAGGCCCTCCCGCTCGTGGTGGTGGCGGTGGCCGTCTCTGCTGCTGTGGTCCTGGCTCTTGTCCGCCAGGGGAGCAGCGCCCTCGACGCCGCCCGGGCCCGCACCGCCGCGGACGCGGCGGCCCTGGCTGGCGCAGCCGAGGGGCCGGCGGCCGCTCGTCGTCTGGCCGCGGCCAACGGGGCGACGATCGCCGCCATCAGCTCGGAGGGAGGTGACGTGGTCGTCACCGTGCGGGTCGGTCGGTCCTCGGCCACGGCGCGAGCCCGCTGGGAGGGCACATGGTGTCGCGCCGAACCCAGCGGGGTGCCGAGCATCCCGTACACTTCGCTCTCGTGTCCGTCGAGTCAGGGCTCGGAGCCCCCGTCGACGGGGCGGCCTCCCCCACCGCCTCCCCCTCAGTTCCCCGCAAGCGGATCGGGTCGCGCCCGGTCCCGGCGCGTCGAGCCGCCGGCCGGGTCGATGCCCTGGCCGACGCGGTCAGCACGCCGGTCGCCCGTTCCGGCGGACGACCCCGCCCTCAGGCCCGCCGGGTCCGCCGTGTGGTGCGGCGGATCGAGCTGTGGTCGGTCCTGAAGATCAGCCTGGTGTTCAACACCGTGATGCTCGGGGTGGCTCTCGGGACGGTGGCCATCCTCTGGGGCCTGGCCAACACCACGGGCCTGGTCGAGGACTTCGAGGGCTTCCTCCGCGACTCCGGGTTCGAGGACTTCCGCTTCCAGGGCGACCGCATGTTCCGCCAGGTGGCCTTCATCGGCGCCGTCAGCGCCCTGGCCTTCACCGTTTTCACCGTGCTGGCCACCGCCCTGGTCAACCTCATCAGCGAGGTCACGGGAGGCATCCGGTTCACGGTGCTGGAGGAGCTCGTCGAGGTCCGGCCGGACGACGACCCGGAACGGGTGGCAACCTCCGACGAGTGAGGATTAGGGTCCACCGACCCGGGGCTATAGCTCAGTCGGTTAGAGCGCACCCCTGATAAGGGTGAGGTCGCTGGTTCGATTCCAGCTAGCCCCACGCCACCATCACCGGGCCGGGGGCACGGTGATGCCAGGCTGGAACCGGGACGGGGCCCGTGGCGCCGTCCCCTCGCCCGTCCCCCTGGAGCAACCCGTGACCCTTCTGCGACGAGCCTTCGTGGCGCTCGGCCTGGCCGGCCTGGTGGCCATCTTCGTGCGCCTGCGGGGCGCCGGGGGCACGCCCCCGCAGTCGGGGGGCTGGCGGGAGCTCTCCGGGCCCGACCTGCGCTGATGCGGGCCGCCGTGGTGGGCCTGGGGGCGGTGGGAGCCCGGGCCGCCCGCCAGTTGGCATCGACGCCGGGTGTCGCCGAGGTGCTCCTCCGCGATCCGCGCCGGGAACGCCGGGAGGAGGTGGCGGCGTCCCTGGGGGACGTGGCCACCGCCGAGGACGAGGCGGTGACCAGTCCCCCCGATGCCGACGTCGTGGTCCTGGCCCTCCCCCCCGGCGCGCACGCCGCCGCGGCCCTGGCCCTGGTGGAGCGGGGGATCTCGGTGGTCTCGACGTCCGATGCCGTCGAAGACGTCGAGGCCCTCCTCGACCTGGGTCCGGCGGCCGAGGTACGGGGGGTCCACGTGGTGGTGGGGGCCGCCTTCTCTCCTGGCCTCACCTGCCTCCTCGCCCGCCACGCCACCGACCTCCTCGACGAGGTGGCCGAGGTCCACGTGGCCCGGCTGGGCACCGGCGGCCCGGCGTGCGCCCGTCAGCATCATCAGGCCCTGGGAGGCACGGCCATCGACTGGCGGGACGGAGGATGGCAGCGCCGCCCGGCCGGGTCGGGCCGTGAGCTGTGCTGGTTCCCCGACCCGGTAGGCGCGGCTGACTGCTATCGGGCCGGCCTGCCCGATGCCCTCCTGTTGGTGAACGCCCTGGGGGAGATCGATCGGGTGACGGCCCGCCTGGCCGCCACCCGCCGCGATCGGTTGACGGCGCGCCTCCCGATGCTGCGTCGTCCCCACCCGGAGGGGGCAGTCGGGGCGGTGCGAGCCGAGGTGCGGGGCCGGCTCGACGGCCGCTACGAGACGATCGTCTACGGCGCCTTTGATCGGCCGGGGGTGGCCAGCGGGGCCGTGGCCGCGGTGGCCGCCACGGCGGCAGCGCGGGGTGAACTCGGCTTCGGTCCCGGGGCGTCAGGCCTGGCCGCCACGTCTCGGGCCCGCCATCTGTTGTCGGATCTGGCGGAGAGGGGGGTGAAGTCGGCCGCCTTCACCG
>CAZXRA010000265.1:0-5614 GCA_964643485.1 uncultured Iamiaceae bacterium | reverse complement strand
CCTCGATCGGATCGAGGCGGGGCGACGGGTGTCGATCGAGCGGGAGGTGTTCCCGGCCATGGTGGCCGACGGCACGCTCTACGCCATGTCCGGCGATACCTACTGGATCGACACGGGCACGCCCGCCCTCTACATCCAGGCCCAGCTCGACCTGCTCGACGGGCTGCGGGGCGAGCCCGTCGACGGCATCCACCGCACCGCCACCGTCGACCCCGCGGCCGACGTGAGCCGGTCGGTGGTCGGCATGGACGCCGTCGTCGGCGACGGCGCCGTGGTCCATGAATCGGTGCTGTTGGGCGGGGCCCAGGTGGGTCCCGGGGCCCGGGTCGAGTGCTCCGTCGTCGGCTTCGGGGCGACGGTGGGCGAGGGGGCTGAGCTCGAGGATTGCGTCGTCGGTGACGGCGAGGTGATCCCAGCCGGTACCCGCCTCCGGGACGTCCGCCAACCTGCTCCCGAGTAGCCGATCGGGCTGGCTCCGGTCCGGGGGCGCGCTGCTAGGGTGACCGCTTCCGGGGCCGTTAGCTCAGTTGGCTAGAGCACCTGCATGACGCGCAGGGGGTCAGGGGTTCGAATCCCTTACGGCCCACCAGGGGTTCCCGACAGAACCTCCTCGCTCAAGTCGACACAACTCGGCTGGCGGGGAGATGTCGGGGCCGTTCGTCGGGCTTGGGGGCTGTCGGCGCTTGCTCGGGCGGACCTGACCGGCCCATTCACATCGTCGAGGCGGCGGCGGGCCGGGCTGGCCCGTTGTCGGGCGCGTCTGGCTACTGCGTCGACGAGGATCGTGGCGTTCGCCGGTCGACGCCTCACCTGGGACGAGGCCATGGGGGCGCGTAACGCACCCGATCGCCATCGCCCTTGGGATAGGGATCATCACCGGTGACGCGCCTCGGCCGTTCAGTGGACGACAGGGGAGTTGAACCCCTCTCCCCGTGGTTCCAGAAGCCCGGAGAGGGACCTACCGTCGCTCGTACAGCTCAGCCCCAACCGTGGTGGTCCAGTCACCTCCGGCCGGTTGGGGCTGGGCTGGGCTTTGCTACCGGCCCTCCCGCATGAGGCGGAGACAGGTCAGAACGGCGTCACCCTCGACGTCGGTAAGGGTGGCCCACTCTTCGGCAGTGAACTCCTCGGCGGGCGGCGAGCCGAGATCAGTACGGGGAGCGGAGGTCGGCGAACATCGGAAAGTGCTTGATGTTGCGCGTCCAGAGGGCGGCATCGTGCTGCTCGGCGGTGGCGGCGATGATGAAGTCGATGGGGTCGACACCGGGGTGGGAGCGCAGATAGCGGTTGGCCATCGCTCCCGCTCGCTCAGCGATCCCGTCATCCACATCGATCCAGTCGAGAGCGTCGAGGAGCCGGCGCGTCGCCGGTTCCTCGCCGGGCCGCATCCCGGCCAAGACTTCCACCTTGGTGACGACCGAGCAGGCCAGCCGCTCGCCCTGTTCCACCGCTCCAACGAGCGCCCGTTGGGCTGCTTCGTCGCCCCGCAGATGGTCGATCAACACCGAGGTGTCGACGAGGATCGTCACCCGTCGGCCAGCCGTCGTGCCATGCCTCGACGGAGCTCGTCGACGTAGTTCTCTCCGTCGATGTGGCGTCCGGTCCAGCTCCCGAAGCTGCTGTCGAGAGCATCCTGTACCTCGCGATGGGTCGCCGACCCGTACGAACGGTCCAGGGCGCGCCGGACGAGCTCAGCCAGCCCGAGCCCACTGCGGGAGGACTCGTGGCGCAGGCGGTCGTACTGCTCGTCGGTCAACGTGATCTGCGTTCGATGCCCCATGATGTAACCCTACATCATGGCCTCGGAGAGGCCATCGTTCCCCATCCCTCGGGGCCGGAGGGGGCAGGGGGCAGACTGCGGGGGTGCTCGTCGACTGCGCGGTGTACCGGGACGGGGTGCGGGTCGAGCGCCCGTCGGCCATCCAGGGAGCCACCTCCGCCTGCGATGACGACCAGGCCTTCACCTGGATCGGGCTCCACGAGCCGACCGAGGACGAGATCGCCGAGGTGAGCGCCGAGTGCGGCCTCCACGAGCTGCTGCTGGAGGACGTGCACAAGGCCCACCAGCGGGCCAAGTGGGACAGCTACGACGAGGCCTCCCTCGTGGTGTTCAAGACGGCCTGCTACCGCCAACCCGACCAGGTCGAGATCGGCGAGCTCCAGGTCATCGTGGGTGACCGGTTCGTCATCACCGTCCGCCACGGGTCGGCCGCCGCCCTGTCGGCGGTGCGGAGCCGCCTGGAGCGCAGCCCGCAGCTTCTCGCCCACGGGCCCCTGGCCGTCCTCTACGGCGTGGCCGACAAGGTCGTCGACGACTACGCCCCGGTGATCGAGGAGCTGGAGACCGACGTCGACGAGGCCGAGGAGGCCGTCTTCAGCCCGGGCCGCGTCAACCAGGCGCCGCGGGTGTACCACCTCAAGCGCCAGGTGCTGGAGCTGCGCCGCAACATCGTCCCCGTCGCCGACGTCCTCCAGGACCTGTGCGAGCCCGATGCCGACGTCGTCCCGCCCGACCTGGGCGACTACTTCCGCGACGTGGCCGACCACGCTCACCGGGTGATGGGTCGGGTCGAGGTGGCCCGGGAGCTCCTCACCGATGCCCTCAACGCCAACCTGGCCCAGCAGGGCGTCCACCAGAACGAGGACATGCGCCGCATCTCAGCCTGGGCCGCGGTGATCGCCGTTCCCACCCTCCTGGCCGGCATCTGGGGCATGAACTTCACCCACATGCCCGAACTGGAGTGGTGGGTCGGCTACCCCGTGGCCCTGGCCCTCATGCTCTCGGTGTCGGGCACCCTGATCGCCTACTTCCGCCGCGCCGGTGGGCCCTGATCCAGCGGAAGGTCGGAGCGGGCTCCCAGGGTCCTCCCAGGTTCGCTCCGCAGGATGCTCCCATCCACCCACGACAGGGAGCAGACCCATGACCGAGAACCCCCTTCCCCCCGCCCGCCGGCGCCCCCGCATGTGGGTCGGCGCCGCTGCCGCCGGGCTGGCCCTCCTCGTCGGTGGGGCGGCCGCCGCCGGTGCCGCCCGCTCCGACACGGCCCCGGCGACCGCCACCGAGGACGGCGCCGGCGACCAGGGCCGCGGCGCTGATGCCGGTGAACGGTGCGGCCCAGGCGGACCCGGGGGCCGTGGTCACGGGGCCCGGGGCACCATCACCGCCATCGACGGCACGACCCTCACCGTCGAGAGCGAGGACGGCGCCACCGTGACCGTCACGACCAGCGACGACACCCGGGTCACCGAGGCGACGGAGGGCACCCTCGCCGACATCGCCACCGGCGACACCGTGCGGGTCATGGGCCCGGAGGGTGACGACGGCCGCGTCGCCGCCCGGGCCGTGATCGAGGTGCCGGCCCGGGACGAGGCGGCGGAGGGCGAGGCCCCCGAAGGCGGGCCGGGCCGGGGCCGCGGCCTCGTCGGCACCGTCGCCTCCGTGGACGGGACGAGCCTGACCGTCACCACCGCCGCGGGCGAGACGGTGACCGTCACCACCGACGACGACACCGAGGTGGCGGTCATCGCCGCCCTCGCCGTGGCCGACCTGGAGGTGGGCGACGAGGTCGGGGTGCGGGCCGTCGCCGACGACGACGCCTCCGACGGCAGCGTCGCCGCCCAGGGGATCATGGTCGGCGAGCCGCTCGGCCTCGGCCCGCACGGTGGCCCTGGCGGCCCCGGCGCACGGGGTGAGGCTCCGCCCGAGGGCGCCCCCGGGGCCGACGAGGCTCCCCCCACCACCAACTGACGGCTTCCCGCCCACCGGTGACGACCCCCGCCCGTCGGGGGTCGTCACCGCGGGTAGACGTCGACCTCGGTGGCCTTCACCGCCACCCACACGGCGTCGCCCGGGGCGAGGGCCAGCTCGGCCCGGGCGGCCGGGGTGATCTCGGCCGTGAGCGGCACCACTCCCGCCACGTCGATCCGGACCCGGTCGGCCACCGCCTCGACGCCGGCCACGGTGCCCTCCCAGACGTTGCGAGGGCTCCCGTCGGGGCGGAGCAGGTGCACCGACACGGCGCCGGGCCGGATGGCGGCGTAGACCGACTCCCCGCTCGGCGGGAGGGCTCCCCCGGCCGCCTGCACCGACCCGCCGCCGTCGAGAGCGATCCGCCCCTGTCCCTCGTGACGCCCGGGGAGCACGGTGAGGCCGACCAAGTCGGCCACCCAGCGGGACCGGGGGCGGCGGGCCACCTCGGCCGGTGGGCCCTGCTGCCCCTCCCGCCCCTCGTCCAGGACGACCAGGCGGTCGGTGAGGGTGAGGGCGTCGACGGCGTCGTGGGTGACGACCACCGCCGCTCCGCCGAAGGCGGCGAGGTGGGTACGGAGGTCGCGGCGGACCTCGGCCCGGGTGGCGACGTCGAGGGCCGACAGCGGCTCGTCGAGCAACAGGAGGTCGGGGCCGGGGGCCAGGGCCCGGGCCAGGGCCACCCGTTGGGCCTGCCCACCGGAGAGGTGACGGGGCCGGCGGTCGGCCAGGGCGGCCAGCCCCACGCGGTCGAGCCAGTCGGTGGCCACCTCGTCGGCGGTCCGCCGCGGCGTGCCTCGGGCGCGCAGGCCGAAGGCCACGTTGTCCCGGGCCGAGAGGTGGGGGAACAGGCGCAGGTCGGGGAACACCACGCCGACCGAGCGCTCCTCGGGCGCCACCCAGGTGCGGGCGGCGGGGGCGTCGAGGACGCGATCACCGAGGGTGACGTGCCCGCCGTCGAGGCGACGGAGGCCGGCGAGAGCCCGGAGGACGGTGGTCTTGCCCGCCCCGTTTGGGCCCAGCAGGCCGACCACCTCGCCCGCGGCCACGGAGAGGGCGAGCTGCAACGAGAAGGTTCCCTGGTCGACCCGCAGGTCGGCCGCCAGGTCGCCGGGCCCGCTCCGGTCCGGCTTCACAACGCCCGCACCCACCGGCCCCGCAGGGCGACGAGGACCACGAGGGAGACGACCACCAGCACCAGGCTCAGCACGATGGCCGCCCCCTGGTCGCGCTGGAGGGCCTGGTAGACGGCGAGGGGCATCGTCTGGGTGCGGCCCTGGAGGTTGCCGTTGAAGGTGATGGTGGCCCCGAACTCACCAAGGGCCCGGGCCCAGGCCAGCACGGCCCCGGCCAGGAGCGAGGGGCCGATCTGGGGGAGGGTCACCCGGCGCAGCACCGTCCAGCGCCCGGCGCCCAGGGTGGCGGCCGCCTCCTCCAGGCCCCGGTCGCCGGCCCGCAGCGCCCCCTCCACCGTGACCACGAGGAAGGGGAGGGCGACGAAGCTCTGGGCGATCACCACCCCCGCGGTGGTGAAGGGCAGGGTGAGGCCGAAGGTGCCGTCGAGCCAGCGGCCGACGGGGCTGTTGCGGCCCAGGCCGAACAGCAGGGCGGCGCCGCCGACGACGGGGGGGAGCACCATGGGCAACGTCACCAGGGCCCGCACCAGGCGCCGCCCGGGGAAGGGCGAGCGGGCCAGCACCCACGCCAGGGGGACGCCCAGGACGAGGACCACGACAGTGCTGGCCAGGGACGTCAGTAGGGAGAGGCGCAGGGCGTCGGCCACGGCGTCGGAGCCGAGGATCGGGCCCAGGTCGGACCACGGCGCCCGCTGGAGCAGCCCCACCAGGGGCAGGAGGAGGAAGAGGA
>CAZXRA010000264.1:0-31256 GCA_964643485.1 uncultured Iamiaceae bacterium | reverse complement strand
TTCGGGCGACGCCGCCAGGAGATCGGCGCGGCACGACTCGGTGAGGAGGCTGTAGGTGGCGCCGGCGAAGGAGGTCCGGCTCATGAAGTGGGTCAGGTTCGGTGCGGCTCCGGCCACGAGGTACTGGTCAGCCTGCGCGATCAGCGGATTGCCGTCGACATCGTCGAGCCCGTTCACCTGGTGGCAGCGCACGCACTGTTGGACGAACACCGCCTCGCCCTCGGCGGCCGGCGAGCCTTCCGCCGCCGCCTCGGCCGGGGCGAGCTGGGACGAGACCCACGTGGCGAAGTCCGCATCGTTCAGCGCGACTGCGTCCATCTTCATGTTGGCGTGCGAGAGGCCGCAGAACTCGGTGCACTGGCCGATGTATTCGCCCGGCTGGTCGGCCTCCAGGTTCCACGGGTGAGTGCGGTTGGGGACGGCGTCGCGCTTGCCGTTGAGCTTGGGGGCCCAGAAGGAGTGGATGACGTCCCGCGACGTGATCTCCAGGCCGACCTGCTCGCCGGTGGGGATCACCAGGTCGTTGGCGGTGACGATGTCGACGGGGTCGGAGTAGCTGCCGTTGCCGTCCATGTCGTAGCGGTACTCCCACCACCACTGGTTGCCCACGACCTGCACCGTGACCGCGTCGTCGGGCGGCTCCTCGGCCAGGTTGAAGATGGCGGCCACGCTGGCCACGCCGATGAGGCCCAGCACCACGGCGGGGAGGATCGTCCAGCCGATCTCCAGGGCGTTGTGGCCGTGGATCTGGGCCGGCATGTCGTCGAAGTGGTCGTCGTCGCGGGCCCGGAACTTCAGCGCGATGAGGAGGGCACCCCCGAGCACCACCACGAAGACCACGCCGGCCACGATGAAGATGGGATCGATGAGCCGGTCGATGTCCTTGGCGTAGCGACCCTCGGGCTCCAGGGTGTCCTGGGGGGCGTTGCTGGCGCAGGCGCCGAGGAAGGCGACGACGGCCAGGGCGGGGCCCAGCAGGCGGGCCCGGCGCAACAGGGACATGAAGGCTCCCTCGGGGGACGTGGACTTCTCGTTCACCGCACGCTCCCGGTGGTGACGACCGGCGCGCCGGGGTCGACCAGCGCCGCCCCGTGCTCCTCGGCCGGGCTCTCCGAGTGCTCCTCGGAGTGGTGGGGCTCGATCTCGCGAGGACCGACGGCGGCGCTCACGATCCCGCCGACCAGCACGGCCAGGCCACCGACGACGCACAGGCCGGCGACGACGGAGCGGTTGATCTTGGGCTTGGCGGCCAGGACGAAGGCGGCGACCAGGACCAGGGTGGGCACGGCACCGAAGAGGATGTAGACGCCCAGCTTGGGCAGGGTCAGCAGGATGCGGGAGACGCTGAGCACGAACACGGCGATGCCCAGGACGCCCAGCACCGGCACCTCCACCGGCAGCATCACCCGGCGGCGGATGGCCTGATTGACGGCGGCGTCACCGGTGGCCTTCTCGGCCCACGCCGAGACGGCCCACTCGAAGGTGGCGGCGGCGAGGATGGCGATGCCCAGCAGCACCAGGGCCTGGCCGGCGACGAGGCCGATGGTGACCGCACCCACGCCGAAGGCGGCGATGATCGGCCAGTAGCTGCCCCGCTCCGGGGCCACGACCTCGGGCACGCCCTCCCGGGCCAGGAGCTGGGCCTCGGCCTCGACGCTGGAGTCGCGGAAGGCGGCGGTGGTGGCGCCCAGGAACACGCCCGCCCCGGCCAGCCCCATCAGCACGGCATAGCCCAGGTGGTCGCCGACGCCGCCCATGTAGCCGAGGGTGAGGACGCCGGTGAAGGTCGACAGGCCGACCTCGCTCGGGTTGGTGGCGCCGCCGTAGACGAGGGCGGCGACGAAGGCCGCTCCCGCCAGGCCGAAGAACCACTTGGATCCGGTGGTGAACACGTCGTCCTCGCTACTTCGTCACGTAGACGGCGTACCAGATGACGCCGAAGATGGCGGTGGTCAGATACCAGATGACGCTGGCGGCGACGATGCCTTCCCGATCGCGGCCCACGTACTCGCCACCGAGGGTGCGGAACGTCATCAGGGCGGCGAACACCAGGGCGCCCACGATGAGGGCGAGGTGGGTGCCGGTGACGGCGTAGAAGAGCAGCCCGGCGGGCGACGGACCGGCGATGGGCAGCCCGGTCTGCTGGTAGAGGAAGGCGGTGGCGTTGATGACGGCGCCGCCGAAGAAGATGGTGAGGAACAGGGCGAAGTAGGCGTTGGTCCGGTCGCTCTTCCGCACCGCGTCGACGGCCCACTGCATGGTGACGCAGGAGAGCAGCATGGTGGCGAAGGCCATGTTGGCCGGCGTGAGGGGGATCGGGTTGCCATCGGCCAGCCACACCGGGGCTTCCCCGTCGACGAGGGGGCCGGTGATGACGGCGTGGCGGACGGCCAGGTAGAGGCCGATCAGCCCGGCGAAGAGCATGATGATGCTCCCCCCGGCCAGGGCCGTGCCGACCAGCAGGACGCGGGGCCGCGACCCGCCGGCGGGGGCGTCGTCGGGGACCAGGTCGTAGGCCTCGACCTCGTGGGTGGCGGTAGCGGTGGCGGCGGGCATCAGGCCGAGGCCTCCTCGTCGTCGTCCTCGCCGGCCAAGAGGGGCTCGGCCGAGGTCACCTCGGGGACGTCGCCGTCGAAGTTGGCGAACGAGGGCGGCGAGGCGGTGGCCCACTCGAGGGTCTGGCCGCCCCAGGGGTCGGCGGGCTCGTCGGCCCGGCGGCGGCCCACGAGGCCGACCGCGGCGAGCAAGGCGCCCAGCACCACCAGCCCGGCACCACCCGCCGACACGGCGTTCATGCTCTCGATGCCGATGAAGGGCTCCGCCCCCTCGCCGGTCAGGCCGGAGATGGCTTCGGGCCCGGCCAGGACGAGGGCGCCGAGGGCGAGCACCAGCGGGGCGGTGCGCCCGGCCACCTCGTTGCCGGCCCGGCCGAGGATCTTGGTGGACCAGTGGTAGAGCCCGGTGACCAGGCCGATGAAGGCGGCCACCAGGGTGAGGTGGGACTGGGCCGTCACCCACTGGGTGTCGGCCAGCTCCAGGGCGGCCTGGAAGGGGACAGCGGCGCCGACGAGCGTGGCGAGCAGGAGGACGAGGAGGCCGAGCACCCCGCCCACCAAGCCGCTGGTGACCTTGGGCTTGCCGGCCTTCAGGGCCTGGCCGACGAGGCCGAGGATCCCGAGGACGGGCAGGGGGGCGAGGAGGGCCATGCCCTTGGTGACAGGCTGGTCGGCGGCGCCGGGCGACACCGCGGCCAGGGCGAAGGCACCGACGCCCAGCACGGAGAAGGCGGCGACGAGCACCTGGGCCGCACCCCGGTTGGGGAGACGACGTCCGCTGGCGGTGGTCACGGCGTCGAGGGCGACACCGAGCACCGGGACGGCCAGCACGTAGACCTGGGGCTGCTCGACGATCCAGGCGAGGCGATCGACCATGGCCGAGCCGCCCCCGCCAAGGAACACCTGCCCGTAGCGGTGGTCGAGGTACATGACGATCAGCACCGCGGCCAGGATCGGCAGGGTGAGGGCCCAGACCACCGTCGTGCAGAGCAGCGACCAGGCGAACAGGGGGACGCGGTCGAGGCCCATGCCCCGGGTGCGGACGGCCAGGACGGTGGTGGCGACGCAGATGGACCCGAGGACCAGGGCGCCGGCCACGACGACGGAAGCCGCGATCCACAGGTCGACGGCGTCGGAGCGCCCGCCACCGGGCCCGCCGTTGAGGGCGTAGGCCACGCAGGCCGTGCCGGCTCCGATGAGGTAGGTCCAGAAGGAGGCGGCGGCGGCCCGGGGGAAGGCGATGGCCCGGGCTCCGACCTGGAGGGGCACGACGACCAGGGCCAGGCCGAGGAGGGCGGGGATCAGGAACAGCAGCACCGCCGAGAAGGTGGGGAACGACCTGACCTGGGAGACCGACTCCTCGCTGAGGAGGGTGTTGCCGAACGTGCCGTCGACCCGGTCGAGGCCGGCGAGGGCGCCGGTGACCGCCGAGGCCAGGCCCATCAGCAGGGCGGTGCCCAGGTAGAGGCGGCCCACGACCTTGTGGTCGGTGGAGCCGAGGATGCGGGCCAGGCCGGTGAGCGGCTCCTGGGCCAGCGGGGGCGGCGCGCCCGTGCTGGTGGTCGCCGGGGGGGCTTGGGTTGCTGTCATCGACGCGTGGACCTCGTCGGTACCGCCCACCGCGAACGGGACGCGGCGGCACCCTCTGGGGAGACGGTTCCTATCGGCTCGGGACAATACACACGGGCTTTCCGACCACCCGAAACGCCCGCTCGGACCACCCTCATGGGGTGCCGGCCAGGAGTTGATCGAGGGCCAGGGCCCCGAACAGCAGCGTCACGTAGGTGATCGACCAGTGGAACAGGCGCATGGCCCGGTCGGGCTCGGGCCGGCGGACCAGGTCGAGGGTCATGGCCATGTAGGCCGCGCCCAGGACGAGGGCGGCCCCCCCGTAGATCCAGCCCATGGCGGCGACGGGCCAGAAGGCGAGGGTGAGGGCCCACATCACCGCCGTGTAGGCGGCGATGCGCACCGTGGTGGCCCGCAACCCGTCGACGGCGGGGAGCATGGGCACCTCGGCCGCGGCGTAGTCATCGCGGTAGCGGACGGCGAGGGCCCAGAAGTGGGGCGGGGTCCACATGAAGATCACGGCGAAGAGGACCACCGGGGCCCAGGCCAAGGATCCCGTCACCGACGACCAGCCGATGAGCACGGGGGCGGCGCCGGCGGCGCCGCCGATGACGATGTTCTGCTTCGAGGTCCGCTTCAGCCACAGCGTGTACACGAAGACGTAGAAGAGGGTGGCGGAGACGGCCAGCACGGCCGAGAGCAGGTTGACGGTGCCCCACAGGAGGGCGAAGGCGGCCACCTCGAGGGCGAGGGCGAAGGCCATGGCCGCCCGGGGGGCGATCTCCCCGGTGACGAGCGGCCGGTTGCGGGTGCGCTTCATCAACCGGTCGATGTCGCGGTCGACCACCATGTTGATGGTGTTGGCCCCGGCGGCGGCGAAGGTGCCGCCCAGCACGGTCCACAGCACGAGCCACCCCGAGGGCAGGCCCCGGGCCGCCACCACCTGGGTGGGCACCGTGGTCACCAGCAGCAGCTCGATGATGCGGGGCTTGGTGAGGGCGACGTAGGCCGCCACCTTGGAACGGGTCGGCGTGGCCGTGGCCTCGGCGTCGAGGGCGTCGACCTCCGTGGCCGCCCGGCCCGACGGCCGGTGGCCCGGGCCGTGGCCGGCCAGCACCCGCAGGGACGGGCGCCGGGAGGTGGCGACCGGCCGGCCGGGGGCCGGGGACACGGTCGCAGCACCGGGGATCGGCGGGGTCACGGCGGCGACACTACGGCCGGGCCCCGGAGGGGGCCAAAGGGGAGCGCCGGTTTTGCGTGGTCCGCCTGGCTCCCCCCCGGGCCCCCTCCTCTACTGTCGGAGTCGTGGCCGTCCTCGACCGGGTCCCCGCCGTGTGCCCGATCACCTACCGGCGCCTCACCCTCATGGCCCTGTGGTCCCTGGTGCTCATCGTGGTGACCGGGGCCGGCGTGCGCCTCACGGGGTCGGGCCTGGGCTGCTCGACCTGGCCGGGTTGCGAGCCCGGCGACTTCGTGCCCCACGGGGAGTCGGGGCTCAACCCGTGGGTCGAGTTCGGCAACCGGCTCGTCACCGGGGCCGTCTCCGTCGCCGTGGCCCTCGCCGTGCTGGGCTCGCTGGGCCGCACCCCGCGACGTCGCGACCTCACCCTCCTGTCGTGGGGGCTGGTGGGCGGGGTCGTCGGCCAGATCTTCCTCGGCGCCCTGGTCGTGAACCTCCACGTCCATCCCATCGCCGTGCAGGGCCACTTCGTGCTGTCGGCCGTCCTCGTGGCCAACGCCGTCGTGCTGCACCACCGGGCCACGCTCCCCGACGGACCCGGCGGCCAGGCCGCCCCCACCACTCCCCTCGTCGGCCCGTCCACGCTCCGCTTGGCCCGAGCTGCCGTCGCCCTGGCCGCCACCGTCCTGCTGGCCGGCACGCTCGTCACCGGCTCCGGGCCCCACGCCGGCGACGAGGACGCCGAACGCCTGTCGTTCTCCATCACCCGCGTCGCCCAGGTCCACAGTGGCCTGACCTGGGTGTTCCTCGCCGTCGTCGTGGTCCTGGTCGTGCGCCTCCGCCGGGAGACCCTCGGCGGGGTCGCCATGGAACGGGCCACCGCCCTGCTCGGGGTCGTCGTCCTCCAGGGCGGTCTCGGCTACGTCCAGTACGCCACCGGGGTGCCCGAGCTGCTGGTCGGCCTGCACGTGTTCGGCTCGATGCTGGTGTGGGCGGCCGTCCTGCGCCTCCTGCTCGTGCTGACGGGCGTAGCGCCGTCACCTCTCGACCTGGGAGGATCACGAGATGTCCACCACGGAGGTCGCCCCGCTGGAGGTGCGCCAGCCCGACCTGGATGACGACCCGGCCACGGCCCAGCCGTGGCAGGTCATCGTGTGGGACGATCCGGTGAACCTCATGTCGTACGTCTCGTGGGTCTTCCGGAAGCTGTTCGGCTACTCCAAGGCCAAGGCCAACCACCTGATGCTCCAGGTCCACAACGACGGCAAGGCCGTGGTGAGCAGCGGGCCCCGGGAGAAGGCGGAGCTCGACGTGTTCCGCCTCCACGAGCACGGCCTGTGGGCCACGATGGAGCAGTCCACGTGAGGTTGCGGCGGCGGCGGTTGGTGGAGCGGCAGCGATCAGGCACCTTCGTGCTCACCCTCGACGAGGACGTGGTCGGCCTGTTGACGGACCTGGCCGAGCAACTGGACGAGCAGCTCGACGACCCGTCGGCCGACCCCGGCCTATGGCGCCTCTTCCCCCCCGCCCACCCCGAGGATCTCCTGGCCGAGGCGGCGTGGCAGATCGAGCAGGGGGACCACCTCCGCGACTCCCGGCGCCAGGCTCTGGCCGCCCTCTCCCACCCGACGGGTGCCCCTCTCACCGAGGACGAGCTGATCACGTGGATGCACGGCATCAACTCCCTCCGGCTGGTGCTGGCCGAGCGCCTGGGGGTGAAGGGTGACCAGCACGAGGAGGAGGTGGCGGTCGACGCCGCCCTGGCCGCAGCCGAGAGCGACGACGAGACCGTGGCCCGGGCGGGCCAGAACGCCCTCAGAGCGTGGACGATCTACCAGCACCTGGGCGTGATGGTGTCCGATGCCATCGACGCCCTGGGCGATCCCGCCTGACCCCGACCCCCCGAGCCCGCTACGGTCCCGACGCCGCCCCCCGGGCGGCCCCGGCCCCCGTCGTCCAGCGGCCCAGGACACCGGCCTTTCAAGCCGGCAACGCGGGTTCGAATCCCGTCGGGGGTGCCAACGTCGACGATCGTCGACACCGACCCGCCCCCCAGGTCCGAGCCGCCGGTGGGAGCCGGTCCGGGTGCGACAGACTGACGGCATGCTTCGTGCTGGCGGTCCGCAGCTCACCGTGGACGGCGACGCACGCAGACCCTCTTGACCGGGCTCTCCACCAGCGCCTGCTTCGCCCCCGGCGAGGGGAACGCGAATCGATGAACTTCCCGCGATCTGTCGATCGCGGCCCATGGTGATGGCGGGATGGCTACAACGGGGAGGTGCAGGACCGGTCGATCCTCTCGGAGATGCGGCCGCAGGTGACCTTCGCTCTCCGAGCCGCTCCCCACCTCGCCATCGCCCTCTTCGGTTCGCCATCCCGAGCGTGGCGGCACCGCATCGCCCTCGCCGCCGGTGCCCTGGCCGGTGACGTCGCCCTCCGCCGCTGGCTGGAGGCCCGGCCCGATGCCCCGCCCGGGCCCGCACGCGTCGCCCTCGACACCCTCGAAGCCGGCCTCTGGACCTGGACCGCCGACGACCAGCTGGCTCCCCTGCTGCAGACCGCCCACGTGCTGCCGGCGGGGTTGGAGGCCGGCATCCGCCTGGGGGCGGGGGTCGACGCCGTCCCGGTGGTGCGGCCGGAGCGCCCCTACCCGCCTCCCTCCCCTCGCGCCCTCTCGGTGGCGAAGGCCCTGGGCCCGGTGGCCCTCCCGTTCGGGGCCCACGCCTTCGTCCGCCACCGTCAGGGCCGGCGGTACAGCCTGGTCGAGCCGGTCTTCTCCACGATCGGCGCCTTCGGGCTCGCCCGTCACCGCGACCGGATGCAGAGAGACGCCCGCCGGCGGTGGTGGGACCGGGCCAACGCCCTGATCGCCGCCGAGGCGGAACGGGCCGCCGTGGGCGCGGCGATGCGCCCGTCGCCCGGGCACGACTTCAAGAAGACGCTGTCCGTCCTGGCGTGGGCGGGGTCGGAGCCGGCGCGGGCCGCCGCCGAGGAGCAGATGGAGCGGCCGAGGCTGGTGACGCGCACCACCGGGGGATCAACCCTGATGATGACGGTGCCGGGGATGCCGATCGCTCCCTGGGCCGCGTGCGACACCTGGCTCTACCCCGCCGACCAACGTCGCCTCCTGGCCCACATCGACGAGGTCGACGACCTGCTCGAAGACCGGTCGCCGGCACCACTGATCGAGGTTCTGCCCCACGACGGTCCGGGCCTGTTGCTCCGCTACCGGGGACGGTCGCTGGCCCTCGACGTGTCCCCTCCTCCGCTCGACCAGTCCCTCGACGCGGTGAAGGCCGCCATCGGCGTCGGGATCACCTACAAGCTGATCTCGTCCATCCAGGGCACCCGCCGGGTTCCGGCCTGGGTGAGCGTGCCGGCGGCGCTGGTCGATGTCCTGCTGCTGCTCGCCCACGATCGCGCCCGGGTGGCCCAACGCCCCGAGCGGTTCCACCGCACGGCCGTCGCGGCCACCGTCAGCGCCATGGGGTTCATGGCGGCCGCCCGTCTCACCGCCCCGATCCCGCCGGGGATCGAGGAGTTTCCGGCCTCGTACGGCGCCTTCGCCGCCCTGGGGGTGCTGGGGACGAGCAACGACCAGGTGGGGTGGCCCGTGACCACGGCGCTCGCCGGCATCACGTGCGGGACATGGCTCGCTCTGCAGCGCGGGGCCGGCCGACGGCCGGTGAGTGCCGCCCCGGAAGCGGCCGGGCTGTGGGCCACCTTCGCCGGTAGCCGCGGCCTCACGACGCGGGTGGCGTCCGAAGCGGCCAGCGTCGAATCCCGGCTGAAGCTCCAGTTCGCCGAGAGGGTGCAGCACGCCCGTCGTTCCGCGGCCCGCGCCGAGCTCGATCGGTTCCGCCGACAGGTCGAGCTGGCCGAGACCGAGCTCCACGCCCTGCGAGGCCGCATGGACCCCGAGCTGGTCGAGTTCGTCCGTCAGGAGTGCGAGGAGCTGCGGCAGTGGATCGACACCCCGACCGCACGAGACCATCCGTTCAACGACCGGTAGTGTCCCGGTCCCGACGCGGCCAAGGGGAGGATCGCCGGTTGTCCCAGGACGCCCAAGCTGCCGTCGTCAGGGTGCTCGTCATCGAGGACAAGTTCTCGCATGCCCACGTGACCATGGAGCGGATCCTCGAGGCCCGGGGTCCGTCGGGTCGGAGGGCACAGGTCGCCGCGGTGATGGACCACACCCGGGCCTTGGTCGAGGCGGCCCGGGTCCGGCCCGACGTCGCTCTCATCGACGCCATGCGCCATCCCCATGACCTGCGCGACGACCCCGGGGCGCTGGGGTTCGCCGGCCTGGCCATCGCCCAGGCCCTGCACGACGGGGTGCCCGGCTGCCGGGTGATCGGGTACTCATCCGTCGCCCACCGGCCGGCGATCAACATCGCCTTCCGTGACGTTCCCAACGTCGTGGCGCTCTACGACCAGGCGGCCCTCATCGAGCACCTGCCCGAGGTGTTGTGGTCGGAGCATCTGGAGCACCAGGTCCCCCCGCCGGGCGCCGAGGACTTCGCCGCCCTGGGGCTTCAACCGGGTGCCCGTCTCTGGGCGGCACTGCAGTTCGTGATGGCTCGCGACGACACCTGGGAAGCCGTCGCTCGTGTGCGCGGCTACCAGGGCATCGAGAGCCGCACCCGGGAGCACCTGAACAAGTACCTGCCGGACCTGATGCCGATGTCCCACGCCTCGACGTATCGGTCCTACGTCGAGCTGCTGCGGGCCGTGGCCGGCTTCGCCTGACCGGATCGGGCCCAACCCGCTCGATCGACACTGCGCAGGGGATCCGTCGATCACCATTGTCGACAGTGACCGACCCGATCACCATGCCCAGTCCGTCACACCTCCTGGGAGGCACCTCCACCATGATTCCTGCACGATCCGTGAAGTCGTCCAGACGCTCGGCAGAACCCCGGCGCCGGCGGCGCGAGCTCCTCGGCCTGGGCGTCCTGCTGGCCCTCGCCCTGACCTTCGTCCCGGCCGGGCCCGTCCACGCCGCCTCGTACTCCAGCTGCAAGGGCACCTCGCCCGACCGCTCCTACAAGTGCACCAAGCCCAGCGGGTACGCCGGTCAGAAGTACTGGGGCCTCGGCACCAGCTCCAACGGCCACAACTGCGCCACCTTCGTGGCCTACGTGATGGCCAAGTCCGGCGCCACCGGGACCGGCAACCCCGGGTGGGCCGTCGGCGGCCTCCCCGCCTGGCCCGCGAACGCCAAGCGCAGGGGCATCAAGGTCAACGCGACGCCGGCGAAGGGTGCCATCTACTTCGACATCCGCGACCGCCGCCGCCCCCATGTGGCGATCGTCGTGGCCGTGGGATCCGAGAACGTGTACTTCAGGGACGACAACTGGAGCGGCTACACGCGGTACTGGCGCACCCCCCGATCGGGCTTCAACAGCACCACGCGCGGGTTCATCCACGTGAACGACGCGAAGGTGGCGAAGAAGCTGAATGCCTGGGGGTGGGACAACAAGTACGGCGCATGAGGCGGCGCCTCATGGCCTGCGGTCCGGGTGATCGTGACGACGGGTGAGCGCCATGGGGCATGCAGACATCGGGGACGACCGGCGCGGCGGCGCTGCGGGCAGAGGGAGGCCCGCAGCGCGGCCGCGTCACGCCGATCAGCCCAGGGCCGGGTGCCGGCGCATCCGGGTGAGGATCAGGCCGGCGAGGAGGAGGGCCACGCCGACCAGGGCGAGCCGTCCGTCGGCTCCGGTCCGGGCCAGCGGGCCATCGGCGCCCGTCGCCCCCTGATCCAGCACCGGGGTGGCCGCCCGGTCGAAGGGACCGGTGGGCAGCACCGAGGTGGGATCGCCGGGATCCCCCGGATCAGCCGGCCCGGCCGGACCCACGGGATCTGTCGGGCCACCGGGGTCACCGGGATCGGTGGGGTCCGTCGGATCCGTGGGGTCTGTGGGGTCCGTGGGATCGATCGGGTCCGGGGGGGCACCCCGACTGGTACCGCACACGGCACCACCATCGCCCAGCAGCGAGAGGCCGACCCCGCAGACGGAGACAGGCGCCTCGACACCCACGCCTCCGTCACCGGGATCACCCGAGCTGCCGCCATCGTCACCTCCTTCGACCGTGGAGCTGCAGTCCGCCGACGACGAGCCCAGCACCGAGGCACCGACCCCGCACACGGAGATCGGCGCCTCGGCGGAGGCGTCCCCCGGCGGGACGATCCCGTCGGAGGCCGTGGCCCCACCACCGTCGTCGCCGGCTTCGACGTTGGCGCCGCACCGGGTCGAGCTGTCACCGAGCACGCTGGCCCCGACCCCGCAGACGGAGACGGGCGCCTCGGCGGCACCGTCGACGTCGCCGAGGGACCCAGATCCGCCGCCCGCGGTGTCGTCACCGGCGACGGCGGCCGGCTGGCAGTCGGTCGCCGCCGTCCCGCCCAGGTTGAGCCCGACGCCACAGACGTTCACGGGGGTCTCGGCCGCACCATCGAGCCCGCCGACGCCGTCGACGGCACCCGTCCCGCCGGACGCGGCGTCGTCGCCGGTGGCCGTGGTCCCGGCACAGCTCGTGGAGCTCTCGGCGAACACGGTCAGGGCCACCCCGCACACGTCGACCGGCGCTTCGACGTCGCCGTCGAGGGCACCCGGCGCGCCGGCACCGGCGTCATCCGATCCGGTCGTCGTGGTGGGCTGGCAATCCGTCGTGCTCTCGCCCAGCACCGTGGCGGTCAGGCCGCAGGCGCTGACGGGGACCTCGGCGTCCCCGTCGGTCAGGGCCCCGGCACCCCCACCGGGGCCCGGATCGGGAGCACCCAGGGCCGACGAGGTGCATCGCACGTCGCGCTCGCCCCCCAGGTTCAGCCCGAGGCCGCACAGGTCGACGGGCACCTCGACGTCACCGTCGAGGCCGGCACCGTCGTCGCCGATACCGGCTGCCCCGTCGTCACCCGTCTCGGCCGCGGCGGCGCTGCAGGTGGTGGAGGTCTCACCTCCCAGGGTGATGCCGCTCCCGCAGAGGTTGACCGGTACCTCCAGGTTGACGTCCGCCGCCGAGGCGTCGGGGTCGTCGTCGTCGGCCGTCTCGGTCGGGGCGGTGCACTCGGAGGCCGGGTCGGTCAGACCGAGGCCGACCCCGCAGGGGTCGATGGGGATCTCGACACCGATGTCGGCGAGCGGGCGCTCGTCCCCGGCACCGGGTGGTGCCGGCACCTCGATGTCGATCTGGTCGGTGGGTCCCGGATCCGGAAGGGGGGGATCGGCGGCGGATGCCGCCTTGGACCACAGGAACAGGAGTCCCATGGCCAGAAGGGCGACGCGCAAGGCGACGCGCAGAGCGGATTTCATCGTGTTCTCCTCCGTCGTGGGTGGGCGCCGACCCAGTGGCCGGCGAGTCACGGGCCGACGGGCGTCGGCCGGGGAGGAGGCCTCAGTCGGGCGAGAAGCCGGGACGGGGGCAGGTGGCACTCGTCCCGTCGGTGGACGACGGGACGACGAGCCCGGCGGCGACGACAGCCGGGGTCTCGATCAGGGTCAGCACCGCAGCGATGCAGGGCGACGGAGTGGCACCGCCCGGAGGGGAGCCGAGGCTCCCGCTGGCTGGCGCCGACGGCACGGCATCGACGGGCGGCGCGAGGCCGGGACCCATCTCGCCCGTCGGAGGTGGGGCCGGCTCCGGGATGGAGGGGCTGCTCGGCGAGAGGAGGGGGCGAGCGGCCGGGAGTGACGTCGGCCCGAGAGCCGGCCGGTCGAGGGGAGTCGGGACCGACAGCTCCTCCCCCCACGAGGCCCCGAGGCCCGGTCGCTCGATCTCCGGCGGGGCGAGCGGCGGAGCAGCGAACGGCGGGAGAGCCTCGGCCACATCTCCCGGGAGGGCCGGGGCCACGAGGTCGAAGACGGGTCGGAGAGGCTCCAGGACGGCGGTCACCACCGGCACGAGGGGAGCCGTGGCCGTGTCGAGCAGGTCGGTCAGGGGGGCCAGGAGCTCTCCGAGGGTGGCCGGGTTCGGGTCCGTCGCGGCGGGGGAGGCGGCGGGTGGCGCCGGTGAGGTCGGAGCGGGTTCAGCGGCGGGGACGGGAAGAGGGTCCGCCGCTGGCATCGGGGTCGGGGGGCTCTGGAGCGGGGACGGAGCCGGGGCGGGGGTGCTCGGCTCGGGTGCCACGAGCTGTCGCACCGGGGCGAGGAGGTCGTCGAGGAGCGTCGGACGAGCGGCGGCCCGCTCGGCTGTCACGGCGGGAGGGGCCGGCTCGGTGGGCAGGACACCCCCACCGGGATCGGCCCCGGCCGCGACGGCGCGGAGCAGGGCCACGGCCAGCCCGAGGCCCAGGACCAGGAGGACGTCACGCACCACTCGCGCCACGACGGGCGGGAGCACCGACTGGCCAGGGCCAGGGTGGGTGGTGGGTGGCGTCATGGAGATCTCCGTGGGCCCGAGGCGGCCCGGTGTCCAAAAACCAGGCCTCTCCTGTTTCCCTCTTCGTGGTGTTGTAACCACTTTTCGTAGTGAACAGCGGGCCAACGGGGGCTCAGGCCTCGGCATCGTCCGGGGCGAAGTCGTCCCAGCGGGGGGTCTCGCCCGCCCGGCGCCGCCGGGGAACGGTCCGCACCTGCTCACCCGCCAGGATCCACGCCGCCAGCCCCGTGGTGAGGGGGACCGATGCGATGAGGCCGACCGAGCCAACCAGCATCCGCACGATCTCGACGGCCACCACCTCCCGGGTGAGGGTGCGGCCCACCGGCTGGGTGCTCTGGGCGAAGAACAGCAGCAGGGGCAGGCTCGCCCCCGCGTACGCCAGGACCAGGGTGTTGACGCTCGAGGCCACATGGTCCCGCCCCACCCGGATGGCCTCCCGGTAGAGGGCGAGGGGGCCCAGGTCGGGATCGGCCCGGCGCAAGGCGGCCACGGTCGACACCTGGGTGACGGTGACGTCGTCCAGGCTGCCCAAAGCGCCCACGACGATGCCCGCCACCAGCAGGCCCCGGAGGTCGAGGGCAGAGGCGGTGACGCTCAACACCTGGCCCTCACCCCCCGACAGCCCGGCGAACCCGGCCAGGGCCACGGCCACCAGGGCGAGGAGCGTGACGAGCAGCAGGCTGGCGACGGTGCCGAACAGGGCGACCGACGTCGCCGTCGTGAACCCGTGGGCCAGGTAGAGGGACAGCGAGGCGATGGCCACCCCGGCCACCAGGGCCACGAGCACGGCCGGCTCGTCCCGCAGCAGGGCGGGCACGACGAAGGCCACGAGGAGCAGCACGCTCAGGCCCAGGCCCACGAGGGCCCGAACGCCCTGCCACCGCCCGAAGGCCACCACGACCAGGACGAAGAGGACGACCAGTGCCACCATCGGCACCTGTCGCTGCTGGTCGAAGTAGCGGTACTGGTAGCCCTCGGGGGCCGAGTCGACGTAGGTGACGACGATGCGATCGCCGGCGCCCAGGTCCGGCACCTCGAGCTCGGTGTCGAGGATGACGAAGGTGGCCTCGCTCCCCTCCCGATCACCCGAGCTGACGCCGATGACGACCTGGCGGCACCCCAACGTCGCCACGTCGATGCCGGGGCACCGGTCCGGGTAGACGTCGCGGACGGTGGCATCGACGTACTCCTGGGGCTGGACCCCCAGGTCAGGGGCATCGCCACGGGGCCAGAGGGCCACGAGGCCGATGGCCGCCAGCACCACGAGGGCGGCCCCGGCCCACCGGAGGCGCCGGCCGGTGCGGCTGCCCCCGAGGACCACCTCCCCGAGTCCGTGCCCGTGATCGTGCTCGTGGGCCATGCCCCTCCGACGGTAGGCGGCCCCGGGCGGGCTGAGCGGCACCTCCGATCCCCGAGAGGCCCGCCGGATACCGTCCGGCCCCGTGGATCTCCTCCGACGCGCCCTCGCCCTGGCCGTGGCCGCCGGCCTCACCGCCACCGCCTGCACCTCGACCTCGGAGGTCGCCGAACCCGGCCCGTCCCCCGCCGACCGGCGGACCGGAACACCCGCCACCAGCCCCGACACCTGCGACTCCCCCGACCGATGCCCCCTCCAGGCGGCGGGGGCCCGGTCCGATCTCCTCGTCGGGACGGCCCTCAAGTTCGGGGCCGAACGAGAGGCCTTCCAGGTGCGGGAGTTCTCGGCCGTCACGTCCGAGCGGGAGTTCCTCTGGTCGGTGATCCACCCGGAACCGGACCGCTACGACATCACGGGCAGCGACCGGGTCGTCGCCTTCGCCGAGGAGCACGACAAGGATCTGACCGTCACCCACTTCCTGTGGGACCCGCCCGCCCTCCCCACCGTGCTCCCCGACTGGGTGCGAGAGGTGACCGACCCCGACGAGCTCCGGGCCGTGCTCCGCGACCACCTCACCGCCCTCCACGAGCGCTACGCCGGGAAGATCGACCGGTGGAACGTCGTCAACGAGCCCCTGGCCGCCGACGGGAGCTTCGAGCGCAGCAACCACTTCTTCCGGGTGCTCGGCCCCGGCTACGTGGCCGAGGCGTTCCGGATGGCCGAGGAGATCTGGCCCGAAGCCCAGCTCGTCCTCAACGAGAACCTCACCGAGTACCTCGCCACCCGGTCCGACGGGCTGGTCTCCCTGGTGGAGGATCTGCTGGCCCAGGGCGTGCGGGTCGACCGGGTGGGGTTGCAGGGCCACCTCTTCCTCGGGGAGCCGGACTTCGACCTGGCCCAGCGCACGATGGAGCGCCTGGCCGCCCTCGGCGTCGCCGTGGACGTGACCGAGCTCGACATCCCCCTCGTCGACATCGCCGGGGGCAGCCCCATCGACCGGGAGGAGCAGGCCGAGCGGGGACGCAAGATGGTCGAGGCGTGCCTGGCCGTCCCGCAGTGCGGATCGATCACGTTCTGGGGCTTCGACGACGGCAGCACCTGGCTCAGCGACTTCATCGGCCCCGGCACCGATCCGCTGCTCTGGGACGCCGACCTCCGGCCCAAGCCGGTCCACCGTGCCGTCGTCGAGGCCCTCCTCCAGGGTCGGCCGCCGTCCTGATGCCCCGATCGCCCGGGTGGCGTCAGCCCGGGGCCAGGTCGAAGGCGACGGCGAGGCCGGCGACGAGCCAGCGGTCGTCCTCGGGCAGATCCTGGGGGAAGGGCCCCCGGAAGCTGAGGGCCTCGATCAGCTCGACCGTGGCGCCCTCCAGGCGGGCCGCGTCGGGCGGGCCGTCACCGTCGGCGACGACGACGGTCTCCCCGGCGTGGACGATCACCTGGGAGGCGGGATCGATGCCCGTCAGGACCAGGGCCCCGGCCCGCTGCGAGCCGGTGGAGGCGGCGAAGGCGGGGCCGAGGCAGGCGGCGTAGCGGAGGCAGGCGCGCAGCTCGTCGGGTTCCTCGGCCGGGGTGAGGCCGAGGGGCAGGACGATGTCGCGCTCGTGGATCCAGGCGTCCCAGAGGGCGTGGTGGGCCATGGCCCGCAGGGCGATGTGACCGGGCGGGGCTTCGGCGGGGAGCTCCCACTGCTGGTCGTCGAGATCCGTGAAGGTGGCTCCCAGGGCCTCGATGCCCTCCAGGTAGGAGGCGAGCACCTCGGACGGCGGGGTGTGGCGGGTGCCGTCGACCATGGCCGCCGGCGTGGCGACGGGGTCGAAGGCGGCGAGGAAGCGGGTGGGCTCGCCGGCCAGGGCGGCCTGGGCCGAGAGGAACCAGAACTGATCGGTGGTGACGAGGTGAGACACGACGTCGCGCACCGACCAGTCGTCGCACCGGGTGGGGGCGGCCCACTGGGCCTCGTCCAGCTCGCCCAGCAGGGCCCCCAGACGGCGGCGCTGGCGCATGAGGGGAACGATGATGTCGCCCACCTCCCCTGCGATCCGCAGGATCTCCGGCCCCTCGTACCGCGGCGTCAGGATCATCCCCGGACGCTAACCCTTGCCCGATCACGGGACCTGGCGAGGAAGTGAGCCGTCATCAGCCGACCTTGGTCGCCTCGACGAGACGCCACCGGCCGACGATCTGCTGCCAGCGGATCCTCAGCTCCAGGGCCTCCGTGTCGTTGGCGTAGCGCACGTGGAAGTCGACGGCCTCGACGCCGGGGCGCTCGTCGAGGATCTCCCACGTGGTCGTGGGGATCGGCGGCATGGGGCCAGAGGCCATCAGCTTCGTCAGCGCGTTGCCGTAGAAGTCGCCCATCGCTCGCTCCAGGTTCCCGTCGACGATGTCCTGGGCATGGCGCTCGGCGATCTCCCGGGCGCGGGGTCCGGGCCCGGCGTCGGCCGATGGGAGGTGCAGGTGCCCGCAGCCGGTGATCTCCCCGGCGAGATCCTGCAGCTCGGGGAGGTGCGACTCGTAGATGCCCCGCGGCGTGGTGGAGTGCTTCGTGCACAGGAAGGCGGCGGCACCCACCGCAGCCCCGTGCTGGCCCCCGTTGCCCATGAACTTCGTGGTGGTGCCGGCGATGTGGGTGACGCTGATGTGCTTGCCCGCCATCATCAGGTTCTCGATGTTGGTCGAGTAGAGGCAACGGAACGGGATGGCGTAGGGCTTGCCGTCGCGGACGTCCCAGACCCAGTTCTTCAGGCGGAAGTCGTAGTCGCCCTCGTCGGGCTGGTTGGGGTAGTGGAGGCAGAAGGCCCCGTCGTTGCGGACCACGGCGTCGGGGAACTCGACGTGGTTGCGGATGTCGTTCTCGGTGAGGACGTGGTCGCCCTTGTACCGCTTGAACTCGCCCTGGGCGGCGACATGGGCGATCCACTCGAGCTCGAGGTTGGCGTAGTTCTCAGGGTCGAGGCGCTTGACGTTGGCGAACGTGCCGTACAGGGCGCGCAGCAGGTGGTCGCGGATCTCCTCGCCCTGGGTGTAGAGGTCGAGCCACTGGCCGTACTCCCAGAAGTGGGTGGCGGGGAAGCGCATGATCGGGTTCTCGCCTGGCGCCACGTCCGAGAAGTCGAAGACCGGGTCGTCCTCGGGGTTGGTGCCGGGCACCGGTCCCGGGGCGTTCTCGATGCCCGGTTGGGTGAGCTGGCCGCTGAGGTTGGCGTAGTCCTTGGCGATCTCCACCGCCCAGGGGACCTCGGGGAACGGGATCGGACGGTCGGCCAGGCGCGTGCGGAAGAACAGGGTGTTGCCGTGATGCATGTCGTCGCCCTGTTCGGGGGCGTAGGGCTCGTCGTACTCACCCTTCGCCTCCTGGCCCGACAGCGTCTCGGCGCCGGCCAAGAGTCCGAGGATCGCCGTGCCGGTGCAGTCGACGAAGATCGGAGCCGCGAACCGGGTCTCGACGCCGCTGCGGGCCTCTCGGACGTCGATCGACGCGATCCGCGACCCGTCGGTGACGAGGGCGAACACCCGGCGCTCGAGGAAGAGCGACACGTTCGGTTCGGCCTCCAGAACCTGCCGAGCGGCGATGTCACCGTCGGGGGTGCGCTCGGCCAGCTCGCGGACGAGGGCGCCAGTCTCCCCCCGGGGGCTGAGCCCGATCTCCTTGCTGGCGTTCCCGCCGAGCACCGGGCGGTCCTGGATCAGCGCCACCCGACAGCCGAGGCGCGCCGCGGTCAGGGCAGCGGCGCAGCCGGCCACGCCGCCGCCGACGACCACGACGTCGTAGTCGCCGGCGACGACCGGCTCGGCGGGCAGGCCGCGCCGCTGCTTGCGCCAGGCTCGGGCGTCGTCACCGGCCCCGTCGACCGGCACCGAACCGTCCCGGCTCAGGTAGATCGCATCGCAGCGCCCGTCGAAGCCGGTCAGGTCGTGGAGCGTGAGCGTCGCCTCTCCCGGAGGAAGCTCCACCGTCCCGGCCCGCTGCCAGGACCAGTCCTGGCCGCTGGCTCCCAGCTCGCCCCCCACAGCCACGCCGTTGATCGCCAGGGCGAACCGACCCGGGGAGTGCGACGGCACCCAGTCCTTCGCCCGCACCCACACGTCGTAGGCGCCCGGCTCGGCGATGATCACGATGGTCGTGGCGTCGTCGACGGGGCGGCCGAGCCCGTGGGCCAGGAGGTAGGGCGAGCCCATCTGGATCTCGAACTGCGAGTCGAGCACCCAGCCCCCGTGGTCGGCGAAGTCCTCCGCCTCGACCAGGATCCCCCCGGGGGGCGCCTCGGCCCCGCCTGCGTCCGTCGGCATCGCTCACCTCGCTGTGGCCTCGACGGCTGGCGGGTCGAGCCGTCCACTTACATTCGTGAGTGAATGTATCTTCTGGCGGGCGGCGTCGCCAGCCGCGCCTCGGGGCCGGTCAGCGCCCGCGGGCGTCGAGCGCGGCCGCCTCGGACCGGAGGCGGGCGAGGACACGTCGCTCGTGGGACAGGGCTTCGCCATCGTTGGTGGCCCGGCCGAGGGCGAGGCCGAGCATGACCTCACGGGCCGTCAGGGCGAAGTCCCGGAGCTCGGGATCGCGCCGGATCGACGTCCATCCGTCGGGGTTGGCCAACGCCGCGAACTCCATGACGACCGGGCCGATCTCGGGTCCAAGGGTCGCGTCGTTGGCCATGGCCAGCCAGGCCTCGATGACGGCCTTGAACCGGGGCTTGCCCACGTGGGCCCAGGCCGCGTCGATCATGCCGACGAGGCCCGTCTCCGCCGGGCGAGGGGAGGACTTCATCTCGTCGTACAGGCGGCGGAGGGCGTCGGCGAGCAGGCGGGCGAGGCTGTCGTAGTGGTGGTGGAACGCGCCGCGGGTGACACCGGCCCGGTTGCAGACCTCGACGACGGTGACCGCCGCCCAGCCCCGCTCGACGAGGAGATCGATGGCCGCATCCGCCATCGCCGCCTTGGTGGCCGCCGTCCGGTCGACCTGCCGCCGGCGCTCGCTGCTCGGGGGTCGGGGCCTCTCTGCCATCCCGACAGCCTGCATCGTCGAGTGGGCGAGGGGGGACTCGTCAGCCGCTCCCCGGGTAGACGCCCAAGCCTCGAATCAGGCATGGGTATCTCCTAGGGACGACCGAATGATACCGCCGCCACGCCCGGGGGATGTTTGATAGACGGTGCCCGTCAGCACCATCACCATCATCATCGACGGCATCCACAGCCACGTCGGCCCACCCTCCCCGACGAGCCGTCGAGATCGTTGCCGACTTGATCCTGTAGGCAGGGCCGGGTGAGCGAACGCGAGCGCCAGGAACTGCGACCGAGCCTGCGAGACGAGACGGCCCCCGACGACGGGATCGTGGTGGTCCGGGGCGGGCCCACCTCGATCGCCAAGATCCTCACCCACGCGCAACGGACCCACGATGCTTTCGTGCTCGATGGCCAGCCGATCTGGGGCATCTCTGTCTTCTGCGCTCTCGATGACCTCGGCGGAGCCTCGCTCGACTCGCTGCTCCATCGGTTCGCGTCCTACCGCGTCGTGCACCTGCCCCGAGTCGTCCAGCTCCGAGAGTCCGGCTTCGAGCTGCTCCCGACCTTCGCCAGACCGCACTTCACCGTCGCCCTCGGTGGACCGGACGAAGCTGCCGCGCGGCGCGAGGCACTCGGCAAGGGCCAGCCGAACCCGTACCATGAACGCCGACCGGGAAAGAGGTAGCCGTGGTCACCGTCGACATCACCTGCGATCTCATGGACGAGGACGAAACCGGCTACGTCTGGACGTTCCTCCACGAGGCCCGCGACCCAAGCCTGATCGAAGCTGGCGCCATCGTTGTCGCTGGCGACGAGGACGCTCCCGCCATCGCCGAGGTCATCGACATCGTCGAGAAACCCGCCGGCAAGGTCGTCCACCTCCGCGTCCTGCCCGGAGTGATCGCGGACTACGAGGCGCTCCTCAACCGAGCGATCACCTCAGCGTCGTAGCCATGGCCGCCCCGGGCACAAACTGCCCGCTGACGTCCACCAGACCGATGACGCCGGCTACGTCTGACCTGCGCGACGAAGCCGAAGACTCCGACCAGATCCGGTGCTGGCCGAGGTGGGCGACGAGGAGACGCCAGTAGGGGTCGTAGGTCTTGGCGGTGACGGGCGTGAAGGTTGAAGCGATGGACGCGACGTAGGACGCCACGGCCGGCATCGCCGCCGTTGCCGTCCCGGCGGCGGCGAGGAGGTCGCCGAGGTCGATGCCCAGGGCTTTGGCTTCTTCCAACAGGACCCGGGCGCGGAGCTGGCGGTCGGTCATGGCCGTTCTCCGGACAGCTGGGCACCGAGGTCGTCGAGCAGGGTGGCCGGGGCGACCACAACGGTCGCAGTATCGGCTCGGGTCCCGATCAGGTACGGCGCCGACGGGCCACCGCGTAGCCACATCGGGACGCCGAGCGCCACCCGGGCCTCGGGCGGCAGGCACAGCCGGCCGCAACCCTCAAGGCGGGCGATGGCCCAGTGCCATGTCGGTGGGTCGGAGACGCAGCCGATCTCGGCGAGCTGGAGGAGGGCGGGACTGGTTCTAGGGTCAGGCATCGACCCAGCGTCCGCCGAAGACGCCTCGGCTGCAGCTACGTCTTGTTGGGCACCGACCCGAGGAGTGGTGGGCGAGGGGGGACTTGAACCCCCACGTCCTTTCGGACACTGGAACCTGAATCCAGCGCGTCTGCCAATTCCGCCACTCGCCCGAGTGGAGCGCGAAACCTAGCCCGGGGGGCGAGAAGGCGCCAAGGAACATGGGGCTGGTCAGCTGGCCTCGAACCAGATGCGAGTGTTGCCGAAAGCGATCTCCGCCCCGTCCTCCAGGGCCTGGATCGACACCCGCACCCCGTTGACCAGCGACCCGTTGGTCGACCCCAGGTCGACCAACACCCACCCCTGGCCGGCCGGGCGGATCTCGGCGTGGTTGCGACTCACGTTGGGGTCCGACAGCACGATCGTGGACTCGGGACGGCGACCGATGGTGACGACCCCCTCCCCCAGCGGGATGCGGTCGCCCGTGGGCAGCACCAGCGACCCGGCGCCCGAACCCCCCACCCCCTCGCGCAGGCGGGCCTGGACCTGGCACGTCCCCGTGCGCACCCCACCCACCTCGAGGGCGACGCTCACCGGCCCCAGGAAGGAGTAGCCCTCGCTGCGGGCGTGCTCCCGAGCGGCGTCGGCCAACTCCCGGGTGAGGCTGTCGGCGATCTCGGCGAAGGCGGCGTGGTCCTCAGGGCTCACCAGCACGGTGAAGGCGTTGGGCACCACAGCGCGGCCCCGCACATCGATGGAGCGGTTGATGTCCATCTCCCGGGTGAGGCGCCGCCCGATCTCGACGGGTCGGAGACCCGACTTGAACACGAGCGAGAAGGTGCCCTCGACCGCCTGTTCCAGGCGGCGCTCGAAGCCCTTCAGTCCCATCGGGCCGAGGTTACCGGGGTCCCCCCGGCCAGCCCCGGCCCCGACGATGCCACGGCCCGTCTGGGGGCCCGGGGAGGGGCACCCACCTCGGGGGCCCATCTGGGCTCGGGGAGGGGCACCCCCCCGTCGGCCCGTCTGGGCTGGGGGCGGCCAGTAACCTGCCACGCGGCATGTCCGAGCAGCTCCTGACCATCATGAAGTTCGGCCTCCTCGCGCTGCTGTACCTCTTCTTCTTCCGCGTGCTGCGGGCCGTGTGGGTCGAGGTCAACCCGCCCAAGGCCCTCGAGCGGGCCGGGGCGGGCACCCCCGTCCCCGTCGGCGGTCCGGCCGGCCCCCCCCCACCGCCGCGGAAGGGCCGCAAGGTCCCCACCCAGCTCACCGTGGTGGAGCCGGCCGACCAGCGGGGCCGCACCTGGCCCCTGGCCGCCGAGATGACCGTGGGCCGGGCCGCCGGCTGCCACGTGGCCATCCCCGAGGACACCTTCGCCTCGCAGATCCACGCTCGCATCTACACCCGCGACGGCCAGACCTGGGTCGAGGACCTGGGTTCGACCAACGGCACCTACGTCAACCGGAGCAAGGTGGCCTCGGCCACCACGGTCCGGCGTGGCGACCTCGTCCAGATCGGCAACACCGTCATGGAGTTCGGATGACCCGCTTCCGGGCTGGCTCGGCCAGCGACGTCGGCCAGTTGCGTTCCGACAACCAGGACTCCAAGCTCGTCGCCGACGGCGTCTCGGTGTTCGCCGTGGCCGACGGCATGGGGGGCCACCAGGGGGGCGAGGTGGCCTCGGCCCTCGCCATCGCCACCCTGGAGGCCGTCATCACCGCCCCCACCACCGAATCGCTGGTCGAAGCGGTGAAAGAGGCCAACCGGCGCATCTACGCCCACGCCAGCCAGGCGCCCGAGCTCCGGGGCATGGGCACCACCCTCGTCGCCATCGCCCTCGTCGACCAGGGCACCGACGCCGAGGAGCTCACCTGGGTGAACGTCGGCGACTCCCGGGTCTACGTACTGCGCGACGGCCAGCTCATCCAGCTCAGCCAGGACCACAGCCTCGTCGAAGACCTGCGCCGGGGCGGGCAGCTCAGCGCCGAGGAAGCGGCCGTCCACCCCCAGCGCAACATCCTCACCCGCGCCCTCGGGATCGACTCCGAGGTGGAGGTCGACTGGCGGGGCGTCGAGCCCTTCCTCGGCGATCGCTACCTGCTGTGCAGCGACGGCCTCTTCAACGAGGTCGACAACGAGGCCATCGTCGACGTCCTCACCGTGATCGAGGACCCGGACGAGGCGGCAACCGAGCTCGTGCGCCGGGCCAACGCCGGTGGCGGCCGCGACAACATCACCTGTGTCGTGGTCGACGTGATCGACGACGACGGCCGGGCGGCCCGAGCCGACGCGGCCGGCACGGGCGGAGCCGCCGCTCTCGCCTCCAACGGAGCCGGCGCCGACGACGTCCCACCGGCCACCGTCGAGATGCCCGCCGTGGTGGTCGAGGAACCCGACGGTGCCGTCCTCGTCGACGAGAACGCCACCCCCCCGGCCGGGTCCCCCCTCCCCCCGCCCCCGGCCGACGCCGCCGATGCCCCGACGGACGACCCCGAGGCGATCCGCGCCGGCTCCTCCTCCTATCCGGTGGAGGACGACGGCCCCGACGCCGACGAGGAGCTCCCCTTCGGGCGGGCCACCAACGGGCTCTACGACGACATGGACAAGATGGGCGGACGGCACCGGGCGGTGACGGTGCTCGTCGCCCTGATCGTGCTGGTCGTGCTCGCCGGCGGGGCCCTCTTCGGCATCCGCTACCTCGATTCCGACGGTTACTTCGTCGAGGCCGACGGCCAGCGCGTGGTGATCTACCAGGGCAAGCCCGGGGGGGGCTTGCTGTTCGGCCCCCGCGAGAAGGGCGAGGGACAGACGGCCGTCGACGACCTCACGATGGAGCACCAGGCCGAGCTCGATCGCACGCCCGAGTTCGACTCCCTCGCCGACGCCCGCTCCCGGGTCAACACCTGGGACGCCAGTGCCCAGCAGGCCGCCGGCGAGGCGGAGGAACCCCCCACCACGACCACCTCCTCCTCGACCACGACATCGACCTCGAGCACGACCACCACCCTCCCCGTGCCCCAGGGGACGAGCCCGGCCACCAGCGGCGCGGGCGGATGACGTCCGGACGGGACGGCCCGTGATCGAACGGCTCCGGCGCAACGCCGAGCTCACCCTGCTCCTCATGGGGGCGGCCGTCGTCGGCTGCGCCTACGCCCTGGCCAGCCTGGGTCGGACCGCCTCCGTGCCCGCCGACATCGGGCCCTTCTTGGTCCTGGTCCTAGGCCTGTTCGTGGTGGCCCACATCGCCATCCGCAAGCTGGCCCCCGGGGCCGACGGCACCCTGCTGCCCCTGGCCATGGTCCTGAACGGCATCGGCTACGTGTTCATCGCCCGCCTGCGGGACGACCTGGCGGCCCAGCAGTCGCTGTGGACGGCGCTCGGCATCGCCGCCTTCGTCATCACCCTCCTGCTCGTGCGCCGCCCCCGCGACCTGGAGCGCTACCGCTACCTGGCCCTCTTCGGCGGGGTCGGGCTGATGCTGATGCCCCTCCTGCCCGTCGTCGGGCGGAACATCAACGGCGCCCGGATCTGGATCAGCCTCGGCCCCGTCAACTTCCAGCCCGGTGAGGCGGCCAAGCTGGCCCTGGCCCTGTTCTTCGCCGCCTACTTGGTGGAGAAGCGGGAGCTGCTGGCCCTCGCCTCGTGGCCCCGCCGGCGGCCGATCCTCCCCGACCCCAAGCATCTGGGCCCGGTGCTCGTGGCCTGGGGCATCGCTGTGCTCGTCATCGTGGCCGAGCGCGACCTGGGTACCGCCCTCCTGTTCTTCGCCCTCTTCATCGTGCTGCTCTGGGTGGCCACCGGGCGGGCCGGCTACCTGCTGGTCGGCTTCGGCTTGTTCGGGGGGGCGGCCTTTGTGTCGTGGCTGCTCTTCTCCCACGTCCAGACCCGGGTGACAGCGTGGCTCGACCCCTTCTCCGACCCGCTCGGGGACGGCCACCAGATCCTGGAGGGGTCCTACGCCCTGGCCGACGGGGGCGTCGGCGGCCTGGGACTGGGCCTGGGCCAGAGCGGTGACGGCAACCTCTTCGCCGCCGAGAACGACTTCATCTTCGCCGTCATCGGCGAGGAGTTGGGCCTGCTCGGCGCCACCGCCGTGCTCATCTCCTTTCTCCTCCTCATCGGCACCGGCCTCCGCATCGCCGTGCAGCAGGAGGGCGCCTTCGAGAAGCTCCTGGCCACCGGGCTCACCACCCTGCTCGGCGTCCAGGCCTTCATCATCCTCGGGGGCGTCATCCGGCTGCTCCCCCTCACCGGTGTGGCCCTGCCCTTCGTGTCCTACGGCGGCACGTCGCTCCTGGCCAACTACGTGCTCCTCGCCCTCCTGGTGCGCCTCTCCGACGACGCCAACCAGCGCCGCCTCCGCCAGTCCCGCCGCACCACGATCGAGGTGGGGGCCTGATGGCCACCGATCGCAGCACGGCCGGGATGAACCGGCAGATCCGGCGCCTCGGCACCGCCTTGCTGCTGTGCTTCACCCTGCTCTTCGTCCAGCTCAACAACATCCAGCTCCGCCAGGCCGAGCGCCTCAAGGAGCAGCCCGAGAACCGGCGCCCGATCGAGCGCACCTTCGCCCGCCCCCGGGGCCAGATCCTCGCCGCTGACGGCGTGGTGCTGGCCCGTTCGGTCGAGGAGCGCTCCAACCTCAAGTACCGGCGCGAGTACCCCGAGGGCGACCTGTTCGGCCCCATCACCGGCTACTACAGCCTCCTCGTGGACACCACCGGCGTCGAGCGCCAGTACAACGAAGAGCTGGCCGGCAGCACGCCGGAGCTCTCCTTCGACCGCCTGTCCGACCTGTTCATCGATCGGGAGAACGTGGGCAACGTCCAGCTCACCCTGCGGGCCGACGTCCAGCGCGTCGCCCGCGACATGCTCGGTGAGCGCGAGGGCTCCGTCGTCGCCCTCGACCCCCGCACCGGCGCCATCGACGCCCTGTGGAGCTACCCCAGCTTCGATCCCGGCCCGCTCTCCACCAACACCGAGAGCGACCTCGACGTCAAGGCCTACCTCGACGCCTCGGAGGAGACCCCGCTGCGCATGCGGGCCTACCGCGACATCTTCTTCCCCGGCTCCACCTTCAAGGTCGTCACCGCGGCCACCGGCGTCGAACGGGGCGCGGTCACCGAGGCCCAGCCGGTCTACGAGGTGCGCAGCGAGTTCGACATCGACTTCACCGACCGGGGCCTGCGCAACTCCGGCGGCGGTTCCTGCGGGGGCAGCCTCTTCGAGCTGCTGCGCGTCTCGTGCAACACGGGCTTCGCCGAGATGGGCGTCGACCTGACCGGCCCCGTCCAGGCCCGAGGGGCCGAGGCCTTCGGCTTCAACGACACGCCCCCCATCGACCTGCCCGGGGCCGAGGCATCGACGTTCCCCACGGAGTTCCCCGAGAACGAGGGCAACGGCCCCGTGGCCCGGGCCGCCATCGGCCAGGGCGACGTGAGCTCCACCCCGCTGCAGATGGCTCTGGTGGCGGCGGCCATCGCCAACGGCGGCTCGATCATGACCCCCCACGTCATGCAGCAGGTCACCAACGAGGACGGCGAGGTCGTCGACACCTACGAGACGTCGGAGTGGCGCCGAGCCGTCAGCCCGGGCACGGCCGACGTCGTCCGTCGGGGCATGCTGGAGGTGGCCCGCAACGGCACGGCCACCGGGCTCCAGATCCCCGGGGTGGAGGTCGGCGGCAAGACGGGCACGGCCCAGCTGGGCACCGACCCGCCCCGCTCCCATGCCTGGATCATCGGCTTCGCCGGCCCCCCGAACCAGCCCCCCACGGTGGCGGTGGCTGTGATGGTGGAGGGTCAGGAGGGAGCGAGCGAGCAGACTGGCGGCCGAGTCGCCGCCCCGATCGCCAAGGCCGTCATGGAAGCGGTGTTGGCCACCCGAGCTCAGCAGGGCGGAGGATGAGGAACCCATGAGCGACGAGCACCCCACGTACAACGGCCGCTACGAGGTCCAGCGCCGCATCGCCCGCGGCGGCATGGCCGACGTGTTCCTGGCCCAGGATCTGCTCCTGGCCCGGCCGGTGGCCGTCAAGGTGCTGTTCCCCGAGTTCGCCGGCGACCCGGCGTTCGTGGCCCGCTTCCGCCGGGAGGCCCAGGCCGCCGCCAACCTGAGCCACCCCAACATCGTGGGCGTCTACGACTGGGGCCAGGAGGGGGGCACGTACTACATCGTCATGGAGTACATCGACGGGCGCAGCCTGTCGGAGATCCTCCGCACCCAGGGCACCCCACCCCCCAAGACGGCGGCCGGGATCGCGGCCGATGTGGCCGCCGCCCTCGGCTTCGCCCACCGCAACGGCGTGGTCCACCGGGACGTCAAGCCCGGCAACATCATGATCACCAACGGCGGGCACGTGAAGGTGGCCGACTTCGGCATCGCCCGGGCCATGACCGCCTCGGCCGAGGACAACCTCACCCAGACCGGCTCGGTCATGGGCACCGCCACCTACTTCTCCCCGGAACAGGCCCAGGGCCACAACGTCGACCAGCGCAGCGACCTCTACTCACTGGGCATCGTCATGTACGAGATGGCCCACGGGAAGCCCCCGTTCACGGCCGACAGCCCCATCGCCGTGGCCTACAAGCACGTCCAGGAGGCCCCCGCCCCGCTCCCCGACGTCCCCGATGCCTACGAGGCCATCGCCCTGAAGCTGTTGGCCAAGGATCCGGCCGACCGCTACCCCGACGCCGATGCCCTCCGGGCCGACCTGCGGCGCTTCACCGAGGGCCAGCCGGTGCGGGCCACGGCGGGCACGGTCGTGGCCGCCGCCGCCGGTGGTGCCGCCGCGGGCGCCGTCATGGCCGGGGCGGCCCGCACCGGCGCCACCGGCGCCGTCCCTCCGACCCCCACCCCTGCCCCACCAGCCGAGCCAACCGGCACGACCCCGACCTACGAGCAGGCCCGTCGCTCACGCACGGGGTGGTACGTCCTGCTCCTCGTCATCCTCCTGGCCGTGCTCGGGGGCCTGCTCTTCGCCTTCGCCTCCCTGCTCGGCATCAGCGAGGAGTCCGGCACCGAGGTCCCCAGCGTCGTCAACCGCCCCTTGGAGGAGGCGCGCGAGACGCTGGAGGACGCCGGCTTCGAGGTGGAGCTCACCCCCGCCCAGCAGGCCAGCGAGACCGTGCCCGAGGGCACCGTCATCTCCCAGAGCCCGTCGGCGGGCTCGACCCACGACGAGGGCACCCTGGTGCGGCTGGTGGTGTCGAGTGGCCTCCCCGATGCCGAGGTCAGGCCGGTGCCCGACGTCGTCGGGATGAGCGTCCAGGCCGCCACCCGGGTCCTCCAGGCTGACGGCTTCACCAACATCGCCCCGGTCGTGCCGGACTTCAGCGAGGACGTGCCCGAGGGCGACGTCATCCGCCAGACCCCGGCCGCCGAGACCGAACGTCCCGTCGACACCGAGATCCTGCTCGTCGTCTCCCAGGGCCTCCCGCCGACCACGGAGACGCAACCTCCCCCCCCGACCCAGTCGTCGTCGAGCAGCAGCTCCAGCAGCAGCAGCTCCAGCTCGTCGAGCAGCAGCTCCAGCAGCTCGAGCAGCAGCTCCAGCTCCTCGAGCAGCTCGTCGTCGACGACCTCGGCGCCGACAGGCGGCTGACCCCGGGGCCCGCCGCTCGACGGCGGACCCGGCGCTCAGACCGCCGGTTGGGTCTGAGCGAGGAAGGTGCGCAGCAGGTCGTGCCCGCCGACGGTGAGGATCGACTCGGGGTGGAACTGGACCCCCTCGGTGGGCGCGTCCCGGTGGCGTAGCCCCATCACCAGGCCGTCGTCGGTCTCGGCCGTGATCTCCAGGCTGGCCGGCACGGTGGCCCGGTCGACCACGAGGGAGTGGTAGCGGGTGGCCTCCAGCGGCTCGGGCAGGCCGGCGAACACTCCGGCGCCCTGGTGGCGGACCCACGACGTCTTGCCGTGCATCACCTGCGGGGCCCGCACCACCGTCCCACCGAAGACCTCGCCGATGCACTGGAGGCCGAGGCAGACGCCGAGCACGGGCACGCGCTGCTCGGTGAAGGCCCGGATCACGTCGTTGGAGATGCCGGCGTCGGCCGGGGTGCCGGGACCGGGCGAGATCAGCACGGCGTCGGGTCGGCGTCCCACCGCTTCGGCGGCAGTGATCTCGTCGTTGCGGACGACCTCGGGCTCGGCGCCCAGCTCTCCGAGGTATTGCACGAGGTTGTAGACGAAGGAGTCGTAGTTGTCGACGACGAGGACGCGGGTGCCCATGGGGCCCGGAGGCTACCGGTCCATCCCCCTCGGGCGAGAGGCGATAGAGCCGGACGGCGGCCATCCCCTATCCTCCCGGGCCATGCCCGAGTCCCAGCCGACAGACGAGACCGACGTCCCGGCGGGCGACGCCGACGCCGACGTTCCTGGTGACGACGCGCCCGACGCCGCCGAAGCCACCCCGACCAAGACCCCCGAGGAGCTCAGGGCCGAGGTCGAGGCCCGCCGGGCCGCCACCTCGGCCCGCATGGACGAGGACACGGGTGGGGTGCGGGCGACGAGCGACGACCCAACGGGCCGCAAGGCACGGGTCCGGGCCACGGGCAAGGCGACGAGCGACGATCCCACCGGGGCCAGTGCCAGCCGGGCGGCCCGCACCAAGGGGGTGCCCAAGCCGTCGAAGCGCACCGGTGGCGTCGATAGCAAGGCGGCCCGGACGGCGGCGGCCCGATCGGGCAACCCCAAGAAGGCGGCGGCGGCCGCCGAGGCCAGTCGTTACACGGCCCCCATCCCCCGGTCCCAGATCGAGAGCCCGTCCTGGGTGGGGGCCCTCATGTTCATCTTCCTGGGGCTGGGGATGGTCGTGATCTTCCTCACCTACGTCGTCTGGGGCGGACGCCCCCTGAGCCTGGGGATCGGCCTGGCCCTCATCCTCGGCGGCATCCTCACCGCGACCCAGCTGCGCTAGACCTGACCTGGGCCTTCGCGCGCTCCGTAGCGGCTCCGCGCCGCTGTCCACACCGACCGCGCGCATCTCGGGCAAGGTGTGACGGGGGTAACGGGTGAGTTACATCGATGTGACCCTCCCCAGGCTCATCCACAGGTGTGGACAACCCGGCCGGACCCCTCAGAGCTCGTCGGCCGCCCCGAGCAGGTCCATGTCCTCCATGCAGTGCCGGGGCGGTTCCGGGTCGCTGTCGACGGCTGTCGTCATCCGCACCTCGGTGCCGCACAGGCTGCACCGGTAGCGGAGCTTGACCTTCCGCAGCTCCCCCGCCGGGGGCGGTTCGGGCACCGGCTGGGCCATGCCCCGCAGCACGCCGATGCCGATCCGCATGATGACGAGCGCCAAGACAAGAGCGAAGGCGGCCCGCACCCAGAACGGCATCACGCCATCCTCCCCACTGCGACCGACCCCCGTCCACCCGAGCCGGTCACCCTCCCCGAGAACATCGAAAGGTCACTCCTCCACCCATGCGGTAGCGGAGTGACCTTTCGATACGAGAGGCGAGGCAGTCGAGCAGGCCAGAGGCCCGAGACGTCCACCGACGTGACGAGCGCCAGCCCTCATCACCCAGCGAGCCAACGACGGTCCGGCCCATCACGCGCCGAGACGACGACGCGGGAGTTGGGGAAGGCGCGGGTCGCCCCACCGCAGCCGAGCGCAGCCCCGGGGCGAGCGCCCGCGAGCGGAGCCCGAGCGAGCACCCAACGGTTGGGCGACACGCGCCCCACCCC